>NZ_JAVCWL010000039.1:0-78122 GCF_030846505.1 Massilia pseudoviolaceinigra | reverse complement strand
CCAAAGGGCTGCCCGGCAAAATGGTCCCACGCAGAATTGAAGCCGAGGCCAATACCGACACCTAAAGCACCAGCTGCCGCAACTCCGACGCCTGCCGCTGCGCCTGTACTGCTAGCCGCTGAGCCGGCCCATGTCACAACGCTTGGTGGCGGGACTAGCAGACCCGATGGGTCGAAGTATAAGACAGGATTTCCGAGAGCATAACCGTATGTGTTGATTCCACCCACAAGACCAATCGGGTCAGACTGCAAATACCGTCCAGTCTGCGGATCGTAGTCGCGATAGTAGTTGTAATGAAGATTCGTTTCTCGATCATAATATTGTCCGGGAAAACGCAGGTTGTAGGTGAAATTGCCTAGGCGACTCGGGTTTTCATCTGGTGGATCTTCCCCAAACGGATTTGCGCCATCCCAACGCCACACCATCTTGTTGTCGCTGGCTCGGGCGATAACCCGCGGTGTCATCAGGTGGTCGGCATAGATGTAGTATGCACTTTCCCCGGCGCCCGCTGTACGCGGCTTGATCACAGCGACCGGTATTCCCTCAAAGTAGATCGTTTCCTGTATCGGCGTGCCGGTGCTATCGTACTCGCCCACCATCTGTCCGGCCTCGTTGTAGACGAAGTAAGTCGATGTGCCGGCGGCATCCGACTTCATGATCCGCTGGCCGACTCCGTTGTAGCGGTATTGCGTCGACGCGCCATTGATGCCTGTGGTGGTGCTCAGGCGCCCGTTGTTGCCGTAGACGTAACGCATCGTTCCGTCGCTGATGAGGTTGCCCGTGGCGTCGTACGTATTGCGTTTCGCTGGCACCGGTCCGGAGGTGGCAGTCAGCCGGTTGCTGCGGGGATCGATCGTGTTGGAGTAGCTACTGGCGCCACTAACGACTTTGGTACGATTACCGTTGACGTCGTACTCGAAGCGTTGGCTGGCCGTAGCGCTGGTAAAGCCGATCAGGCGATCCCGTCCATCGTAGCTGTAGCGCTGGTCCAGCCTGGCTGACGTGGCATTCCCCGCATGCGTGCTCGCCACGATCCGTCCGGCGGCATCGTAACTGAGCGTGCGCATCGCACCTCCCGCTTTCAGGTGGCCGAGAGGGTAACTGACAATGCGATTTTCCAGGTCGAACTGGCGCTCGTATTGATTGGGATTTCCCGCGCTGTGATTACCCCATAACCAGGAGCGCAAAGCACCGAACGGTTGGTAAGTTATTTGACTCAGAATCGTCGTGCGCGTAGCGCCGGGGCGCGTCAGGCCCAGGGAGAACGGCTTTCCATTCGCGTCGTACGTGATATCGATGCGATTGCCGCTGGGGTAGGTCATCGAGGTGACGTGCCCAACAGCGCCGCCCGTGCTGCCATATGCGTAGACGGTCACGAAGCGCCTGGACGTCGGGCCGCTCGTTTGCTCCTTCCTTGTAAGCCTCCCCATGCCGTCATAGACGTACATCGTTTTTCCGGCCTCATCCGCCATTGCTGTGATACGGCCCGCTGCGGAACTGCCAGCGGCACCGTATTCAAACGAGCTGGTGCCGATGCCGGTGACGCGGCCCGCCGCATCATATCGATAGGCGGTCTTGCGTCCGGCTCCATCAAGGGTCGCTATCACCTTCCCGGCCCCGTCGAACTGCGTGTGCGTGCTGCTGGTATCGGGGCTGCTCAGCCCCGTTTGCTGACCCAGCCCGTTGACGACGTAGCGTGTCGGCAAGCGGCGCGGATCGATCACTGATGCAAGCTGATCCTGCGGCGTATAAGCGTACTCGATTAATGCTGGCTTGCCCGTGGCATCGCCGGCGGGCAAGGTCTGTTGTATCAGACGATTGAACGTGTCGTAAGTTCCCTTGCTGACGCGTGCAATTTGATCGATGCTCGATGTCAGGTTGCCGACCGCGTCGTATTCGAAACGCGAGCCTGGATCATTCGCGCTTTTCTATTCCCGCTGCAGGCGGTTGAGCGCATCGAAGGCGCGTGCGGTCTGCGCCACCAATTTGCCGCTCGGGTCTTTCACTTCCTGGCGTATTGCATTGCCCATGGCATCGAGCGTGAAATCAATGCTGTTGCCGGAGCGGTCGCGCAAGCCGATCAGACGGTGCGCATCGTCGTAGGTGTAGCTCAGCGCCGAGCCGTCGGGCGCAGTCATACGGATCAGCTGGCCCGCGACGTCATATTCGTATCGCGTGGTTTCGGCTTGCCCACTCGCTGCGCGGACGGTGCTGGACATCAAGCGCTGGCGTGGCCCGTATTCAAATCCGACCATCTGGCCGTTGGGACGCTGGACTTTCGTCGGCAAGCCGTCCTCGCTGTATTCGAGGTAATTGGTGACCTCGCCAACACTGTTGCGCACGCTCGCCAGGTCGCCGGGGGCGTGGCTCGCGCTGGTGTCGGCGTAATAGACCATGCTCGACGATTCGGCCTTGCCATTGGCATCAACCGGGCCGCTGCTCGTCAGCATCTGCCCGGTGCGGTTGTAGGTGTAGCGCCATTCCTGGACAGGACCGGTTCGGGCCGCCGTGAAACCGAGCCCGCCATTCCTGTCGCTGGTCGCCTCGACGCTCCTGCGGCATACGACGGCGATTGGCTTCCCATTGGGCAGCACGGCGCCGCCGGCACACTCCACTACTTTTCCACTAGCATCGCGCTGGCCGTTGTAGACCGTCATTTCCATGCGCCCAGGCGAGGCGGTCGTGGTGACCAGGGGCCAGTCCGGATGCCAGCGCGTACTCGTCTTGCGCGCAGCGGCTGGAATCGCGCTGTCGATGCTTGCGGGGCAGGCATCATCTTTGCCCAGCCCGGTCACGCGTGCCAGCTCGGTTCCACGGACGGGGTCGCTGATAAAGCAGGTCTTGTTGCCATTGAAGTCGGTACGACTCGTCACGTCGCCTGTGGCGCTGTAGGTGGTGGCCTTGGCACTCGCAGCGCAGCCAGCGCCGGCGCTCTGGCTTTCGGCGGTAATTCGGCTCTTGCCGAGGTCGTACCGAATGCCGATGCTGCGGCTGCTGCCGAGCGGATCGGTCACGATCCGGCTGGTCCGGCTGGGATAAGAAAAGGTGTAACGCTGCGCACCGCCGGCGTGCTCCGTCAGCACAGCCTGGCCGTCGCCGTTGTACGCATACGTGGCAAAGCGCTTTCCATGTTCGTCGGTGATTCCGGTGAGCAGGAAGCGGTCGGTAGCGTCTTCGTAGTGGTACGCGCGCGATGAAATCTCGGCACCGGCGCGGTCGAGGAAGTGCACTCCAACCAGGCGGTCCATGCCTTTAATGGGGCCGTAACCGGGTATGGCAGCAGGCTCATATTCGTAACGCACGCTCCCGGTGGCATTGGAGATAGACGCGATGGGGCCGCCTTCCCACGTCATCGTCAGGGTGCGACCGCTGTCGTCGGCAATCTTGCTGAGCTGGTTGTTGGCGTCGTAGGTGTAATGCGTCGTCATGCCGGTGCGCGCATGAATGCTGCTGAGCCTGAAGGTGTCACCATCCCGGAGGAAACGTTCGACCGTGCCGTCCGGCGTTGTCAAAAGGAAGACAGTTTCATCGGGGCCTTGCACTTCCAGGGTCGTGCCTCTGTCGTGGGTTGACTTGTACGGGCCATTGCCCTGCCGCCAGAATTCGAAAAAAGTGCCATCGCTCAGTGCGCCAATGATTCTCGGCCTGATATTGCTAAGCAATGAACGCGGCGCGAAAAAGGCGCGCTCGAAGGAAAACGACCAGCCCATGCCCGCTGATTGCCCGAGTCCGTTTTCGCGCACGCTGCGGTAGGTACGGCGGACGCGCAGCAAGTCGTTGCCGCCGCCTAGATCGATTTCATGCTGGATTTTGGCGCCGCTGACAAACTGAACCGGGTTTCCTGCCGCCTCTCCGCATTTCAAGGGCGCAGGAACTTCCGGTCTTTCTTTGCGACAAACGCCCTGTGCATACGAACGATATCCCGGCTTGCAGTGCAGGGCGGTCACCCCAAGCCAGGAAACTGGGCCGGTTCGGGGTAGCCACCTATAGGAGCAATCAAACGCGTCGCGGCGCGCTGGCCAAGGCCGCATCGCGACAAGCGGCTCGCGCGCGTGGTGCCACGCCCCTTTTTGACAGGCAGTAATCGGGTCGGGCGCATAATGGTCTGGACTGGTCGCTCCGCTGTAATACCACCAGCCAAGCGTTCCCTCTGGAAGGGAATTCTCTGCACGAGCACTGCCGTGCGCCAAGATGAACAGGATCAGCGCAGAACGTATGAGATGACTCGCCGACGAAAACGGGCTTGCGTTGGGCATGGTTTTCCTGTCTTCTACGGGAGAATGCTGGCGAAATTGCCAGCGGGAAAACCAAGAATATCGACGTCAATAATTAGAACATTGCCTCATCTCAAGCTGCTATCTGCACCGGCGCATTCCGGATCATCCTTCCAAGAAAGATGTTGACGGCGCTGACCGGGCGGTAAGACCGCCAGAAAAGTTGACACTCCGGCGCGCCACTTTGAGCCACCTCAAACGCGGCTCACATTTCTTGGCGCGACGTAGCCCTGATCGTACTGGTAAATTCCGTCGTGTTTTGCGTGTTTTCGCTGTTGCTGCACACTTACTACAGCAGTGAAATGCCAGACGTTGTTCAGGACTGGGGGCCAGTGATTTTACTTGTGATCAGCGCTGGGTTCATGATCGAGGACCGCTTGAAGCATCCTCCGGACCGAGCAGGGCCGCCGCCTTGAGCGCGACGAGCTCAGCCTCGCAGTGCCGGTACTGCGCCAGCAGATCTGCGCTGACCATCTGCATGGGCGACACCCCGCGATAATGGCATTGAGCTGCGCCTCGTACGTAAGGCGCACGGGCGCTGGACTGCACCGTCTCAGTGAACGGCGTAAAGGACATTGATGGTCCACTACACGCCAAAGTGAGCTATTAAGGCACGGAGCAGGAAAACAAAAAGCTGGCATCTGCCGGCTTCCGCTAAGTCTTTGATTCTATTGGTCGGGACGGAGTGATTCGAACACTCGACCCCTTGCACCCCATGCAAGTACGCTACCAGGCTGCGCTACGCCCCGACGAGTTGCGAATTATATCAGAGCATCTTCCGTTTTTGGCACACAAAATCACATCCGTCGCGTGCCGCTGCCTACCACCTTGCGCTACCTCAACCCACCGCTCGAAACAGCTTGTCCACTCCGCAACCCAACTAATGGATTGCTTCCGTACAGAACTACCACCCGGATCGCATTCAGGTACTATTTATCATACAGTGTTGCCATTAACGAAATTTACGATGAGAAAAACGGAGAATCCCTCCATGGAAAAACAGAACAGCGACACCAGCCGCTTTCTTTCAACGGGCGTCCCGGGACTGGACACCATCCTTGGTGGCGGCCTCACCAGTGACCGCCTGTTCCTGATCGAAGGCGAGCCCGGCACAGGCAAGACCACGCTCGCCCTCCAGTTCCTGTACGAAGGCGTACGCCGCGGCGAATCAGTCATCTACATCACCCTGGCCGAAACCCGCGTCGAACTAAAAGCAGTGGCGCAGTCGCACGGCTGGTCGATGGACGGCATCCACGTCGAGGACATCATCCCCAACGAAAACATCCTCCACCCCGACCACCAGTTCACCATTTTCCACCCGTCCGAAATCGAGATGGGCATGACCACCCAGCGCATTCTCGACACGATCGAAAAGTACAAGCCGACCCGCGTGGTCCTCGATTCGCTGTCCGAACTGCAGCTGCTGGCCGAAAGTCCGCTGCGCTACCGCCGCCAGGTGCTCGCGCTCAAACAGTACTTGTCCGGCAAAGGCTGCACCACCCTGTTCCTCGACGACCGCACCGCCCTTTCGGGCGACCTGCAGGTGCGCAGCGTGGCGCACGGCGTCATCACGCTCGAACTGATCAACCAGGACTACGGCTCCGAACGGCGCCGCGTGCGCATCGTCAAATACCGCGGCATCGCCTTTCGTGGCGGCTCGCACGACTACAAGATCGTCACCGGCGGCCTGGTGGTGTTCCCGCGCCTGATCGCCGCCCACACGCGCGTGCACACCGAACGCAAACAGCTCTCGAGCGGCATCGCGCAACTCGATGCGCTGACCGGCGGCGGCCTCGATGAAGGCACCAGCACCCTGCTCTCCGGTCCACCGGGCACCGGCAAATCCTCGCTGTGCGCGCAGTACGTGTACGCAGCCACCCAGCGCGGCCAGAAAGCGGCCATGTTCCTGTTCGAGGAAGCGGCCAACAACCTGCTGCTGCGCTCCACCGGCCTCGGTATCGACCTCCAGGGCGCGATCGACAGTGGCCTGCTGATGATCAAGCAGATCGACCCGGCCGAAATGGCACCCGGCGAATTCATGCAGTCCGTGACCGATGCCGAAGCCGGTGGCGCGCGCGTGATCGTCATCGACAGCCTCAATGGCTACCTCAAGGCCATGCCCGACGAGCGCTTCCTCGCCACCCACATGCACGAACTGCTTACCTACCTGGGCCAGCGCGGCGTGGTCACGATTTTGGTCGGCGTGCAGCCCGGCGTCATCGGCTCCAACATGACCACCACGGTCGACGCCAGCTATATCGCCGACAGCGTCATCATGCTGCGCTACTTCGAGGCACGCGGCAAGGTGCGCCAGGCTATCTCCGTCTTCAAGAAGCGGGTCGGCCTGCACGAACGCACCATCCGCCTGTTCACGATGAGCGCCAAGGGCATTCAGGTAGGCGACGTGCTGACCAACTTCCACGGCATCCTGACCGGGATTCCCACCTTCGACGACAGCGACTGCCCCGTGCTGTTCGACGACGAAAACGGATAAGCGATAACAGCCATGGAAAAGCGAGTCGTGATCTACGCACCGACTGGCCAGGACGCGGTGCTGGCATCGAAGATGCTCACGCTGGCGCAAGTCGATAACCTGGTCGCCGAAACCGCGCAGAAGCTCTCCGAAGAGCTGCTGATCGGCGTCGGTGCCGTGCTCACGGTCGAAGAAGCGCTGTCGAACGGCGGCCTGAAGGCGCTCGGCGAATTCGTCCAGCGCCAGCCCAACTGGTCCGACCTGCCGATCGTGCTGCTGACGCACCGCAGCCCCGATTCCCTCAGCGTGCGCCAGGCCATCAACACCCTCGGCAACGTCACCTTGCTCGAGCGCCCGGTACGCACCCTGACCCTCATCACCTCCCTGCAGTCGGTGCTGCGCGCCCGCGAAAAGCAGTACCAGGTGCGCGA
Source organism: Massilia pseudoviolaceinigra (assembly GCF_030846505.1). Classification (NCBI taxonomy): domain Bacteria; kingdom Pseudomonadati; phylum Pseudomonadota; class Betaproteobacteria; order Burkholderiales; family Oxalobacteraceae; genus Massilia; species Massilia pseudoviolaceinigra. Next base: position 70,944 of record NZ_JAVCWL010000039.1, on the reverse strand, counting down.
AACCGACCGCCGCAAGGACGAGTTCCTGGCCAGCCTCGGTCACGAACTGCGTAATCCGCTCGCGCCGATCCGCACCTCGATGAGCGTCCTCAATCACCTGTATCCCGACCAGGCGCCCGTGAAGAAAGTCAGCGACGTGATCGAGCGCCAGGTGACGCACCTGACCCGCCTCGTCGACGACCTGCTCGACGTCGCCCGCATCAACAGCGGCAAGATCGAGCTGCAGCGCGACTACACTACCTTCGCGCAAGTGATGGAGCACGTCACCGAACTGTGTTCGGCAGCGGCGGCGGCCAAGCATATCAAGATCGATGTCGCCATCCCGCCCGATCCGGTCATGCTGTATGCCGACTACGCGCGCGTGGTGCAGATCGTCGCCAACATCGTCTCGAACGCGGTCAAGTTCACGCCGTTCGAAGGCTACATCAGCGTGCGCGCGCTGGTCGAATTCGGCGCCCTGAAAATCTACGTCAAGGACACCGGCATCGGCCTCGAACCAGTCGCCATCGGCCGCATCTTCGCGATGTTCGAGCAAAGCCGACCGCTCTCGGGCCAGATCGCCAGCGGCCTCGGAATCGGCTTGAGCCTGTCGCGCCAGTTCGCCGAGATGCATGGCGGTAGCGTGCAGGCCACCAGCGAAGGCCTGGGCAAGGGCAGCGAATTCGTGGTCACGCTGCCGGTCGTGACCGAAGCGCGGCCTGCCGTCGCGGCGAGCAAGGCGGACGTTATCGGTTCAAGCGACCAGCGTCCCAGGGTGCTGGTGGTGGACGATAACCGCGATGCCGCCGACTCGCTGCAGGCGCTGTTTGAAATGGAAAACTGCAACGTCGCCACCGCCTACGACGGCTATGAAGCGGTGCAGGCGGTGGAACAGGACATGCCCGACATGATCGTGATGGACCTCGGCATGCCGAGCATGGACGGCTACGAGGCCGCGCGCCGCATCCGCCTCAAGCCTGGCTCGCAGTCGGTGCTGATGATCGCGCTGACCGGCTGGGGCCAGAGCGACGCGCGCCAGCGCACCCTCGACGCCGGTTTCGACCATCACCTGATCAAGCCAGTCAATTTCGACGAAATCAAGCGCCTCGCCGACGGCCGCCTGGCCAAGGCCCAGGGCGCGCGCCTGACAAGCTAGCTGGCCGTCCCCGCGAAGCGCCGGGCCGCCGCGGGTGCGCTTTCCAGCGCTTCCATCAATCGCGCCATGTCCACCGGCTTGACCAGATGCGCGTCGAAACCGGCGGCGAGCGCGCGTTGGCGGTCGCTGTCCTGCCCATACCCGGTCAGCGCGATGAGGCGCACCTTGCTCGTGGCCGGGTCGGCGCGCATGCGGCGCGCGACCTCGTAGCCATCGATGCCCGGCAGGCCGATATCGACCAGCGCAATATCCGGGCACGCCGCGCCAGCCTGGCGCAGGCCGTCGAAACCGTCGATGGCCGTGTCGACGCGGTACTGCTGCGCTTCGAGCATCATGGCCATCATCTCGCGCCCGTCCTCGTTATCTTCGATCAGCAGCACGCGCTGGCGCGACGACGGCACCAGCGCCGGCACGCTCACCTCGGACTGCGGCGGCTGCACGCGCGGCAGGTGCAGCTCGAAACTGCTGCCCAGCCCCGTGCCCGCGCTGCGCACGTCCACCATGCCCCCGTGCATCAGCGCCAACTGGCGCACCAGCGCCAGCCCCACACCCAGGCCGCCCTGCGCGCGGTCGAGCGGGCGCGCGCCCTGCACGAACAGATCAAACACATACGGCATCAGTTCCGGCGCAATCCCGATACCCGAATCGGACACGCACAGTACCGCGTCCTCCCCTTCGCTCCTCACGCTGACCGAAATCGTGCCGCCGGCCGGCGTGTATTTGAGCGCGTTGTCGAGCAGGTTCGAGACAATCTGCTCAAGCCGGGTCGGGTCGCCATCGACCCAGACCGGCGCGACATCGACGCGCAATTCGTGGCGCGCCGAGCGCTGCGACGCGCGCAAGGTGGCCATGTAGTTGTCGATCACCTGGTCCAGCCGCAGCGCGTGCCGCTCCAGCAAAATCTTCCCCGAGTGAACCCGCCCCATGTCGAGCAGATCGTCGACGATGCGCGTCAGGTGTCCGCTCTGGCGCGTGATGATCTCGCGCGCGCGTTCGCTGGCCGTTGCCGGCATGGCGGGATGGGCCATCACGCTGGTCGCGTTCACGATCGCCGCCAGCGGATTACGCAGCTCATGCCCCAGCATCGCCAAAAATTCATCCTTGGCCCTGTTCTGCTGTTCGGCCGTGGTGCGCGCCTCGTGTTCGCGCTCGAACAGGATTTCGCGCTCGGTTTCGGCCGCAAGGCGCGACTGCTTTTCCTGGTTCACCACCGCCGCCGCCGCGCCAATCGCGGCCAGCACCTCGTCCACCTCGGCCACGCCCGACACGTCGGAGTGGACCGGATCTCCGCTGCCGCCCAACGCTTGCGCCGACCGCGCCACCTGGCCGATGGAGCGCGACAGCCGGCGCGCAAAGAACACGGCCGCCAGCGCGGCGCAGCACACCGCCGCCACCAGTCCCACGATCCATACCATCAGTGCGCGCCGCGCCGCCGATTCGATTTCCGCTTCCGGCACGCCAACGGCCACCGTCCATCCGGACAGCGCCGAGCGTTCCAGCACCGTGTACAGCTTCAGGTTGTCGTCGCTGGCGTTGCGGATCACGCCAATGGTTTTATTGCGGATCGCTTCGCGCAGGTCGGGACGGGTGTCACCGCGCCCGGTGCCGCCGCCGCCATAGGTCTGGGCGATGGTCATGCCGTTGCGGTCGTACACGCCGGCCAGCCAGGTCGGCGGCGCGTTCACCTGGGTCAGCACGCCGTTGAAATGTTCGATCTTGAAGCCCTGCGCGATCACGTAGCGCATGCCGTCGGGCGTGGTGACCGGCACATCCACCACCACCAGCAAGGCCTGGGTGACGACGCCGCGAATGAGATTGGAGATTTGCGGCGTGCCCGCATCGAGCACCTGGGCCACGCGCTGGGCCGCGTCCGGGCCCGGCAAGGGCGCGCCGAACGGCACCGCGGTATTAATCAGCTGCTGCCCGCGCTCGTCGATCAGCGCGGTCCAGGTGGTGCCCACCTTGTCGGCAAAGCGCGCCTGCTCGTAAAAGCCCGCCAGGTCGCCGCGCGCCAGGTGCGGCGAGGTGGCCAGCATGCGTACCGCGCTCTGGGTGTTGGTCAGTTCGCGGTCGATGCTCACCAGAGAGATGCGGGCCGTCTCGCGCACACCCTTGAGCGCCGCCTCGCGCTCGGACTTGAGCAGCATGTTCAGCGAAATCGTCGAGAACAGAATGACCGGAATCAGGATCGCCGCGACCATCAGCGCGAGATAAGCGCGGATTTTCATGGCACCGGCGGCGAAAAACTGTTCATGGAATGCAGCGGCCTTTGAATAACGGGAAAAGCGGCATAATGCCGTACGGTTGCAATTATAACCACTTTCCCCGATACCTTAAGCCGGCTTGGCTTACTTCCAGTCGCCCCGCAAGGCGAGCACCTGTTTGTGCAGGTAGTCGGGCGTGGCGTCTTCCGGAGCGACCGGCATGCCGACCGCCAGCGCCAGGCGCGAACGCGGTCCGCGCGCGAAGGTGCGCTCGAACAGATTGCCAGGGTCGCGCGTGAGCAGGCTGCCCCACAGGCCGCGCAGCGCCATCGGAATCACCGGTACCTTGCTGCGTTCGACAATCTTGGCGATCCCGCCGCGGAACTCACCCATTTCGCCGGTCGAGGTCAGGCGCCCTTCCGGGAAGATGCAAACCAGGTCGCCCTCGTGCAGCGCCTGCGCGATGTCGATGTACGCCTTCTCCATCAGGAACTGGTCTTCCTTGGCCGGCGCGATCGGAATCGCGCGCGCCGTGCGGAACAGCCAGCCCATGAACGGCATCTTGAAGATTTTATGGTCCATCACGAAGCGGATCGGACGTGGGCTGGCCGCGCCGATCACGATCGCATCGACATAGCTGACGTGATTGCACACCAATACCGCCGGGCCTTCCTCTGGAATGCGGTCCACGTCCACCGTCTTGACGCGGTGGATGGTATGAATCAGCATCCACGCCAGGAAGCGCATCAGGAATTCCGGCACCAGCGAGAAGATATACAGCGCCACGATGGCGTTCAGGATCGCGGTGGCGAGGAACATTTCGGGAATCGAAAAGCCCATCTTGATCATCACGATGGCCACGCCGGCCGCCCCGATCATGAACAACGCGTTCATGATATTCATGCCGCCGATGGTGCGCGACAGGTGGGCCGGCTCGCACCGGGTCTGGATCAGCGCGAACAGCGGCACGATGAACAGTCCGCCGAACACGCCGATCATGGCGATGTCGAACAGCACGCGCGTCACGCCGGCCTGCGCCAGCATGCCCATCATCTCCACTTCGACCGGCGGGCGCACGTAACCGATGCTGGCGAAATACAGGTCGATGCCGAACAGCGACAGGCCGATCGAGCCAAACGGCACCAGGCCGATTTCCACCTTGTGGCCCGACAGCTTCTCGCACAGCAGCGAGCCGACGCCCACGCCGACCGAGAACACGGTCAGCAGCATCACGAACACGCTGTAGTCGCCATGCAGGTACTCCTTGGCGTACAGCGGGAATTGCGACAGGATCATCGCGCCGTAAAACCAGAACCACGAGTTGCCCAGCATGGACAGGAACACGGTGCGGTTCTTGCGCGCGTGGCCGATGTTGCGCACCGACTCGGCAAACGGATTCGGATTGATTTTCAGCTCGGGCGCGGGCGCCGGCGACAGGGGAATGCGGTAACTGGCCACCAGGCCAAGCACGGCGAAGAACATGGTGGCGCCGGCCACCAGCAGCAGCCCGTTGGATTTGAGTACCAGCGCCGCGCCCAGGATCTGCCCGAGCAGGATGCCGACGAACGTGCCCATTTCCACCACGCCGTTACCGCCGACCAGTTCTTCCGATTTCAGATGCTGCGGCATGTAGGCGTATTTCACGGGCCCGAACAGGGTCGAATGCACGCCCATGCCGACCACGGAGGCAATCAGGAGCCACAAGGTGTGCGTCATCCAGCCGATGCCCGCCACGAGCATGATGCCGATTTCCAGCATCTTGACGAAGCGCGCCAGGCGCCCCTTCTCGACCTTTTCGGCGATCTGTCCGGCGGTGGCCGAAAACAGTACGTACGGCAGGATGAACAAGCCTGGAATGAGGCTGTTCAAGACGGCCGGATCGAGGCTGGTCCAGCTGACGGCATCGTAGGTGAGAATCACCAGCAAGGCGGTCTTGAAGACGTTGTCGTTGAACGCGCCGAGGAACTGGGTCCAGAAAAACGGCGCGAAGCGGCGTTGCTTTAAGAGGGAAAACTGGCTGGCTTGACTCATGCTGATAGATCTCTCAAGGTCTCGATGTGGCAAAAAGGTCGGAGTTGCATCGTCAGGGTACCATCAGCCCTGGCGCAAGAGGGCCTTGAATGCCTGCGGCACCCAGGGCCGCGCGGCCACGATGAAGCTGATCGCATGGCGCTGGTCGAGCGGCAGGCGCGTTTCGTGCTGGTGCTGCTGCGCGAATTCGGCGGCCACCTGCTTCAGGCGCTCCAGCAGTGCGGCGCCGGACTGCTTCGACAGCATCACATTCACCAGCCGCATGACTTCATCCTCGCCGTCGAAGCGCGAGTTCAGGTAGTCGGCCGCCGCCTCGTGCCGGAAGTAGCCCTGGATCGGCCCATTCGCAATCCAGCCGAAGGTGCGCGCGATCAGCAGCTTGACCCGGTTATTCGGCAGCAGCTCCAGAAAGCCGATGCGGTCCAGCCGCAGCAGGTACTTGGTCACTTCCGCTTCCGTCATGTCGTAGAAACGCACGATATCGTCGAAGCCGATGTGGTTCATGGCCGACACGGCTACCACCAGCAGGCGCGGGTCGCCGATGATTTCGCGCTCCTGCGCCAGCGTCAGGTGCGAGATCAGGGTTGGCGCGGACTGCGCCGCACTGAGTTCGTCGAACTCGATTCCCGTGGCCGTGAGAATCTCGTCGAGCCGCTGCAAGGTAAAATTTTTCTGTGAGAACATGCGCTTCACGCTCGCCTCCGACATGCCTATCCGTCCGGCAAGGTCGCCGTAGGTAATGCCCCGCCCCTTCAGGAGGCGCTTCAAGGTGTCGACAAGTGTAATTGCGTGCGGCATTTCTGTATCCCTAGGAATTCTGGTAGCAAATCTTAATACTTATTCAGAATAAAAGCGATACGGACTATCAATTCATGGAGGAAAGTCGATTCTTGCGTAAGATGTGTTCTGCCAACCCGGCCAACTTACTGAAAGAAACAGCATGAAAACCACCCTGACGGCTATCACGATCGCTTGTGCACTGTTCGGCGCCAATCCTGCCGCGATGGCCGAATCCCACCATCAGAACATGGGATCGAACCTGTCGAGGTCCCCGAGCGGCGTCTCGGGTGCGGTGGTGCTGGGAAGTTTGCTGGTGGTGGCCGTGGGAGGCAGCGTGGTGGCGCAAAGCGTTGAAACCGTCGCCGACGGCACCATGGTGGTGCTCAAGAACGTGGCCGACGGTTCCACCGCCACCGTCAAATTGAGTGGCGACGGCGCCAAAGGACTCTCCAAACTGGTCGGCCAGGCCGTCACGGTCACCGCGACCGCCAGCGGCCATGTGCTCATCGCCGCCGGCAAGGTGATCGCGTTCATCCCCACCGAAGTGGGCAAGGGCCTGCTGCACCATTCGCAAAACGGCTCGAAAGGCTAAGCATGATGCGCATCGGTCAACGATTGCTCCTGCTGCTGGTGCTGGCCATGCCGCTGAAGTTAGCGCACGCCGGCACCGCCTGCGAAGAAGTCGCGCAGGACGCCACCGCCTTCGTCAAGGCCGTCAAGCTGGCCGAAAACACCAGCGCCGCCCTGGAGGCTTCCGGGGCCGAGGTCGCGCTGATCGCGCGCGTCGGCCAGGACCTGTCCAGGTACGACTTGCGCTATTCGCACATGGCATACGCCTGGCGCGACCATCCCAAGGGACGCTGGAGCGTCGTGCATCTGCTGAATCAGTGCGGCACCGCGAAGTCGAAAGTGTTCGACCAGGGGCTGGCCAACTTCTTCCTCGATGATTTGTTCGCGTATGAGAGCCAGATCGTGGTCCCGAGCGTGCAAAGCCAGAAGCGCATCGTCGCCATGCTGGCCTCCCAGGCACCGGCGCGCCTGCACGGCGAGAACTACAACATGCTGGCGTTCCCCTTCTCGGCCAAGTACCAGAACTCGAACCAGTGGGTGCTCGAAACCTACGCCGCCAGCGCCAGCGACACCGCCATCGACGATCGCGGCGCCGCCCAGTCGTGGCTCAAGCAGGCAGGCTACACGCCCAACACGATCTGGGTGCCGTCGGTCAAGCGCCTTGGCGCGCGCGTGTTCCGCGCCAACGTGGCCTTCGACGACCACCCGATGGGCCGCCGCATCGCCGGCCAGATCGACATCGTCACCGTCGAATCGGTGGTGCGCTTCGTGAAGAAGCGCGACCCCGGCACGACCGAATCCGTGGTCGGGATTCAGTAAGCGTCAGAACACCCACAGCTTCTCGGGCGGCATGTGCAGCCAGTAGCTGCCCGCCTCCAGCCGGTACTTGGAGTACGCGCGCAGGCTCAGGCCTTCGCGCGAAAACAGGCACTCCCACCGGTCGCCCAGATACATGCAGGTCAACAGCGGCATCTCGATCGCGTTGTCGACCTGCTGCGCGCTGATCTTCACATCTTCTACCCGGATCAGCGGCGTGGCCTCGCCGCCGCCACCCTCAAGGGCGGCACCGCGCGCCGTGCCCCGCATGCTCACGCCGGCAACCATCAGCGCCACCTTGCCAGCGTTACTGGCCACTACCTGACCAGGCAGGCGGTTGTTGCTGCCCATGAATTCAGCGGTAAACAGCGTGTCCGGCGTTTCGTACATGCTTTGCGGCGAACCTTGCTGCTCGATCTTGCCGTTATTAAGCAGCAGGATGCGGTCCGAGATCGCCATCGCCTCGCCCTGGTCGTGCGTCACCATCAGCGCGGACAGGCCAAGACGCACGATCAGCTCGCGCAAAAAGGCGCGCGCCTCCTCGCGCAGCTTGGCGTCTAGGTTCGAGAGCGGCTCGTCGAGCAAGATCACGGGCGGGTTGTACACCAGCGCGCGCGCAATCGCCACCCGCTGCTGCTGGCCGCCGGAGAGCTGGTGCGGATAACGCTCGCCCAGGTGGCCCAGCCCCAGTTGACCCAGCACTTCCTTGACCTTGGCCTCGATCTCGCTCTTGCCCATCTTGCGCAAGGTCAGGCCGTAGGCCACGTTATCGAACACGGTCTTGTGCGGCCACAGCGCGTAGGACTGGAACACCAGCCCCAGGCTGCGGTGCTCGGCCGCCATCTCGAAATTGCGCGCACCGTCGTACACGCGGCGTTCGCCGATGTCGATGGTGCCGCTCTTGGGGCTTTCCAGCCCGGCCACCGCGCGCAGCAAGGTGGTCTTGCCGCTGCCCGAAGGGCCCAGCAAGGCCACCACTTCGCCGCGTTGCAGGTGCATCGATACGCCCTTGAGGATCTGGTTGGCGTGCGCGCCGGTGCCATAATCGAGGTGCAGGTCGTTGACGGTCAGTTCATTCATGGTCATTCCCGATGTAGAGTGTGTTTATTGGTGCAGCTTGACGCCGAAGCGCAGCGCAATGCCGAGGCCAATGGCCACCAGCGTGATATTGATGAACGATAGCGCCGCCACCAGGTCGGTCGATCCGCCCGCCCACAGCGACACCAGCATCGCCCCGATAACCTCGGTGCCTGGCGTGAGCAGGTACACGCCGGTCGAGTATTCGCGCTCGAAGATCAGGAACACCATCAGCCAGGCGCCCAGCATGCCGAATTTGATCAGCGGCAGCGTCACGTCGCGCGTGACCTGGCCGCGGCTGGCGCCCACCGCGCGCGCCGCCTCTTCCAGTTCCGGCCCCACCTGCAGCAGCGCGGTCGAGATCAGGCGCATGCCGTAAGCGAGCCACACCACCGAATAGGCCAGCCACAGGGCGAAGATGGTCGAGCGCACTTCGCGCAGCAGCGGAATTACATGCTCGCTGAGCCACAGCGCCGGACCGAACTCGGTCGCCTTGAGCATCCCATCGAGCCAGCTTGGCACGAACAGGAACACCCACAGGAACGACAGGCCGGCCAGCAGGCCAGGCACGGCGCGCGGCACCAGCACGCTGTAGTCGAGCAAGCGCGTAATGCCATCGGGCTTGCGGTGCATGGCCAGTGCGATGGCCGTGTAGCACACCACCGCCAGCGCCCCGCCGATCACGCCGATCAGCACCGTGTTGATGATCCCGCGCACCAGCGAATGCTGGTCCAGGATGTCGCGGAAATGCTGCAAGGTCAGCGCATCCCACAGCACCACGCCTTCGCCCCAGTTCTGAACAAAAGAGCGCAGCACGATGCCCGACAACGGCAGGATGATCGTCACCAGCAGCCAGCCGGCCAGCAGCGCGAACGCCAGCCACTTCCAGCGGCCAAGCGGCATCGCCTTCTGGCGCGCGCCCTTGCCCTTGATCGACACGTATTTGTTGGCCGACTTGAGCAGCCAGCGCTGCAGCATCACCAGCGGCATCGTCACCATCACCAGGCACACCGCCACCGCCGCCATCAGGTGGTACGAGGGGGTGCCCATCTTGTTGGTCAGCTTGTACAGGTAGGTGGCCAGCACCAGATGGCCTTCCGGGTCGCCCAGCACCAGGACCAGGCCGAACACCTCGAAACCGAGGAAAAACACCAGCACGCCCGCATACGCCAGCGCCGGCATGATCATCGGCAGCGACACATTCATCATCACCCGCAGCGGCGAAGCGCCGGCCACGCGGGCCGCTTCCTCCACATCCGAACCGAGGCTTTTCAGCGCCGAGGAGGCGTACAGGTACACGTGCGGCACGTGGGTCAGCCCGGCGATGATGACGATGCTGGTGAACGAATAGATATTCCAGGGGATGAAGCCGAGCAGCTGCTTGGCCCACACCGAATAGAAACCCACGGGGCCCATCGACACCACGTAGCCGAAGCCCATCACCATGGGCGAGACGAAAATCGGCACCAGCAGCAGCGGCGCGATCCAGCTGCGCCCGGGCAGGTCGGTACGTACCATCAAAAAGGCGAGCATGCCGCCCAGCGGCACCGCGATCGCGGCCAGGCCGGTGGCGAGGATCGCGCCATTCTTGAAGGCCTGGCTGAAATCGGGATCCTCGAAAATGAAGGCGTAGGCTTCAAAGCCCAGGGTTTTTTCGGGCATGAAGAACGGCGCCGACAAAAAGCTCTGGTAAAAAATCAAAAACAGCGGCAGAAAGATGGCGACGCAGGCGAGCGTCACCACCAGGCCGCGCGGCCAGTTAAGCCGCGTGGCCCGCAATGATAAGGTGGTCATGTGAGGTCCGATCTTGGGATAATGAGGGTGGGCGGGGCACGCCCGCCCTGGGCGCTGTTACCCGCCGTTACTTCTTGCCTGCGGTTTCTTTCCACTGCTTGAGGAAGGCCATGCGCTTGGCCGGTCCCAGGAACTGCAGCACGATCGGATGCACCGGAATCGGCTTGACGTTCTTCTCGCCGATGATCTTGATCAGTTCCGCCGACGTGGTTTCGCCCTTGACGTCGGAGCGGATCGCGAACAGCTTGGAATCGTTGGCGATGATCGTCTGGCCGCGCACCGACAGCAGGTAATCCATCCACAGCTTGGCCGCGTTCGGATGCTTTGCGGCCTTGTTGATGAACTGGACGCGCGACATGATCAGGGTGTAATCGGCCGGCAGCACCACGCCCAGCGACGGATCGGTCTTGGCGCGCACCAGCGCGTAGGAACCGAGCACGTTGTAGCCAATCAGGTTCTCGCCGGACGAAATCCGCTCCAGCATGGTGCCGGTGGACGACTGCACGCGCACCTTGGCCACGCCAAACGCATTTTCCAGATCCAGGAACTGCGGATTTTCGCGCGCATCCTGGGTCATGAACATGAAGCCCACACCCGATTTTTCGATGTCGTAGGTGGTCACCTTGTCGCGGAACTTCTCGGTCTTGATCAGGGCGGCAAAAGCGGCGTGCGTGCGCGGCACTTCATTGGTGGCCAGCAGGCGCTTGTTGTAGACGATGGCGGCCGGCTCGAACGTGGTGCCGTAAGCGCTGTCGTTCCACACCGCCCATGTCGGCAGCTTGGCCGCTTCGTTCGATTTGTACTGCAGCGCGTGCCCGTCCGACGCGAGGCGCATCTGCAGGTCCATCGCCGACGACCACACCACGTCGGCCGTATTGCCGCCGGCGGCCGCTTCCGAAATGAAGCGGTTGTACACTTCGGTCGAATTCATGTCGTTGTATTCGACCGTCACGCCCGGATACATGGCGTTGAAGTCCTTGATCAGCGGCTGTGCGGCCTTGCTGTCGGTGGCCGAGTAGATCACCAGCTTGGCCTCCTTCTTGGCGCCGTCGATAATCTTCTGGTAATCGGCCGGATAGCCCGCCGGTACCTGTGCGAAGGCGCTGCCGGCGAGGGTAGCCGCGATGGTGGCGCCGATAAGGGTGCGTTTGATAGTCATATTGTCTCCAGATTGTTGTTTTGTTTAGCGAATCAGCTTGAATTGCCTGGCCTGCCGGTTGTAGTCGGCGACGGCCTTGTGGATGTAATCGGTCAGTGCCTGTCCGGTGAGCGTGAACGGATACAGCCCGTGCGCCGCCCGCAAGCGGGAAAAATCGGGACTCGATGTCATCCGGTCGAAACTGCCCACCCAGCGCTGGTATACGGCGTCCGCCACCTTGGGCCCCATCCACACGCCGCGGATGATCGGCCACACCACGTCCACGCCCTGCTCGCGCGCGGTCGGCGCCAGCGACAGCACGCCCGGCAAACGCTGCTCCGACAGCACCGCCAGCACCCGCACCTTGCCGGCGCCGGCGTACAGGGTCGCTTCCGAGGCGTCGCCCGACACCACCTGCACGTGGTTGGCGTGCATCGCGGTAAAGGCTTCGCCGCCGCCTTCCAGCGCCACGAAGCGCAGCACCTTCGGATCGATCCCGGCGCCCCGGGCCAGCAGCGCCATCTTCATCCAGTCCTGGCTGCCGATCGTGCCGGACACGCCGATCAGCACCTTTTCCGGCTGGCGCCTCAGGGCGTCCAGCAAGTCGGCCAGGTTGCGGAAGGCCGAATCCGAACGCACGGCGATCATGCCGTAGTCGGCGCCCAGGGCGGCGACCCAGCGCACGTCGTTCGCGCTGGCCTTGCCGAACTTTCCCTGCGCGAGATTGAGCAGCGAACCGCCCGAAAACGCGACCAGGGTGTCTTTCTCGCTCCCGCGCTGGGCCGCCATGGAGTGCCACGCAACCGCGCCGATCCCGCCCGGCAGGTACGACAGGCGCAGGGCCGGCGCGGCGGCTTCGCCCTTGAGTCCTTCGCGCGCCAGCTTGCAGGTCAGGTCCATCGCGCCGCCCGGCTTGGACGGCACGATGCATTCGGCGGCCGAGGCATGCAGGGCGGCGCAGGCGATCAGGGTGGAAAGCAGGGTTTTCATGGCGGTGGCTTCTCCAGTCGGGCGCGGCGATCGAATAACCATGATAGCCCCGCCAGTCATGCAATACGCATCAGAAGCGATGCTGGATCCCGGCCGTGAGTCCTTTTTGCGTCGTGCCGAAGCCCGCATCGTCGCGCGACAGTCCCACCAGCTTGCCGTTGTCGGCCTTGGCGTAAGCCGCGGCCACATACAGGTCGGTGCGTTTGGACAGCGCATACAGGCCGCGCGCCACGTACATGACCGGATCGGCGTCCGTCCTGGCGGCCACGTTCTTGACGTTGACGTAGTAGACGGCGCCGGTCAGGGTCACCACCGGCGTGACGAAGTAGCTGGCGCCGCCCCACCAGGTGGTGGCGCGTACGTCCGGCGTGGCTGCCTTGGCCGCTTCCAGCGTGTAGTCGCGCACGCCGCCGGTCAGGCGGAACAGGCTGGTCTTGTAGTCGACCGCCGCGTGAAAGGCCGTGGTTTCGTCGCGCCGGCCGGTGCCGGCCAAGGTGTTGGCGTTGATTTGCTCGTACGCCGCCATCGCCGCGAAGCTGCCGCGCGTCCAGGAGCCGGCCACCGCATATTTGCGGCTGTCGGCGCTGCTGCCTGCCTGTTCGCCCAGGCCGATGGTCGCGCCGTATTTGAAGTCGCCGCTCTTGCCCGAGTATTTAATCAGGTTGTCGAAGGCGGTCGTCATGCCGTACTTGGACGAACCGGTGGCATTCGACGAAGTCGCCCACGAGTAGTTCGGCGCATAGCCGAGCGGGTCGAACAGGATCACGAAGTCGTAGGTGGTGGTGAACGAGCGTCCTACCACCACGCGTCCGAAGCTGCCGTCCAGGCCCACGAACGCCTGGCGCTTGAACAGCGCGCCGTCGGCCGCGCCGGTATCCATCAGGATTCCGCCTTCCAGGCCAAAAACGGCTTTCAGGCCGCCACCCAGGTCTTCGTTGCCACGCAAGCCCCAGCGCGAGGTGTTTTTGCCGCCCGAGATGACACGGGTGGCATTGTCACCGGCGGCGTTGGTGTTGGTGGTGTAATCGACGCCAGCGTCGATCAGGCCATAGATTTGCACGCTGGACTGGGCCTGGGCGGCGCCGGCTGCCGACAGGGCGGCCGCCAGCGCGAGCGTAAGCACGGATGGTTTCATTCTTGTCTCCTGAGTTTTTATGTTTTATGTATGACGGGTGCTTCGGGTCCCACTATATGTTCGCCATCCTTTCAATTGGCTTTCAGTGCTCATCTGTACCGGCCGGACCACACCGGCCGAGCTTTTTTGCGCGCTTAGGGCTACACTGCCCCGATGCGAATACTCCTGGTTGAAGACCACATCGAACTGTCGCACTGGCTCTCCAAGGCCCTGCGCGACGCCCACCTGAGCGTCGAATGCGCCGTCAACGGCGCCGACGCCGACGCCCTGCTGCACACGCAGGACTACGCGCTCGTCATCCTCGACCTGACCTTGCCCAAGATGGACGGCCTCGATGTGCTGCGCCGCCTGCGCGCCCGGGGCGGCGCGCGCGCCAAGACCCCGGTGATGATCCTCACCGCGCGCGGCGGCCTGGAAGAGCGGGTCCAGGGCCTGAACCTGGGCGCCGACGACTATCTGGCCAAGCCGTTCGAACTGACCGAACTCGAAGCGCGGGTCAAGGCCCTGCTGCGCCGCAGCCAGGGCAGCGAAGCTCTGGTGCACCAGTGCGGCGCGCTCAGTTTCGACACCGTGACGCGCATGTTTTCGTACGGCGGCGCGGCGCTGGCCCTCACCCCGCGCGAGCACGCGGTGCTCGAAGCCCTGATCACCCGGCCGGGCCGCGCGGTATCGAAGGAAAAACTGTTCGACGAAGTCTTTGCCCTCGAAGACGACGCCAATCTCGACGCCATCGAGCTGTACATCCACCGCGTGCGCAAGAAGCTCGAACGCGCCCACGACGGCGCCGCCGCCATCACCACCCTGCGCGGCATCGGCTACCTGCTGCAGCCACGCGACGCCGCCTCCTGAAATGGCCCCGCTGTACGCCACCATGCGCAGCAAGTTCGGCGCCGCGCCGCTGGGCAGCCTGCGCAGCCAGTTGCTGCGCTGGCTGCTCATTCCCCTGGCGCTGCTGGTCGCCCTGAACGCGGTATCGGTATACGACAACGCCCTCGACGCGGCCGACATGGCCTACGACCGCTCGCTGCTGGCGTCCACCCGCGCGCTGGCCGAGCGGGTCGCCATCAAGGATGGCAAGGTGGTGGCCGACGTGCCCTACGTCGCCCTCGACAGCTTCGAGACCGATACCCTGGGCCGCATCTATTACAAGGTCAGCGGCATCGACGGCGAAACCGTGTCCGGTTTCGACGACCTGCCGCCGGTGCCGGCCAATGTGCCGCGTTCGGAAGCCTATCCGGCATTGGTGCGCTTCTACCACGCCGACTACAACGGCGAGCAGGTTCGCATCGCCGCCCTGCTGCAGCCGGTGTACGACGATTCGATGCGCGGCATCGCCCTGATCCAGGTCGGCGAAACGCTCGACGCGCGCCGCGGCCTGTCGCGCAAGATCCTGCTCGACACCCTGCTGCGCCAGGCCGTGATGGTGCTGGCGGTCGCCTCGCTGGTGTGGTTTGCGGTACGCCTGGTCTTGCGGCCGCTTATGCGTCTGAAAATCGAAGTCGAGAACCGCGCCCTGAACGACCTGTCCGACGTCGACCAGGCGCTGGTGCACAAGGAAGTGCGCCCGCTGGTGGCTGCCATGAACGGCACCATGTCGCGCATGCACAACCTGATCGCCAGCCAGCGCCGCTTCATCGCCGACGCTTCGCACCAGTTGCGCACCCCGCTCACGGTGCTCAAGACCCAGGCCGAACTGGCCCTGCGCGAAAACGACCCGGCCGCCATGCGCGAGATCGTCCGCTCGATCGCCGCCACCACCGACGCCACCGTCCACCTGGCCAACCGCCTGCTCACGCTGGCGCGCGTCGAACATGGCAGCGAGGCGGCCGGCATGGCGCCGGTCTCGCTTACCGCCATCGTGCGCCAGGTCGGGCTGGAAATGGCGCTGCCGGCCGTGCAAAAACAGATCGACCTGTCGCTCGACGCCGCCGACGACGCGCTGGTCGACGGCCAGGAACTCATGCTGCATGAACTGGTGACCAATCTGGTCGACAATGCGATCCGCTACACGCCGGCGGGCGGCAAGGTAGCGCTGCGGGTCAGGGTCGATGGCGCCAGGGTGCAGCTCGACGTCGAGGACAGCGGCTGCGGCATCGCCGACGACGAGCGCGAAAAGGTCTTCACGCCCTTTTACCGCTCGTCTGGCGCGCTCGAAACCAACCCTGGGGGCACCGGCCTTGGCCTGTCCATCGTGCGCGAGGTAGCGGCCCAGCACCGCGCCGACGTTTCACTGGCAAGCGCCAGCGCTGGACCTGGCCTCAGGGTCGTGATTTGTTTCGATTCGGCCGCCTGAGCTTACGGATCAAATACAGACGGAAAAAACTGCGCGTCAGCCAGCGCGTCCGATGCTAATGTTGTCGATGCTGTATTTACAGCATCCTTCAACAACAAGAAACGGAGAGCAGGCATGCAGTTTATTCAAAAAGCATTACTCACCATCGTCCTGGCGGGAAGCGCAAGCGCGCCCGTCATCGCGGCCGACCGCTTGAGCGCGGACTACCACGAACCGCGCGGCGGCCAGACCGCACTGGTCGACCAGGCCAAGCGTTTCAGCGCCTGGAACGTGGCGCGCATGCTGGGCGACCCCCAGTTCGCGAGGGCATTGGACAAGCGTCTCGCCGGCGAAGACAAGGCGGTCATGCTCGACACCCTGCTCGACGACGTGCGCCAGCCGAGCGCACAGACCAGGGCCAGCGCCGACAAGCTGCGCTTTCTCGACCAGCGCGTGCGCGAGCACAAGGCCATCGCGCGCGACTCCAAAAACCTGCTCGAAGTGCGGCTCTACGTGCCACGCGGCCAGGACGCCGCCGCGCGGCCCGACATGAGCAAGCTGCTGGTCGCCTACGCGCCGGCAGGCAAGCGCTCCGAATGGAGCGACGTCGAAGCCTTCGACCAACTGGGCCAGGTGCAGCTGCTCGATGCGCGTACCCCGCCCGCCATGCCGGTCCTGATCGTCGGCATCAACGCGCGCGAAGACATGCGCGCCGGGATGGCCTACGTGAACCGCAGCCTGCGCGCCGCCGGCCTGCAATCGGCCCCGCCTAAAATCGCGCCCAAGACCGCTTCCAGCATGGCCACCGGCGATATCGACACCACCCGCCTCGACCGCGTCAGCCTGGCCAACAGCCAGGAGAGCTGGGTTTCGGGGGCGGCCGAAGTCTTTGCCATCGTCTCCGGCGTGCAGCCCGACCAGGCCAAGGCCGAATTGAGCGTGGTCGACATGCCCTACCTCGACTACGCCGGCACCGCCTACACGCCGAACCAGATCATGGTCTTCTGGAGCAGCTACCGCTACGGCGCGGCCAACATCCAGCTGTTCGAGCATGACGACAACACCAACTACAAGGACCTGGCGGTGGCCCTGTCGCAAAGCGTCAGTGCGATCCTCGGCGTGTTTGCACCTTCGTACGCGGTGATCGGCCAGGTCGCCACGGCGATCCTGCAAGCCATGCCCGCGGGCTGGTTCAGCAACGATGACGACTACGTCGACTCGTTCTACACCATCGAACGTGGCCGCATCTATGAAAACCATCGCGGCGCCGCCAACAATGCCACGGTGACGCTCTCGCCGTATCTGCTGCGCGCGCAGTAAGCGCCGGCATCACGCGGGCAGCGGCAGCCTGACCGTGAAGCAGCTGCCCTGTCCCGGCGTTGAGCGCACCGTCAAGCTGCCGCCATGGCGCTCCACGATGCCGAACGAAATCGACAGGCCAAGACCGGTGCCCTGCCCGGTCGGCTTGGTGGTGAAAAACGGCTCGTAGATATGGTCGATGACGGCCGGGTCGATGCCGCTGCCGCTATCGTCGAAGTCGACGTACAGCCACGCCGCGTCGGCCCGGCTGCTGATGGCCAGCACGCCGGGCGTGAAGTCGCCGCTGCGCTGCTGCTTGTCTTCGATGGCGTGGCAGGCGTTGACGATCAGGTTCATGAACACCTGGTTCAGCTGCGCCGGCCAGCACGCCAGCGGCGGGTCGGCCGCCAGCACGCAGGTAATATCGGCCACGCTGGCATACAGGGTGCGCACCAGGTGCACCGTTGCCAGCAGATTGGGGCCGACGGGCGCGGTCGTCATCGCCCCTTCGTCGGGCCGTGCGAACGTGCCAAGGTCGCGCACCAGGTCGCGGATGCGCGAGGTGCCTTCCAGGATGGTCGCGCTCTGGCGAATCAGCGCATCGACGCGGGCATTCAGGCTATCGGTCACCGCGGCGTCGGCGTCGGCCCCGGCCAGCGCCAGCAGGAACGCGCGGAAACGCTCCAGCTCCGTCGCCAGCACCTGCGCACCGGCATGGGCGAAGTTGCTGGGGTTATTGATTTCGTGCGCGATGCCGGCACTCAGGGTGCCCAGCGACGCCATTTTTTCATGCAGCACCAGCTGCTGCTGCGCGTTCTGCAAACCCTGCAGCGACGCGGCCACCTGGCGCGCCAGTTCACGTTTTTGTCCAAGCAGAACACGCACCCGGATGCGGTGCACCGCGTAGGCGCCCGCCAGCACGAACAAGCCTGCCGCCAGCCGGAACCACCAGGTTTTCCAGAACGGCGGCGTGATCGTGATCGCCAGCGCCACGCCGGCCTCGTTCCATACGCCGTCCTTGTTGCTGGCCTTGACCCGGAAAACGTAATTGCCCGGATCCAGATTGGTGTATGTGGCAAAGCGCTTGCCCGCGTCCGTCGCCACCCAGGAGCGGTCGACGCCTTCAAGCTGGTAGGCGTACCGGTTGCTCTGGGGGTCGGCGAAATGCAGGGCCGCGAACTCGAACGAAAACACCGACTGCGTGTGCGACAGCACCACCCGGCGCGCACGGTGGATGGGCGCATCGAGCACGAAGCCGTTTGGGGCCGGGCCGCTGCGCACCGACTGGTTATAGATCTGGATATCGGTAATCACGACCGGCGGCGCGCGGTCGTTGCCGCGTACCTCGCGCGGATCGAACATCGTGAAACCGTTATTGAAGCTGCCGAAGAACATGGTGCCATCCGGCTGGCGCCATGCCGCGCCGACGAAATAGTCGCCCTCGGCCATGCCGTCGCGGCTGGTGTAGTTGCGGAACGTCTCCTTGCGCGGAGCGAAGTCGGCAATGCCGCCGTCGTTGCTGATCCACAGATGGCCATTGTCGTCTTCCAGAATCCCGTCCACCGCCGGATTGGCCAGCCCTAGTTGCCGCGCGTAGGATTTGAACTGCAGCTTGCCGCCGCTGTCCGCCACCAGCCGGCTCAGGCCACCGCCGGTGCCGACCCACAGCGTGCCGTCGGCCGCTTCGTGCAGGAAGGAGACGCGATTGTGAATCAGGCTGGCCGCGTCACGGCTATCGTGGCGCGCATGGCGAAAGCGTCCGCTGGCCGGGTCGAACAGGTCAAGCCCGTTCGACGTTCCCACCCACAGGCGGCCGCGCGTGTCTTCGAGGATCGCCCAGATGAAGTTATCCGAGACACTGGTCTCGCTGGCGGCATCGTGGCGGAAGGTCGTGGCCCGGTTGGTACGCGGGTCTAGCCGGTGCAGGCCGCCGCGCGATGCAATCCAAAGCATGCCCGCGCGGTCCGGCACGATCGCCTGAATGAAGTCGCTCAAGGCATCCCCGGTTGCGAACGCGCGTGGCGTAAAGCGCCCGCTGGCTGGATCGAAGCGGCTCAAGCCGCCGTTGCGGGTACCGACCCATAACTGGCCCTGGTGGTCGCGTCCCAGCGCGGTGACCATGTTGTCGTTCAGGCTGTGCGACACGCGCGCATCGTGACGATACACCGTGGTCTGGCCGCTTTGCAGATCGTAGCGATTGACACCGCCGCCATGCGTGGCCAGCCACACCGAGCCCGGACCGTCCCCGAGGATGGCGCTGATCTTGTTATTGCTCAAAGCGCCCGAGAGTACATGGCGAAAGCCGCCTGCGTTCAGGTCGACCCGGCTGGCGCCGCCGAACCAGGTGCCGACCCACAGGATGCCGGCGCGGTCTTCGAACAGGCTGGCGACGTAGTTATCGGCCAGGCTGGCCGGGTTGCCGCTCTGGTGAACAAACGCGGCAAAGCGTCCGGCCCCGGCATCCCAGCGTTTCAGGCCGTCGGTCTGGGTCCCCGCCCACAAGGTCCCGTGGCTATCCTCGAACAGGGCGGTGACGGCGCCCGGGTTGATGCCCTCGGCGCTGCCGAAGCGGCGCCGCGCGGTGGGGGCGCCGGCCGCGATCCGCCAGGCTTCCAGGCCGAGTGCGGTGCCGACCCACAGCGTGCCGGCGCGGTCGATTCTCAGCGTACGCACCGCGTTGCGCTTGAGTGCATCCACGGCGCTGTCGTCGATGCGAAAGTGGGTGAAATGGCGCGTACCCGGCGCCAGATAGTCGACGCCCTGCTGGGTGCCGATCCACAGGCCGCCGCCGGCGTCGAACGCCAGACCGGTGACATCGTCCGCGCCCAGCGCGTGCGGATTGGCCGGATCGTGACGCTCGGTCGCAAGCTCGCCGGTGGCGCCGTCCAGGCGCACCAGCCCCGAACGCGTGGTGATCCACAGGATGCCCTTGCCATCGCTGGCGATGGTGCGCACGTCGAGATAATCGGCTTTGCTGCCGCGCGGTGGGTAGGCGCTGAAGTTTTCGCTGCGCGGATTGAAGCGCTGCAGGCCGTTGCGCGTGCCAACCCACAGCTGGCCGGCGCGGTCCTCGTGCAGCGCCTGCACCGAATTATCCGAGATGCTGGTCGCATCGGTCGGGTCGTGGCGAAAGGTGAGAAAACGGTAGCCGTCGTAGCGGGTCAGGCCGCCCTGCCCGGCAAACCACATGAAGCCGTCGCGGTCTTGCAGCATGGCGGTGACCGACGATTGCGGCAAGCCGAGCGCGGGGTTGAGCTGCTCGAAGCGCAGCCGCTCCGGCGCCGCCGCCCATGCAACGGGGCACAGCAGGCAAAGCAGGAAGGCTGCGAGCGACAAGCGCAACGAAGACATAAGGGGACCGGCAAGAGGGGCTAGCGCGCCAGTATCGCAGTCTTGCCCTGTTCTGTACAGGCAGTCAATAGGCGTGCCAAAACAACAACGAAATGGATATTGGTAATCGATACGTAATGACGCGTGAACTATCGTGGGCGCGCCCTCGCCGTTCCTACGCCCTCCTTATTCCCGCCTGCGCGGGCACGACGAAGGCGTTGGCCGGAATGGCGAGATTGGGCACGAGGACCTTGTGCCTTTACTTTTCAACTGGAGAATCCATGCAATTAACTCACACACTCGCCTGGGGCGGTCTTTGCAGCGTGCTGCTGGCCGCACCCGGCTTCGCTTCCACGGTCACCATTGAACACAATGGCAAAAACCCCTTCCCTCTCGGCGGCAAGGTCTGGTTCGTCGGTAAGCTCGATGGCGTCGGCAAGTCGATGGCCTTTTCGGTCAACGGCATCCCCGGCGGTAACGCGACGGTCGGCACCATCAACTCCCAGAACGGCGAATACCTCGCCCCGCTGGCAACGCCGCCGAACAACGCGGTGACCGTCACGGCCACCTACCGCAGCGATCCACCGGCATCGGCGAGCACCATGCTGACCTTCCGCAGCAGCACCACGCCAACGCCGACGCCGACGCCGACGCCGACCCCAACACCCACACCGACCCCAACGCCAACACCAACACCAACACCAACACCAACACCGACACCAACGGCCGGCCCCTCCATCGCCGGCTGCGAGATGTTCCCCGCCACCGCCGTCTTCAACACCCGCATCGACGACCTGGTACGCTACCCCACCCATGCCCGCAGCGACGCCTGGATCAACAGCGTCGGCAACACGCGCGCGCTGCACATGGATTTCGGCCGCAACGTCAACCAGGCCGACTATTCCACCTACTACGGCATTCCCTACAACGTGGTCGACGCCGGCACCACCACCTGGCCGCGCGTCTCGTTTGCGATCACCGATCCCAACTCGGGCAACGGCGACGGCGTGCCGGACGAAAGCGACTGCGCCGCGCCCGACGCCGCCCACACGCTCACGCGCGGCTGCAGCGCGCTACCCACCGCGAGCCAGCGCTTCCCCTACCCGAACGACAACGTGGTGAAGGCCGAATACGGCAACTGCAACGATCCGCAGCAGTGCGGCGACCGCCACGTGCTGGTGGTCGAAAAGAACGCCTGCCGCCTGTGGGAGAGCTACTTCACCTACAAGGTCAAGGGCCAGTGGCACGCCTACTCGACCGCCGCGTGGAACCTCAAATCGAATCAGATGCGCCCGCAAACCTGGACCTCGGCCGATGCCGCCGGCCTGCCGATCCTGCCGCTGCTGATGCGCGCCGATGAAGCGTCGAGCGGCGAGGTGCGCCACGCCCTGCGCGTCACCTTCGCCGACCGCGTGCTGGCCAGATCGTTCGTCTGGCCAGCCACCCACTACGCCGGTGGCGCGACCGCGAACGGCATTCCGTTCGGCGCGCTGATGCGCCTGCGCAGCGACTTCGTGATTCCGGCCAGCTGGAACACCCAGGCACGCGCGATCGCCACGGCGATGAAGCGGTATGGCGTGTACGTGGCCGACATCGGCAGCAATGCCTTCGTCACCGGTGAACCAAGCGCAAACTGGAGCCCGGACACCATTTCGCAGCTGCAGCGCATTCAAATGGGTTCCTTCGAATTCGTCGATACCCGCACCATCACGGGCAATCCGAAGTTCAACGTCAACTCCTTCCAGGCCAGCTGGTAAGGATGCCGCCCCGGCCACGCCGGGGCTCTTCACCACCGCGCATGCCGCAGCGCGCCACCGGTCAGGCCGCTCGCAGTTCCCGTATCCCCTTTCCCAACCGCCGCCTCAGCAAGGTGCGCAAGGTCACGCCGTCGGCGTAGCCGACCATCCCCGCGATCCGTTCGACACTGGTGCTGCTGGTCTTGAGCAGATGTACCGCGCTTTCGATGCGCAGGTCCTGCACATACGCCACCGGCGTCTTGCCCAGCACATCGTGCAGGCGACGCGCCAGCGTGCGCTTGCTGGTGGAAAGGTCGCTGGCCGCCAGCTCCAGGCTGAAGCGCTGGTCGAGGCGGGCGCGCACCCAGCGGTCGAAGCGCTCCACCAGCGGGTCGGCATGGGCCAGGTGGTCGGTGATGATGTAGGCCGACTGCGACGGACGGCTGTCGACGACCAGATAGCGCGCCACCAGCGCAGCCAGTTCGGGGCTGCTCTGGCGGATCAGCCAGAGCGCCATGTCGAGGTGGCTGAGGGCCGCGCCGGCGGTCAGGAACTGGCCGGAGCTGACGACCATGCGGCCGGTGTCGAGCCGCACGCCGGGATAGCGCTGGCGGAAGAACGGTGTCAGCCACCAGGTCGTCGTCGCTTCGTGGCCGTCCAGCAGGGCACTCTCGGCCAGCACGAAGGTGCCGATGCAGGCCGCCGCGATGCGCGCGCCGCCGCCCGCCCAGCGCCGCAGCGCGAGGCAGGCATCGGCCACGTCGGGACGTGCCAGTGCCGCCCCCAGCGGCTCGGGCATCTTGTATCCCAGCGCCGGCACGATCACCAGGTCCGGCACCGGGCAAGCGGCACTGGCCAGCACCGGAATGCCGAAACCCTGGGCGCTGGTCACCTGGGGCCGCATGCCGACCAGCGTGACCCGGAACGGCGGCGCCGCCACCGCCCGCAGGGCAGCGAGCTCGTTGGCGGTGGTGAAGGCGTCGAGCACGGTGGCAAGACCAGTATCGAAGACGCCTTCGAGAACAAGCACGCAAATATTCATGGCAGGATCGATACTAAAGATGTCAATCGAGCCAGTATCGCCGTGCCGGTCCCGTCTGTAAAGTCTGTTCATCGCACTTCGCGACCAACCTGACAAAAAGGAATTCCATTATGATCAAGCACGCGCTGTTGGCCCGTTTCGAAGCACGTCCGGGCAAGGAAGCGGAAGTCGCCCAATTTCTCAGCGCGGCCCTGGACATGGCAAATCAGGAGGCAAGTACGCCGCTCTGGTTTGCCCTGAAATTGTCGGAGCGCGTATTCGGCGTGTTCGACGCGTTCGAAACGGAAGCGGCGCGCCAGGCCCACCTGGGCGGCCCGATTGCCAAGGCCCTGATGGCGAACGCCGACGCACTGTTCGTGCGCCAGCCGCAGATTGAAGCGGTCGAGGTGCTCGGCCTGAAGATCGCGGCGCTGGCCAGCTAGCGCCCGAGCGGGCCGGCCCCGGCCGGCCCTGCAACGTAGATTCACACAAGGAGCATCGCATGTACCAAAAAACGCTGGTCGCCGGATGGGGCGACATGGACTTCAACGCCCACATGCGCAACACGGCCTACCTGGACAAATCGGCCGATGTGCGCATGATGTTCTTCGCCGACCACGGCTTTCCCATGGCCGAGTTCATGCGCCTGAAAATCGGCCCGGTGGTGATGAAGGATGAAGTCACCTACTTCCGCGAATTCCACCTGCTCGACGAGGTCGGCGTGACGATGGCGCTGGCCGGCCGGTCGGACGATGGCAGCCGCATGATCATCCGCAACGAGTTCTTCCGAAAAGGGACGCTGGCGGCCCGGGTCAGTTCAACAGTCGGCTGGCTCGACCTGGCATCGCGCAAGCTGGTGCGTCCGCCCGAGGCGCTGTTTCAGGTGATGCAGGGCCTGGATCGCTGCGACGACTTTGCCGACCTTCCCGACAGCCGTTCGCAGGGTTGAGCGCAGCAAAAAAAGCCGCGCGAACATCCGCGCGGCAAAGACAGAGCCGGTACTGACATCAACCCCTGCGATCAGCCCATGAAGCCCAGATCGCTGACCGCAAATTTCGCCAACTCGTCCTTGAATACTTTACTGGCGAGCATCTCCGGATTGGCCCCAAACCACCTGCCCAGCGTCGCGCCCACCTGCTGGTTCGAGAACTGCGGAATCCACACACCGCGCCCGGTCGCGTCATCCGGCCCGCCCAAGGTAAAGTCGGGGAATTTGCCGTACACGCCGCCCTTGACCGCCGCCCCGATCACCAGATGGTGGTTGCCCCAACCATGATCGGTGCCGCCGGAATTTGCCGTGAGCGTACGTCCGAAATCCGACATCGTGAAGGTCGTCACGCTCTGCTTGTGGCCGATTTCGCCGAGCGCCTGCTGGAACGCGGCCACCGACTGCGACACCTGGCGCAGCACGTTCCACTGCTGGTACACCTGCCCGCCGTGCGTATCGAAGCCGCCGATCGACACAAAGAACACTTGCCGTCCGGGTCCCTGCGCCGCGCGCTGGCGAATCAGCTGCGCCACCGTGTGCAGCTGCGTGGCCAGGGCAAAACCGGGGAACACCGTGTTCAACGGCGTGGCCGCATTCGCCTTGGCCAGGTCGTCCACCAAGACCATCCCCTGCAGCAGCGCCTTGTTGGCGGCGTTGGCCATCAGGTTCGGATTCTCGCTGGCCAGGATCTGGCGCAAGGCATCGCGCCGCGTATCGGCCTGGGCCTGCGGCCAGAAATTCATGCCGGCCAGGCCCAGTTCACCGGATTCGGGCAGCCGGTTGCCGTGCACGCTGGCGCCTTCCACGAACAGGCCGCCCGCGCCGACCGAGACCGCGTCAAGCCGTCCCGTGCTGCCCAGCACATCGAGCAGACGCCCGCCCCAGCCCGTGCCGGCGCCGGCCGGCGTGCCGGCCTGGTTCTGCAAGGTCTGGTCGGGATGCGAAAACAGCTGCGACGGATTGGCCGTGCCGGCCACGTACTGGGCCTTGGTCAGCGGCTGGCGCAAACTGCCGACGTTGAGTACCGCCGCCACTTCGCCCTGGCCGAACAGTGCATCGATTTCCGGCATGCCGTAGTGAAAGCCGAACGATTGCGCCAGCGCATCGGGCACCGCCTGCAGGGTCGCCGTGCGCGGCGACAGCAGGGTCTTGGCCGAGGTCGACAAGGCCAGCCCGGCCGCGCTGCGCGCCGCGGAATACTTGGCGTAGTGGGCCGCGTCGAGCGGCACGATCATATTGTTGCCGTCATTGCCGCCGAACATATACAGGCACACAAGGGCCTTGTAGTCGGTGACGGCGGCCTGTGCGGGTGCCGCGCCCAGCAAGCCCATGCCCGACAGGGTGCCCAGCAGGCTGGCCTGGGCGCTACCGCGCAAGAATCCCCGGCGCGAGGTCGAAACTGTATCCATCTTGAATCCTTTGTATGGTGAAGGCCGCTTACAGGTGCACGGCGAAATCGGAAACCGCGCTCAGATACAGCGCCGTGATCGCGCGCTGGCGCGGATCGCTGATGGCCTGGATCGTCACGCCGAGCTGGGTACGGGTAGCCGGACGCATGCGGCCGGCCAGCAGGTTGGTGTCCACCAGATTGATCAGCTTGGCCGGATCGGCCGCGACGTTCACGTATGGGGTGATATCGATTTTCACCATGCTGCTCAGGTTGCCCGCGATCAGGTTATAGGCCAGGTTGGCGCGCGTTACCGCCAGGCTCGGCGAATAGATCTGGAATTCCGGACCGTACAAGGCCGGCGAACCGGGCAGACGGGTCATCGGCGAGTAGAAATTGAACACGCTTGGCGACTTGAGCAGCTCCTGGCCGACGCCGTGGTAACTCCAGAACAGATTGGTCGGGTCCAGCACCTGCCCATTGAGCGCGCGCACCAGGCCGAGCGTGTGCATGATCGGATCCTTGAGCTGGCCGTGGGCGGCGCCCGGCGTGGCCGGACGCGCTTCGACATCGGTCAGCACCGCGCGCAAGGTGGCGGCCAGGTCGCCCCGGCCGGCCGGGCCTTGGGCGAACACATCGGCCACGCGCTTGATGTAGGCCGGGCTCGGATTACTCGTCACGAACGCGCGGATCAGGCGTGTGGCGATGAACGGCGGCAGGTTCGGATGCTGGAACAGGTTCTGCATCACCGCGTCGTAGTCCTGCACCGTGTTTTGCCCGGCGGGCAGATGCGTACCGTTGAGCAAGGTCTTGGCGCCCTTGTCGTGATAAGCGTCGCGCGGCTGCAAGGGGCCGGTGAAATTTTCCCAGTTGATGCCGGTGGCGTTGGTGCCGGCGTAGGTCCAGCCGCTCAGCGCGCGCGAGAATTCGCCGATGTCAGCCTGGGTGTAGGCGGGAATGGTGTCGCCGTTGCGGTCGAGCTGGGCGCTGCCATCCTGGTTCAGCATGGTTGTGCCGATGGTAAACAGCTGCATCACTTCGCGCGCGTAGTTTTCGTTGGGCGACGGCATGACGCTGTTGCCCAGGTCGAGATACTTGCCCATGGCCGGATTCAAGGTCATCTCGCGCAGCAGGCCGTTGAAGTTGCCGAAGGCGTGCTTCTGCAAGGTCATCAGCCAGGGTTGCATTTCGTTGGGGTAGGGATTCTTGTCCGCCGAAACGACGAAGATTTGCGACAGCGCGAAAATCATGCGCTGGCGCAGCTGGTCCTTGCCGGTTGCCATGTTGCGGTACCAGTTGGTGGCCAGCTGGTTCAGGCTGCTTGCGACCGGCATCGGGCTGGCGGGCGTGGCAAACTGCTGGGTCAGCCAAGCGTTCTGGCCGATGGTTTGCAACTGCGCTACCTCGGCTGCGGTGGCACCGAAGCTGGCCTGTTCCAGGAAGCGTACCGCGGCCACCTTGGCTGCGTCTGGAACCGGGATCGGAGTTGGCGTTGGCGTGGGCGTGGGCGTGGGCGTTGGCGTGGGCGTGGGCGTCGGAGTTGGGGTCGGCGTTGGCGTTGGCGTTGCGACAGCGGTACGCAACGGCAGCACGATCGATCCGGACACTGGCGCGGTCCCATACGTCTTTGCGGAAATGGTTACCGCTTTATTGGCCGGCATCACCATCGGTGCAACGTACTTGCCGTTTTGCGAATTGACCGTGCCCACGGCGGCGTTACCGCCCGGAACGCCGTTGACGGAAAACTCCATGCTGCGTCCCACGCCATCGAGCTTGCCGAGCAGCCACACCGTGCTACCCAGCGCAAACGGCGCCTTGCCGCTGTATTCGACCGTCACTGTCGCGGCAAACGCCGGCGCGGCCACCATCAGGCACACGGGCGCCCACATCCACACTCTGCTACCTTGCATTTCAACCTCCCTGTTGTCGTTGTCGTATCCGCGCCTTGGTCGAAGCGACAAAGACAGGCCGAACAGCGAACATCATCAGGGAGGGCGAATTACGAATGGATTACAGAAGACCAATTTACTGCATTTTTGACAAGAATCACACAGCGACGTTGCCTTATCGAGGTCTGCCCCTAATGCCGCTAACTTAAGCTCCGTCATTCCCGCGCAGGCGGGAATCCAATTCCGTAGCGCAGTCACAGGCGGCTCGACGAACTTGGATTCCCGCCTTCCCGGGAATGACGGTTTCGAAGTTGGTGATCAAATAACGGCCTGACTTAACGCCATTAAGGTCTGACCCCGGTCAGGAAATATTGCCGACTGGAAGTGATCCTTTATCTGAGGCCGAGCGCGACGGCCAGCTTTTCGGTGTCGTACGAGGGCGATACGCCAAGTACGATCGAGAGGGTGTCGCGGCAGCGCCTGTAGGCGCCGAAGGCGGCCGCTGCGCCATCCTGCGCGTGGGCGCAGCGCATCCAGCCGCGGTAGTTCGCCTCCGACAGCGGCTCGGCCGCCAGCGCGCGCTGGTACAGGCTCAGGGCGCAGCCCCATTCCTGCATCGCTTCGAGCAGCCGCCCAAGCTGGCCGACCGCGGCCAGGAAAAGGTTGCGCGCGCGCTCGCGCACCGGCAGTATCCAGGTGTCGTCGGCACCGTCGCAGAACGGGCCACGGTACAAATCGAGCAGCGCGGCGCTGCAGCGCCCCACTTCCGCCACCTCGGCGTGCGCCGGCAGGCTGGCAATGGACGCGCACAGGTCGGCCAGCGCGCTCACGTCGGTCCAGACACGCTGTTCGGCCAGGCGCGTCCTGCCGCCGGAAACGACCACCGCCTCGTCGCTGAGCAGCAGCTTGCGCAGGCGGTGCACCGTTACGTTCAGCGCCGATTTGGCGACGTCGGTGCTGCCCCACAGCTGCGCGACCAGCGCCGCCTGGGCCTTGCCGCCCTCGCCCGCCGCCACCAGATTCCTGAGCAGGGCCAGTGGGCGCTGCTGCGCCTTGCCGGTGGCAACCACCGGGGCGCCGTGCAAGGTCAGCTCGAATTTTCCGAGCGTGCGTACCGCGACCGGCCATGGCCAGCCTTGCACGCAGCGGGTCGGCGCGGCGAGCCGCTGACGCATGACGATGGCGCCGACATGGGCCGCATCGATGCCGTTTTCCAGCGCCAGCGCCGCCACCCGCGCGGCCAGCGCCGGCACCGTCGCAAACAGGGCGTTGGTCTGGCGCCGCCGGTGGCTGGCCATCGCCGCGTCCATCAGCGCTGCCGCGCGCGCGCCCTCGCCGCTCGCCGCGCTGGCGCAGGCGTCGATGAAGTCGCGTTCTTCGCCCAGCAGCAGCGCTTGCACGCCAAATGCGGCGGCCACCGCCTGGCCATAGCACTCCAGCGCCGGGGCATACGCGCCGGCCCACGCATGGCAGGCGCCGAGGAAAGCGTCGAAACGGGCCCGCTCGCGCGCCGGCACGCCGGCGTCGACGGCCAGGCGCAGCGTCTCCCGCGCGGCGTTCAGCGCGCCAGCCAGGTCGCCAGCCAGCGCCAGGCACTGCGCATCGAGGGCGTTCAGCTCGACCAGTTGCAAGGGGCTCGACGCCGGCAGCGTCGCGCGCATCTGGTCCAGCAGGCTGCGCGCCGCATCCACCGCGCCGGTGCCGAGCAGGTGATGCACTTCGAGCGACTGGAACAGCACCGGATCGAGGCCGGCATCGATGACGATGCGGCGGGCCTCGCCCGTGATGCGCTGCGCCTGCCCCAGGTCGCCCTCCTTGTTGTACCAGCGCGCCACCCGGCCGTACCAGCGCACCCGGTGCGATGCGCCGACAGCGGCATCGTCGGCGCACGCGCCAAGCTGCGCCACCAGCGCGTTGGCGCGGCCGGCGTTGTCCATCGAGTCGAAGTAGCGCAGCAGGCAGGCGCCCGCTTCCAACCGTGCGAGCGGATCGTCGACCTGGTCGAGCGCCAGCCGGGCGCGCTGCACGCACGCCGCCAGCAAAGGCGATTGCGGCGCCACGTACAGCAGCGCACAGGCCATGCGCGAATGCAGCCGCAGGTCGAGCGCGGGATCGAGCACCACCGGATCGAGCGCCTGCACCCCCTCGGTCAACACCGCCAGCCAGCGCGGCAAGGCGCTGAAGTCGGCCCATTCGGCGTCGTAGGTGTCGATGATGGCGCTCACCGCCTGCAGGCGCGCCGGCAGGTCGCCGGCCTGCTCAAAAGCGCGCTCGGCGCGGATCAGGATGCGCCGCGCGTGCAGCGGCTGCACATCGGCCAGCGAAACGCCGTGCCAGTAGGCGAGCCAGGGCCGGGTGTCGGCCATGTCCGCCGGCAGGCAGCTCATCCAGAGGCGCAACGACTGGCCGCGGCCACTGGCCACCATGCCGGCGGCGCGGCGCAGCAGGAAGGCCGCCAGAGCCTGATGCGCCTGCGCCTCGATGTACAGGCTTGCCGCTTCATCGATGCGGCCGTGCGCATCGGCGATGGCTGCGGCCTGGGCGGTCAACGCCAGGCGCTGCGCGGGATCGAGCAGTTCGCGGGCCTGCCGGCGCAGAAACGCGCCGAACAGCCCGTGGAAAGCGTAGCTGTCGCCGCGCCGCTCGACGAACAGGCGGCGCCGGTACAAGCGTTCGAGCAGCAGCGGCGCGCCAGGGTCGCCCGTGAGCGTGTGCGCATCGGCGCCGGACATGGCCGGCAAACAGGCCAGCATCAGCAGCAGGTGCTGCGATTGGGCGGGCAGGCGCCCGACAATCTCGCCTGCGAAATAGCGGAACAGCGCTTCGCGTCCTTCCGCCAGACCGGCGCGGGGCTGTCCAGGGACACTGCGCAGCAGCGCAACGCCCGCGGCCCAGCCATCGACCAGATCGAGCCACTGCGCCACCTCCTGATCGGCCAGGTCGTCTGCCTGCGCCAGCGCGCGCGTCTCGGCCGCGTCCAGGCGCAGCGCGTCCCAACCGATCATGCCCAGCCGCCCGTCGAGCTCCATGCGCGCCAGGCACGTGGGCGGTGCTTCGCGGCTGACGGCCAGCAGCGTCACCCCGGCCGGCACTTCCGCGCATGCCGCTTCGAGCAGGTAGCCGGCGTTGTTCCAGTCGACGTCGTGCACGTTGTCGAGTACGACAAGAGCGCCTTGCGGCAGGTGGGCATAGAACTGGCGGAAGAACAGTCGCGCGTGTTGTGCCGCGTCGCCCGCCACTTGCGGCACGTGCCAGGGCGAGTCGCCGTCGAGGGTGCGCAGGGCGTCGGCCAGGAAGAACAGCAGCGTGGCCGGATCGGCGTCGCCCTGATCGAGCTGGCACCACAGCACCGGCGCCTCGCACTGGAGCGCATAGCTGGCGGCCAGCGTGGTCTTGCCGGCGCCCGGCGGGGAGGAAATCCACAGCACCGCATGCCGGCCGCGCAAGCGGTCGATCAGCGAGAACAGACGCGTGCGCTGGAGCGGCTCGAAAAGGCGGGGAAGCGTCAGCTTGGCGTAGGCCGGAACAGCATGCGGCCGTGGGTGAGTGCGTGTTCCGATTGCGCGTGTAGCCATGGTCTCTCTGTCGTTCAGGGCCCGAAGGCGTATACAATACACGAGCGCACAGCGCCACTGCCGTATTTTTCCTTACCGCCCGGCCGGCCGGACCGGATGTCCATTCTCTCAAAACTATGGCAATTTTCAAAACAGAAAACCTGGCCCTGTTCGATCGGCAGCACGCTTTGTCGGACGCGCGCCACACCGTCATGCTGGTCGATGACATGGACGCCAACGTTTCCGTCATGGCCGCGATCCTGCGCCCGCACTTTCATCTGATCGAAGCGCGCGACGGCCAGGAAGCCCTGCGCCTGATCGGCGAACTGCCGCCATCGCAGGAGCTGGCGTGCATCGTGAGCGACCACCGCATGCCGCGCATGAGCGGCGTGCAGCTGTTCGAGCGCACCTCGCTCATGCTGCCCGATACGCTGCGCATCCTGGTGACGGCCTACCTCGATCTCGACGCCATCGTCGACGCGGTCAACGCCGGCCACATCTACCGCTTCATCGCCAAGCCGTTCGACGCCGGCGGTTTCCTGCTGGCGGTGCAGTGCGCGGTAGCCGCTTTCGAGCATCGCCGCCTGCTGGGCGCTTATCATCGGGCGCTGGAAGAGTCGCTGCCGGTGCTGCCGGCGGCAGCGGCGCTGCGCGAGCAGGCCCGAGCCGCCCATGCAAGCCTGACGGCGCTGGAAGCCCGGGTACGGGCCACGCTGCCCACATGACATATCGGTAATCGATCGGTAACTCCTGGCGGCCTAGAATCTGCCCACAACAAAAGGAGACCGATGAATACCGTTACTTTATCAATCGTGGCCGGCATTGGCGCGTCTGTGCTGGGTGTGTCCTTCGCCCAGACGGCGGGCGCCATCGTCAGCGTCCACGCGGCAGCGCCGCAGGTGATCGTGGTCGAACTGCAGACCGCCACCACCAACGAGGCCGGCGGAACAGCCACCAGACCCGATGCGCTCGACCTGGCCCTGACCAGATGGACGGTCAACGGCCAGGCACCGCTGGGGATCAGCCGCATGTCGACCCCGTACGACGAGCAAAAGGCGCTGGCCACGACGAGCCCCAACCTGTTCCCGGTGACGGTGCGCCACAAGATCTACCTGCGGCTTGACAAACCGCTGGCCCAGGGCCAGCCGTACACCATCGCCACGCCCTACGGCGCGACACGGCTGGCCTTCGACAACCGCGCCACCTGGTGCGAATCGATCAAGGTCAACCAGACCGGCTACAGCAAGCTTGCCAGCTCGCGCTTCGCCAACTTCGGCGCCTACCTGGGCAACGCCGGCTCGCTCAAGCTGCCGGCCGGATCTCGCTACGAGGTGATCGACGAGCGCAGCGGCAGGACGGTGCTCGGCGGCGAGCCGCAATATATCAAGGACGATACCGCAACCGCCAGCGCCAGCTCGGGCGAGCATGTGTACCGCCTGCGGCTCGACCAGTTGCCCGAGGGCGGTCCCTACTTCGTCTCCGTGCCGGGTTGCGGGCGTTCGCGCTCGTTCGCGGTGGGTAACGACGCCAGCCGCAAGATCGCCTATGTGTTGGCGCGCGGCCTGTATCACCAGCGCTGCGGCACGGCGCTCAAGCAGCCCTACACCCGCCACACGCGCGAAATGTGCCACGCCACCGTGGCCGATACGCGCACGCCATGGGTATCGACGCCAAAGCTGTCGGTGCCGGACAACGCGGTCATGCACCCGCTGATCGGCGGCCACCACGACGCGGGCGACTTCGACCGCCGCCCGATGCACACCATCATTCCGATCCTGATGCTGTCCTACTTCGATGCCTTTCCCACGCACTTCGTCGACCGTCAATACAATATTCCGGAGTCCGGCAACGGGATTCCCGATTTCGTCGATGAAGCCCTGTGGGCCGTCCTGTCGTGGGAGAACCTGCAGGTGATGGACTCGCACGATCCGCAGTTCGGCGGCGTGCGCGCCGGCACCGAGATGAACCGCCATCCAGCCTACGGCGTGCATAGCGCGGCCAGCGATCCGGGACGTTACGGCACCTGGGCTGTGAGCGAAGAAGTCACGGCGCTGTCGGCCGGGATCTTCGCCCACGCAGCGCGCGTGATCCGCCCGCACGACCCCGTACGCGCCAACGCCCTGGTGCAACGCGCCAGGCTGGCCTGGCGGTACCTCGAAAAGACCGCGACACCGGAGGCCACGAAAGCGCGCTTCATGTATGGCGCGCTGCAGCTGTACCTGGCCACCGGCGAGGCGCGCTATCACTCGCTGTTCAAGAATGCCGCGCAGGCCATCGTCATCAAGAACGGAACATGGCCCGAGCAGTATTTGCCGGGCAATGCCAGCGCCGCAGTGCAGAGCGCGCATTTTGTCAGCTACCTGACGGCGCACGGCCGCGCGGTCGATCCGGCATTGGCGCAGGCGCTCAAGGACCGCATCGTCTACTTCGCCGATCGCGGCGGCTATGTCGGGCCGCCTCCGGAAAGCCAGGCCTATCCGCAGGGCGCGACCGCGTTCCTGGCGTGGGGCGCCACCACCACGCAAGGGAAATACGCCGACGTGTATGCGTTCGCGTCGCTGTTCGCGGCGAACGCTGGCAAGAAGCAGGCTTACATCAATGCGGTCAGCCAGTATGCCGACTTCTCGCTGGGGCTCAATCCGTTGGGACGCTCATTCGTGACCGGACTGGGAACGGACACGCCGCAAAGCCCGGCCCATCTCGATTCGTACTTCACCAAGTACGGGCTCGCCGATGGCGCCGGCGCCAACCCGCACGTCAAGGCCATCGGCAATGTGCCGGGCATCGTGGTGTACGGACCGACCGAGGGACGCAGCGGCGCGGCCTACCAGACGGCGGTGAGCAACAAGCTGTATCCGGCGTGGGACAAGCTGCCCGGCCTGCGGCGCTGGGGCGACGGCTGGTCTCTCATTAACAGCAATGAGTTCAGTACCTGGGAGACGATGGTGTGGAACGCGGCGATGCACGGCTTTCTGTACAACGCCAGCCAGGACCCGGAGGCGACCAGCATTGCGCCCGATTGCGATGGCGCGACCTGTCCGCCAACCAAGCCGAATGCCTGCGTGATCGAGCCTACGACAGGCGCGCTGGTGTTGAGCGGCCTGGCGACCAATATCGTGTGCGTGCAGCGTACCGATAACTGGGCGCAGCAGCCTGTGGTGAACGGAAAGGCGCGATTTGCCACGCCAAGAGCTGTGCCGGGAACGCGCGTGTATGGCTTTAGCGGCATGAACAGCTATGGAGCATGCACCACGAAAGTGGTGCAGCTGACCTGCGAGACGCCGTAAGCATCAGCGCGAACCCCTCGCCCGCGCGCCGAGGCAATCCTCGGCGCGGGGGTAACGCTATCATCAGCTCAGGTTTTCAAGGCGGATCTTGACGACCTTGCCCACCACCGCACCAAGTGCTTCGATCTTGCCGATCGCCGCATCGATGTTCTTTTCCTGCGTCTGGTGCGTCAGCATGATGATGTCGGTGCGCGTTTCGCCCTCACCCGGTTCCTTCTGCAGCACCGCGTCGATCGAGATCCTGGCGTCGGCCAGAATGCGCGTCAGGTCGGCCATCACGCCCAGCTGATCCTTCACATACACCCGCAGGTAGTAGCTGGTGGTGATCTCGGACATCGGCAGAATGGCCACGTTGGTCATCTGATTCGGCTGGAACGCCAGATGCGGCACGCGGTATTCCGGATCGGCCGTCGCCAGGCGGGTGATGTCGACCAGATCGGCAATCACCGACGACGCCGTCGGCTCCGCGCCCGCGCCCTTGCCGTAATAAAGCGTGGCGCCAACCGCATCGGCCTGCACCAGCACCGCGTTCATCGCCCCTTCCACGTTGGCGATCAGGCGCTTGGCGGGAATCAGGGTCGGGTGCACGCGCAGCTCAATCCCTTCCACGCCATCGACCACGGTACGCTTGGTGATTCCCAGCAGCTTGATACGGTAGCCCAGCTGCTCGGCGTAGCGGATATCGATCGCCTGCAGGCTGCTGATGCCTTCCACGTGCGCTTTGTCGAACTGCACCGGGATGCCGAACGCAATCGCGGCGATGATGGTCGCCTTGTGCGCGGCGTCCACGCCTTCGATGTCGAAAGTCGGATCGGCTTCGGCGTAACCCAGCTCCTGCGCCTGTTTCAGCACGGTGGCGAAGTCCAGCCCCTTGTCGCGCATCTCGGACAAAATGAAGTTGGTGGTGCCGTTGATGATGCCGGCCACCGATTCGATACGGTTCGCGGTCAGGCCTTCGCGCAGCGCCTTGATGATCGGGATGCCGCCGGCTACCGCCGCCTCGAACGCCACCATCACGCCCTTGGCCTGGGCCGCGGCGAAGATCTCGTTACCGTGCAGCGCCAGCAGCGCCTTGTTGGCGGTGACGACGTGCTTGCCGTTGCCGATTGCCTTGAGCACCAGCTTCTTGGCCGTGTCGTAGCCGCCGATCAGTTCGACCACGATATCGATGTCGGGATGGTTGACCACCAGTTCAGGGTCGGTCACCAGCTCGCAGTCGGTGCCCACGATGGCGCGCGCGCGATCCAGGTTACGTACCGCGACCATCGCAATCTCGATGCCGCGGCCGGCGCGGCGCCGGATTTCTTCCTGGTTGCGTTTGAGGACGTTAAAGGTGCCGGCACCAACTACGCCGAGGCCGATCAGGCCGATTTTGATGGGTTTCATAGTTCTTTATCTGGTAGGGGTATCAGCCGCGCCCATGGCGGCGTCGGTAGCCGTCAAGGAAGCGCGCAATGCGGCCGCAAGCGTCGGTCAGGTCGTCGGAATTGGGCAGGAACACGAGACGGAAGTGATCCGGCGCGATCCAGTTGAAGCCCGTTCCCTGCACCACCAGGACTTTTTCTTCGGCCAGCAGGTCGTAGGCAAACTGCTGATCATCCGCGATCGGGTACATCACGGGGTCGAGGCGCGGGAACATGTACAGCGCAGCTTTTGGCTTCACGCAGGTCACGCCCGGAATGTCGGTTAAGAGTTTGTGCGCCATGTCGCGCTGGCGCAGCAGGCGTCCGCCCGGGCCAACCAGGTCGTTGATACTCTGGTAGCCGCCCAGCGCCGTCTGGATCGCGAACTGGCCCGGCGCATTGGCGCACAGGCGCATCGATGCCAGCATGTTCAGGCCATCGATGTAATCCCTGGCATGGCGTTTTTCGCCCGACACCACCATCCAGCCGGCGCGGTAGCCGCACGAACGGTAGTTTTTCGACAGGCCGTTCAGGGTAATGAACAGCACATCGTCGGCCAGCGACGCGATCGAGTCGTGCTGCTCGCCGTCGTACAGGACCTTGTCGTAGATTTCGTCGGCCAGGATGATCAGCTGGTGCTGGCGCGCCAATTCGATGATCTCGAGCAGGATTTCGCGCGGATACAACGCGCCGGTCGGGTTGTTCGGGTTGATCACCACGATCGCCTTGGTGTTGCTGGTGATCTTGCGGCGCATGTCGTCGATGTCGGGAAACCAGCCAGCCTGCTCGTCGCAGACGTAGTGCACGGGGTTACCGCCCGACAGGCTCACGGCCGCGGTCCACAGCGGGTAATCCGGGGCTGGAACCAGCACTTCGTCGCCGTTGTTCAACAGACCGTTCATGGCCATGACGATCAGTTCCGAGGCGCCATTGCCGAGGTAAATGTCTTCGATGGTCACGCCATTGATGCGCTTGCTCTGCGTGTAGTGCATGACGGCCTTGCGCGGCGCGAACATGCCTTTCGAATCGGTGTAGCCGGCGGCGCCGTGCATGTTGAGGATCATGTCTTGCACGATCTCGTCGGGCGGGTCGAAACCGAACACGGCCAGGTTGCCGATATTGAGTTTGATGATCTTGTGGCCTTCTTCCTCCATCTGCTTGGATTTTTCCAGCGCGGGGCCGCGGATTTCGTAGCAGACGTCGTCGAGCTTGTTCGATTTCAGAATCGGTCGCAAAATATTTCCCTGTTCAGTGGCTTTGTTGCAGTGCGAAAAATACCCATTCTGCCGAAAGGAGGCGATTTAATCAACCGGAGGTTTCGCCAACATTCGGCAAAAACACGCGAAATGATATCGCTTTGACGTCCGTTTCGCGAAAATTCGCGGTTTACTGGACTTTGTGGCATGCTAACGCCACGCGCAGCGCCGAAGTGCCCTGCATCACCTTTTCAGTGCCCATGCCATGAAGCTCCATTCCAGTACCACCCAACAATACCAGACCGTGACCGGTTACGACGAAACCGGGGTCGAAATCAACGCCCAGCGCTTCGACTACAGCCTGCTCGTGATGCCCGAAACGCCACCGCGCGCCTGGGACGTCCCCACTTTCGAGGCCCTGACGGCCGACCATTTCGAGAAAATCGAACAGGACAAGCCGGATGTGGTCATTCTCGGCACCGGCGACCGGCAACGGTTCGTCCATCCGAAGCTGATCGCCGCGCTGCTGGAGCGGCGTATCGGCTGCGAGTGCATGGATAACAAGGCGGCCTGCCGGACGTACAACATTCTGATGGGCGAGGGGCGCAGGGTGACGCTGGCGCTGATTTTGGGCGAGGCTCGATAGAGCGCGCATTTGCACAGACCACCAGCTTCACAACTGTCGTTCCCGCGCCAAGGCGGCACTCGGCGGGAACGACGGGTTATCGATTAACCGGAGTTTGGGTGGAAGCAAGAGAATTAACTTGCAATCCCGCACCGCGCCCCCATATCTGCTGCGCCCAAACACGTTTCCCCCTCCCCTGTTGCGCTGCGGGGTATAAAATCAGCGCTGACTCACCTTCAGGAGAGAACCTGTGGCTGATAGCCAAACTGCAGCACCTTATACCGACTTCTCCGCCGTCATGACGGGAGACAAGCCGTTCCAGCTGTCCGGCCGCCCTGCCCGCTACACCGTACTGTACTTTTATCCAAAAGACAATACGCCCGGCTGCACCACCGAAAGCATCGCTTTCCGCGACCTGCACGAGCAGTTCCAAGAGGCCGGCACCGAAATCTACGGCATCAGCCGCGATTCGCTGCGCTCGCACGAAGGCTTCAAATCCAAGCTCGGCCTGCCGTTCGAACTCATTTCCGACCCCGAGGAAGCCATGTGCCTTCAGTTCGGTGTGATGAAAATGAAGAATATGTACGGTAAGCAAGTGCGCGGGGTCGAACGCAGCACGTTTGTAATTGACGCTGATGGTAAATTGATGAAAGAATGGAGAGGCGTGAAAGTCCCTAATCACGCCGAGGACGTGCTGGAATTTGTAAAGAGCCAACCTTGAGCAGGACGGCTCGAAGCCAGGGGACCCTGTCGATCAACCCGCAGCAGAACCGATTGCACCAGCCATTTTGAGTCACACCTTCCGTATTCCGCATCATCCCAATCTGGCGGCCTGCCGGCCCGGCCACTATGCCGGGCCCGACCACCACCCCCTTAGTTCGCACAGCCGCATCGAGCCCGCCGCCACAAGCGCCGCCTGCGCCGACGCCACCGGGCTATCCTCCTGCACCTTTTTAGATTGAGACTCTGATGCCACTGCCAAAAATCCCCACCAAGCCAGCCACCCTGCTGCTGGCCGAAGATTATCCGAAAGCCGACCGCACCAAGCCCGCCTCCGTACAGGCGGTGCCGGTCGCCAAACCAAAACTGAGCGCGGTCGCCGAAATCGCGGCCGAACCGGTCGCCAAAGCGCCGGCCAAAACCACGCGCGCCAAGGCGCCAGCCAAGCAGGCTGCCCTGGTCGCTGCATCGCCGGCGCCCGCGCCACTGGTCTCCTCGCCGCTGGTGATGGAAACCCCGATTGCAAAACCTTCCGGCCGCGGCAAGGAAAAGCAGCCGGTCGACCTGGAAGCGCCGCACCCGGCCAAGCACAAGGCCGTCGAGATGACGGTCAAGTCGTCCACCAGCCGCAATGCCGACCAGACCGGCAAGACCAAGATGTTCGTGCTCGACACCAACGTGCTGATGCACGACCCTTCGTCGCTGTTCCGCTTCGAAGAGCACGATGTCTACCTGCCGATGATGACCTTGGAAGAGCTCGACGACCACAAGAAGGGCATGTCCGAAGTGGCGCGCAATGCACGCCAGGTTTCGCGCACGCTCGACGCGCTGGTCGGCAGCATCGACGATGGCGCGATCGAAAACGGCATCCCGCTGGCCAAGCTGGGCAACAAGGACGCCAAGGGCCGCCTGTTCTTCCAGACGCGCCTGCAAAACGGCCCGACCCTGCCTGAAGGCCTGCCGGTCGGCAAAGCCGACAACCAGATCCTGGGCGTCGTGCGCAACCTGGAAGCGGAGCAGCCGGGCCGTGCCATCGTGCTGGTGTCGAAGGACATCAACATGCGCATCAAGGCGCGCGCGCTGGGCTTGCCTGCCGAAGACTACTTCAACGACCACGTGCTGGAAGACAGCGACCTGCTGTACTCGGGCATCGTGCAGTTGCCGGACGACTTCTGGAACAAGAACGGCAAGGACATGGAGTCCTGGCAGGAAAACAAGAACGGCGTCTCGTCGACCTTCTACCGCGTCACCGGCCCGACCATGCTGACCTTGCTGGTGAACCAGTTCGTGTACCTGGAACCAAAGAATGGCGAAGCGCCGTTCTACGGCCAGGTCAAGCAGCTCAACGGCAAAACCGCCGTGATCCAGACCCTGCGCGACTTCAGCCACAACAAGAACAATGTGTGGGGGGTCACCGCGCGCAACCGCGAGCAGAACTTTGCGCTGAACCTGCTGATGAATCCGGAATGCGATTTCGTCACCCTGCTCGGCCAGGCCGGTACCGGCAAGACCCTGCTGGCCCTGGCGGCCGGCCTGGCGCAGGTGCTCGAGACCAAGCTGTACAACGAAATCATCGTCACCCGCGTCACGGTGCCGGTGGGCGAAGACATCGGCTTCCTGCCGGGTACCGAGGAAGAGAAGATGGGGCCGTGGATGGGCGCCTTCGACGACAACCTCGAAGTGCTCAACAAGTCCGATTCGGATGGCGGCGAGTGGGGTCGCGCGGCAACGCAAGACCTGATCCGCTCGCGCATCAAGATCAAGTCGCTCAACTTCATGCGCGGCCGCACCTTCGTGAACAAGTTCCTGATCATCGATGAAGCGCAGAACCTGACGCCGAAACAGATCAAGACCCTGGTCACGCGCGCTGGTCCCGGCACCAAGATTCTGTGCCTGGGCAATATCGCGCAGATCGACACGCCGTACCTGACCGAAGGTTCGAGCGGCCTGACCTACGTGGTGGACCGCTTCAAGGGCTGGTCGCACAGCGGCCACGTGACCCTGGCGCGCGGCGAGCGTTCGCGCCTGGCCGACCACGCGAGCGAAGTGCTGTAACACGCCGCGTTCCCACAGACTAGTACAGTCGAAACGGCCTCTCTCCAGTCATCTGGACAGAGGCCGTTTTCTTTTTGCCGCCCGCTTTGCGAAGGACAATATGGACACACTGCCGCATGGCCAATCCGCGCCGCTGACCGGCCGCGCCGCCGAGATCGGCGCGCTGCACAGCGCCTTTGCCGCAGGCGGCGGCTTGCTCGTTGCCGGTGCGGCCGGCGCCGGCAAGTCCGCCCTGCTCGCCCAGCTGGCAGGCATGGCGGCCGATCGGGGCGGCTGGTTCGTCAGCGGCAAGTTCGACCAGTACCGGCACGATGCGCCATCGGCCATCGTGCAGGCCATGCGCGCGCTCGGCCGCCTGCTGCTGGCCGAACCCGACGCGGCGCTGGTCCAGCAGCGCGAGCGCATCCTGGCGGCGCTCGACAGCAACGCCGGCCTGATCGCCGCCGCCCTGCCCGAATTCTCCCTGCTGCTTGGCTGCAACGACGCCACCTGCACCGACCCGGCCCTGCACCAGGCCAGGATGCGCAATGCCGTCCTCGACCTGCTGCGCGCCGTGGTGTCGCCCGCACGCCCGCTGGTGATCGTGATCGACGACTTGCAATGGGCCGGTCCCGCCGCGCTGGCCGCGTTCGACGTCCTGCTGCGGGACGCGACCCTGCAAGGCCTGTTCCTCGTGGGCGCCTACCGCAACGAGGAAGTCGACGACGCGCACCCGCTGCATCCCATGCTGGTGCGCTGGCGCGCGTGCGCGACGCTGGAGGTGAACAACCTGGCGGCGGCGGACCTGGCGGCCTTCCTGGGCGCCCTGCTGCACATGGAGCCGGCGTTCTGCGCCGGCCTGGCCGCGCTGATCGGCGAGCGCACGCACGGCAACCCCTTCGAAACGATCGAGCTGGTCGAGGCCCTGCGCAAGCAAGGGTTGCTTGGCGCCCCTGATGACACGGCCCGCGTCCGTGCCTTCATCGCCGCGCGCGACGTGACCGACCTGCTCGCGCTGCGGGTCGACAGCCTGCCAGCGGACGCGCGTCGCATGCTGCAAGTGCTTGCCTGCCTGGGCGGCGCGGTCGATGCGCAGGTGCTGGCGCTTGCCGCCGGTCTCGATGCGCGCAGCCTGGCACCGGCACTTGCCGATGGCCTGGTGCTGGAGGCGCAGCGCGGGCTGCGTTTATGCCACGACCGCGTGCAGGAAGTGATTTACGAAAGCATGCCGCCGGACGAGCGCCAGGCGCTGCACCTGGCAATCGGCCGCCGCCTGCTGGGGCGCGCGGGCCAGGAAGCCGGCGCGTCCGAACAATATCTTGCGCTCGGCGACAGCGTGCCGGACCCGCAAGAGCGCCTGCGTGTCGCCACGCTGTTCGGGCGGGCGGCAGCCGGTGCGAGAAGCCAGGCCGACTACACCCTGGAAGAGCGCTTCCTGGGCGCCGCCGTGCGCCTGCTGGACAGCGATGGCGCCCTGCCCGCGCTCATGCGCGCCTGGCACGCCTGCCTGTGCAGCCTCGGGCGCCATGCCGAGGCGGATGACGTCTACGCGCGCATCGCCGCGCAGGAAAGCGACTTGACCAGCCTGATCGAAGCGAGTTCGGTACAGATCGGCAGTTTGACCGGCCGCCGCCTGCTGCCCCAGGCGATCGATCTCGGCATGGCCCTGCTGGTCCGGGCCGGCATCGTGTTCGCCGACAGCGCGCCTGACAACGGCGCGCCCGGGCTCGACGCCATCACCGCATGGGCCTACAGCGGCGCGCTGGACGCCGATCTGCGGCGCGCCGCGCCGACCGATCCACACGTGCTCGCGGTCGGCACCCTGCTGCACCTGACCACCATGGCGACCTACTACGCCGACGACAGGCGCCTGCTCGGGCTGCTGGTGCGCTACCAGCAGATGTGGATCGAGCATGGCCCCTGCGCGGCGCTGCTCAAGACCTTCGGTACCCTGCCGATCCTGTTCAAGCAGCGCGGCGACTACCGCACCGGCCACGCGGTGCTGATCAAGGCCCAGGCGATCGGCAAGGCGCGCGGCTACGATTACGAGGCGGCGTGGCTGCAGCACGTGTTTGCGCTGGCCTCGCTGCACTGGGTCGAGCCGCTGGAAAACGCCGTCGCCCACGCGCGCCAGGCGCGCCAGGTGCTGCTGCAAAGCGGCGACCTGCAATATGCGGCCCACACCTATCACGTCGAGATCGTGGCGCAGCTCGAATGCGCGCCGACCCTGGCCATCGTCGCCGCGATCCTGGAGGAGGCGCAAGCGGGCACGCCGCGTGGCGGCAATGTCACCGCAAGCCGCATTCAGCGCAGCTATCGCTACCTGCTCGACGTGGCGCGCGGCGATATCGATATCCATTTCCCGGCGCTGGCGGGGGACCCGGACACGCTGACCGCACGCCTGGCGCGCGCCCATGCCGCCCTGCTGTTCGGCGACGACGACGCGCTCCTGCGCCACTCCGCGGCCGCCATGCCCTTGCTGGCCTCCTTTGCCGGAATCTATCCGGCCGCGCTGGGCTATCTGTTCCGGGCCCTGGCGCTGGCAGGCGGTGCGCATGCCGACGCGGGCGTCCTGCCCGAACTGGATGCCTGCCGCGACTGGATGGCGCTGCGCGCAGCCGACGCGCCGCGCAATTTCGCCCATCTGGTGACCTGGATCGACGCCGAACGCG
Organism: Massilia pseudoviolaceinigra; assembly: GCF_030846505.1. Lineage (NCBI taxonomy): Bacteria > Pseudomonadati > Pseudomonadota > Betaproteobacteria > Burkholderiales > Oxalobacteraceae > Massilia > Massilia pseudoviolaceinigra. The sequence continues at coordinate 27,861 of NZ_JAVCWL010000039.1, read as the reverse complement.
CCTGGGCCACAGGCGACGGCGCCGCTGCGGCCAGCTTGTTCGACCAGGGCCTGCTGGCCATGCGCGCGCACCGGCGGCCATGGCACCGCGCACTGATGACCGAGCGCGCCGGCCTGTGTTATCTGGCGCAGGGCTTGCATTACGTGGGCTCGTCGCTGCTCGCCGAAGCGCTGCGCCATTACGAGGCGTGGGGCGCCCCGGCCAAGGCCCGCGCCATGCGCGCGAACCACGCCTTCCTGCGCACCGCCACCGCCCCGGCACGGCGCGCGGCCGATGCAGCCAACGCCCCGCTGGACAAGGTCGACCTGCTGGCCGTGCTGCGGGCGTCCCAAGCCCTGAGCGCGGAAACCACGCTGGCGCGCCTGCAGACGCGCGCCAGCGAGCTGCTTTGTTCGCTCGCGGGTGCTACCGGCGTCAAGCTGCCGATCCTGCCGATCGCCGACGCGCAGCGCGCCCCTGCCCTGCCCATGTCGGTCTTGCGCCACGTCGAACGCGCGCGCGACGTGCTGCTGCTCGACGACGCGCTGCAGGACGACCGTTTTGCACCCGATCCGTATTTTTCAGGCTGGAGTCAATGTTCGCTGCTGGCGGTGCCGATATTCACGCGCCACCTGCTGCACGCCGTGCTGCTGCTCGAGAACAGCGCCACCCGCAACGCTTTTACCGCCGACCGGGTCGAGACGGTGATGCTGATCGCCGGCCAGCTGACCATCTCGCTGGTCAACCTCGGCGAAGGAAGAGATTAACCAGTCTCCACCCCGGGCCGGTGGCGTTCGCGATAACGCCCCGGCGACACATTGAACCAGCGTTTGCATGCCCGGAACAAGGTGCCCTGGTTGGCGAAACCGAGCCGGTAGCTGATTTCGGTGAAGCACAAACTGGTTTGATCCAGATAATGCGCGGCCTGCTCGCGCCGCACCGCATCGACCAGCTGTACGTACGACGTGCCCTCGTCCTGCAGCCGGCGCTGCAAGGTCCGTTCGCTCATGCACAGTGCCCGGGCGACGTCGCCGCGCGCCGGTTCGCCGTCGGCCAGGCAATCGAGCACCAGTTCGCGCACGCGCCGGGTGGTGCGCGCGTCGCCCAGGCGCGCCAGGCGCTCGTTGGCGAAACGCTCGTGCAGTTCGGTCAGCAGGGGATTGCCGGTCATGAGCGGCAACCCCAGGTCGGCCGGCGAAAAACTCAGGCGGTACCGCCTGGCGCCGAAATGGCAGGGACAGCCGAAGGCCGCCAGGTAGGGCAACAGGTTGGCCGGCCGCGCGTGGGCCAGTTCCACCGACTGCGGCCGCAGATCGCGTCCGGTCAGCCAGCGGCACAGGTTGGCGATCATCAGCAGCGCGAAGTCATGGCGGTCGCCCGGCGCGCCGTCGCCCAGCGTGAGCGTCAGGCCGCAGCCCTGGCTGTCTTGCGTCAGGATGAAGCGGGCGGCGCTGCTGATAATGGGGACGTACTGCGCCATGCGGCGCAGTGCGGTTCCCAGGTCGGGACTGGACATCATCACGTGCAGCACCACGCCGAAGCAGGCCGGCTTGGCGGCGCCTCCGAGCGCCACGCCCGGATGCGGGTGGCCGGACTGCTGCGCCGCCAGCGACCACAAGGCAGAGACGGCGGCGCTGTCGAAGCGGCCGTCGGCGTCGTCGAGTTCGTCCAGCGGCATGCCGGCTTCCTCGAGCAGGGCCAGCGGCTCAAGACCGAGCTCGCCGATCAGCTCGACGATCCCTTTCACCCATGCTGCTGACACGGTCGGTCTGGATATCGTCACGGTAATGGGAACCTCGTCTTTCTGGCCTGCGGAAACGGCTGCGGCGCGCCTTGGCGCTGTGCCGCCTTGCCAACATGATACTACGGATTCATTGTCACGAAAACAACTCTTTTGGTTTGTTGTCATCGGTACCACAGCCGCGCCGCATGGCCGCTAAAGCGAGCGAATTGGCCTGTCCGGAGTATGCGTGGTCTGACCACCCCGCTTATAGTGGGCAACAACGTTGTCGGAAGAACAGCGCAAAGTCAACCAGGTTCCTCCCCGGGTGAAAGCGCGTACCGGTCTTCGCAAGCGCGACAAGCCCCATTTACTGATCTACAACAAACGGAGATATACATGCGACATTCATTCCGCCAGGCCGCCAAATCGGCGCTCGCACTTGGTTTATTCGCAGCAGGCGTCGTACTGTCCGGTGCGGCCATGGCCCAGGAACCCGTGATTTTCGTGCACGGCTACAGCGGCTCGTCCTCGAACTTCGACGCCATGGTCGCGCGCTTTGCCGCCAGCGGCTATCCGCGCTCGAAGCTGTACGGCTTCAACTACAACTCCATGGTGAGCAGCGACCGGACCAGCGCCGCCTCGCTCAACTCCTTCATTAACTCCGTACGCGCCAACAACGGCAACCAGCCTGTGAGCGTGATCGCGCACTCGAACGGCGGCCTGGTGGTGCGCTGGCAGCGCGCCAAGCTGGGCGGCGAGGCCGGCATGCGCCGCTTCATCACCCTGGGCACGCCGCACAAGGGCACCACCAGCGCCTACGGTTGCTATTCCCCGGCGTGCTTCGACATGCGGCCTGGCTCGTCGTTCATCACCCAGCTCGCCGGTGCCGGTTGCGACCGCTCGCTGTGGTCCGCCAACGATGGCGTCATCCTGCCTGCCCGCAATGCGCAGTGCGGCGTGAGCGTGCAGACGGCCAGTGTCGGCCATATTTCGATGTTGACCGACGCCAGCGTGTACAACCAGGTTCGCGCGCAACTGCCGTAACACGCCAGACCAGCACAAGGATCAGCCATGGATTTTCATTTCACATCGGCCAGCCTGGGCCGCCACTGTCTGGTCCTGCTGCTGGCGTTGCCGGGTGCGTATGCCGCTACACCGGCCGCTACCCCGGCCGCGCCGCCGGCACAGGAAACGGTCGCGCAGGTCGGCGACCAGCCTGTACGCAGGGCCTTGCTCGACGCGCTCATGGATGCCAACGCCGGCCGCGCCAATCCCTTCGATGAAGAAAACGCGCATGACCGGCAAGAGCGTGCCAGCGCCCGCGCGGCGCTCGACCGCAAGGCGGTGCTGGGCGAACTGGTGACCCTGGAACTGATGGCGCAGGAAGCGGTCAGACTTGGTTTGCATCAGTCAGCGGACATCGTGGCCGAGGCCGAGCTCGCTTACAAGACCCTGTTGCAGCGCGACCTGGTGCGCCACATGCTATCGACCATTGCCGTCACGGACGAAGACATCGCGCAGCGCTACCAGGGCGTGCCGGCGGAGCGCCAGTTTCAGGTCGCCAGCGTCGATGTGGCCACGCCGGCGGGGGCACACGCCGCGCTGGCGGCACTGCGGCAAGGCAAGCGCTTCGGGCACGTCGCCAGGCGCTGGTCGAACAGCGCCCGCCCGCTTGCGCCGGCCTGGGTGCTGGCATCCCAAATGGACACCGATCTGGCGCCGCGGATAGCCGGCATGGCGAGCGGCCAGGCCATCGAGCGGGCATTGCCGCAAGGCGGTTGGCAGATCGTGCAACTGATTGCCACAAAAGAACTGCCCAAGCCGCCGCTCGATGAGTTGCGTGCCGGCCTGCGCATGCAGATCATGCAGGAACGCCTCGGTCAGCGGATCGAGGCCCTCAAGACGCGCGCCGACATCCGTCTGACTGCCGAGCGCGCGCCGCAAAAGGAATCTGCGCAATGAGCATCAAGGGCCCGCTTGCCTGCACCGCAGCCCTGCTGGCCGCCGGATTCATGCTGTACCGCGAGCCCGACATCGAACCGCCCGCCCCGGCGCGCGAGCGCACCGACCAGGCGGTCGAGCGCAGCTTCACCGTCCTGGCCGAGGCCAGCCCGGTGTTCGGCGCCATCCCGGAGCAGCGTGCCAATCCGCCATCGTTCCCGCTCGCGGCCGATGGCAGCCTGACGATTAACGAACGTACCAGTATCCTGCTCGACGTCTTGCTGGCGGGGCTGCCGCACCATCCTGGCCGGGAGGAAGTGGACCAGATCGAAAAGCGCATGACAGCCGGGCTGCCGGCGCAGGCAGCGCAGCAGCTTGCGCGGCTGCTGCGCTCCTACGTCGCCTACCGCGACGCGGAAACGGAACTGAGCGAGCGCCAGCGCGCCGACGCCGCCCTCACGCCCGAGCTGGCGCTGGACCAGCTGCATGCCCTGCGCGTGGCGCATTTCGGCGAGCAGCTTGCCGGGTCGCTGTATCGGGAAGAAGAAAAGCAGATGCGCGCCGACCTGGCGGCAACGCGCCCGGGCGCGCCGCGCACCGCAGACACGCAGGAGCGCGGCATGGCCGCAGATCCCGCGCTCGACCGCCTGCGCGACGACGTTGCCGCGCTGCGCAAGGCGGGCGCGCCCGAGGCGCGGGTCGCGGCCCTGCGCACGCAGGTGCTCGGAGCGGACCGCGCGCAGCAGCTGCACGACACGGAGCTGGTGCAGTCCGACTGGGAGCAGCGCAGCCGCACCTTCCTCGCCGCCGCGCAGCCGGGCGCCGACATGGAAGAGCTGCTGCATGGGCTGTACTCGGAACAGGAAATGCCGGCCGCGCGCGCCTACAACCTGGAGCGGCTAAACAGCCAGCAAGCCGCCGGCGCGCAGACCAAGCAATAAATCCGCAAGCAGCGGCGGCGTGCTACCTCACTTCGCAGTCGACCGCTGCCGCCTTGCCCGACGCACTGGTGTTTTGCGCACCCGGCCCCGTCTGCATGCTGAACACTGGCGGCGGGGTGAACCTGATGCCCGGATTGACTGGCACCATGACCGGCGGCTTGAGCGTATTCGGGGTATAGCCGAACTGCCCGGCCGAAAAATTCATGCTGCCGCCGGCATTCGACATCGAGATCATCCCATCGATCACCGACACATACAAACCGGGCTGCAGCATTCCCGGCCGCGCCAGCCCCGTTGACCCGGCCCCCATCGGCACATACTGCGCGATAAAGGTGGTGCCGCGAATGCCGATGGTGGCGGTCGGCGTCTTGAGCGAAAACTTTTCCTTGTTACGCTTGCCCAGCAAGCCGGTCAGCGAGCGCAGCCCGCCCTTGATCAGGCTGAAGCTGGCGCTGTCGGCATCGGGCTTGCCCGCCTCGTAGGCGAACGCCTCCACCTTGAACGTGGTCCCTGGCTGCAAGGTAATTTCGCTGTTGTCGATGAAGCGGATCTGGGCATAGGTGTTCTTTTCCGACACCAGGGTATCGCCCTGCTCCACCTCCGACTTCAAGGCCAGCACCTTGACGCTGCCATCGGCCTTCTTGACCATCAAAGGACCGCTCAGGTTGACGATGGTACCGGCCACCTGCGCGCCCCACGCCAGCCCGAAGGACCCTGCCAGCAGGAAACCCGCGAGCGCCTTAGTTGCAGTACGTCTTTTTGCGCAGTTCACTGGCGTCTCCTTTAATGTTGCTCGTATCGGCGGTTTGCGCGCCGGAATCCTTGCCCGCCACTTTTTCCGGCGCCTTGCTGTCGTCCGATGGCGTCACGCTGTTGATGGCGTTGACCGTGTTGACGATGACTTCCTTGACCACGCTGTCGGCGAGCTGCTGCGGCGGCGCCACCACGGCGCATCCCGCCAGGGCCGGATTGGCCACACAGCTATTTACCGGAGGCAGCACCACGCTGCAGCCTTGCAGGCCGGGACTACCCACGCACTGGGCCACGGTCGGCAGCACCACGCTGCAACCGGCGGCGCTTGGGGTGGCCACGCACTGGCTCAGGCCCGGCAGCACGACCGCGCAGCCCGGCGCCGACGGCGTGGCGACGCACTGCGCAATCGGCGGCAAGACCGCCACGCACCCGGCCAGGCCAGGCGCGGCCGTGCACTGCGCCACGCTCGGCAAGACCACGTTGCAGGCCGCCAGCGATGGCGTCACGCTGCACTGTGCCAGGGTCGGCAACACCACCGAGCAACCCGGCGCGCCCGGATTGGCCGCGCAGCTCTGCAAGCTCGGTAGGACGGCGCCGCAACCCGGCAGGCCGGCATTGCCGACGCACTGGTTTATGGTCGGCAGCACCACGTTACAACCCGGCACGGCCGCATTCGCCGCGCACTGCGCCAGGGTCGGCAGCACCACCGAGCATCCGCTGGCGCCCGGATTGGCCACGCACTGGCTCAGCGACGGCAGCACCACCGCGCAGCCCGGCGTGGCCGGATTGGCCACGCAACGGCTCAGTGACGGCAGCACCACGCTGCAACCTGGCAGGCTGGTGGCGGCAATGCACTGGGTCAGGCTCGGCAGCACCACCGCGCAGCCGGCCTGGGTCGGCGCGGCCACGCACTGGGCCACGCTCGGCAGCACCACCGAGCAGCCGGGCAGGCCGGGACTGGCGCTGCAGGCCGCCAGCGACGGCAGCACCACGCTGCAGCCGGCCTGGGTCGGACTGGCCACGCAGGCGGCCAGGGTTGGCAGTACCGCCACGCACCCGGCGCGCGATGGCGTCGCCAGGCAGGCGGCCAGGGTCGGCAGCACCGCCGTGCAGCCATTGGTGGCGGGCGCGGCGATACAGGTGTTCAGGCTCGGCAGCACCTGCGCGCAGCCGGCCTGGGCAGGATTGACGACGCACTGGGCCAGGGTGGGCAGCACCACGCTGCAGCCCGGGGTCGATGGCGCGCTGGTGCACACGGCCAGGGTCGGCAGCACCACGCTGCAGCCGGCCGCGGTGGGCGTGGCGATACAGGCGCTGAGCGACGGCAGCACCGCGCTGCAGCCAGGCGTGGCGGGATTGGCGATACAGGTGCCGATGCTCGGCAGCACGGCGGCGCAATAGCGCAGCGCTGGATTGGCGGTACAGGCGCTCACCGCGTCGGCCAGCACCGTGGCGCAACCGGCCAGGGTCGGCGTGGCGATGCAGGCGTCGATGGTGGGCACGGCCGCCGGCACACCGGTCACCGCGCCGCTGGAACTGGCAATCGTGCCGCTGCCGCTGAGCGAGGCAGCGCTCACCGAAATATTGCCGGACGTGGCGCTGACGCTGCCATCGTTGACGATCGCGCCAGCTACCATGGCGATGTTGCCCGCGCCGGAGGCCACGCTGCCGCTGGTGCCGATGGTCAGGACTCCGCCATTGCCGGCCTGCAAGCCAATCGCGCCGCCATTCGACGCCACGCTGCCGTTGATGGTCAGCGGACTCTGGGTCGACAGAGTGATTGGTCCGCCGAGGCTGCTCACGGTGACCGCGCTGGTCGAGACCGGATCGTCCTTCAGCACTGTCATGCCGCCCTTGTTGACGATCGTGATCGCGCCCGTGTTGTTGCCGCCGCTCTGGGTGACGCTGGCCAGATTGAGCGTGCCGGTATTGCTGATATTGATCGGGCCGTTGCCGGTCTCGGCGGTGTTGTTGGCGGTCAGGTAGGCCGTCTGCGTGTAGAACGGCGTCGATGCCGAGCCGGCCTGCTGCCTGGTCTGGAGCCCGATCGCACCGGCCCGGGCCGGTGCCGTGCTGCTGTTGCCGACGCTCGCGCCGGACAGCACCAAAGCACCCGGTGTGATAAGCGGATCGAGCAGGTTGATGGCGCCGTTGCCGGCGTTGATCGTCAGCTTGCTGGTGGGCAGCAGGCTGGCCGTCAGGTCGAGCGCGCCGTTGACGTCGACCGCGCCGATTTGCGCCAGTTCGCCGCCGATGCTCAGCTGGCGCGCGAAAATCTTGGTCAGCTCGCTTGTATTGAGTCCCAGGCGCCCGGTGGCGTCGAGCGCGTTGTTGCCGATGTGAATATTGGTACTGGGATTGCCGGGGCTGAGCACCACGTGTCCGCCGGCGCTGCCGGTACCGCTGATGTTCGCCCCAATGTTGATATTGTCCGACATGAGCAGCACGTTGTCGGCGCTGAGGGCGCCAGTGGAACCGATATTGATCAGCCCTGTCGTCAGGCCGGCGCGCTCCAGCGCCAGCTTGGTGCCGGTGCCGGGCGCCAGGGTGATGGGCGCGTTCACCTCGATATTGCCCTGGCTACGCAGGCGCAGCACGGTCATCTCGGCCGGGGTCGCTTGGCCGCCCAGCGGTGCGGCGACCAGGATCTTGCCCGTATGCGCAGACGAGCCGATGATCAGTTCCTGCGCGTGGATCGGATTCAGGTCGAACTGCGACAGGCGCAGCAGCGACGCCGTCGGGCCGCCCGTGGCGACGACGATGTCGCGGTAACTGGTGTAGGGAGAAATGCTCACGACAGGACGCTGCGACAGCGCCGGTCCGATCATGCCGCCCATGAGCTGCACGTTGTCGGCCACGATATCGATGTTGCCGCTGCCCTGCAAGGGCGCCACGGAGAACGCCTGGAACGTGTCGGTGGCGACGAACGCCATGTAGCCGCTGCCGGTGTTGACCGGGGCGCTGGCGGTGTTGCCCAGCCTGATGGTATGGCCGCTGAGCATCAGGTTTCCGCCGCCGGTGTTGAGCGCGCCATTGATGGCCACGGTGCCGGTGCCGCTCGCGTACGGGGCGACATTGGCGTTCAAGGTCAGCGCCCCGCCCGAGGTCGTGATGTCGGCATCGACGGAAATGTTATTGCCCGCTTCGACCGACAGGCTGCCCGTGGTGCCGCCGGGGCGGGTGATGGCACCGTTGACCAGCACGTCGTGGCGGGCCTGGATCACGATATTGTCCGCGCCCGCCGCGCCGTCAAGCTTGGACGAATCGATCAAGGTCATCGTGTCGGGCGGGGTATCGGTGAATTCATCGACCGTATCGAGCAGGTCGAGGCTGCCGTTGACGCCGATGGTCACGTCGTACGGGTCCAGCAGCCAGGTGCCGCGCGCGCCGGTGCGTACCCGGATGCCGTTCACGTCCAAGTGGTAGCCCGAGGTTTCCACCAGCCCGCCCCTGGTGCCCGCCGCCGAAATGCTGCCGTAGGCGCGCGTGGCGCCGTCGGACCACAGCACCACGGTGCCGCCGTCGCCGCTGCCGGTGGCGTCGGCCCGGATCGAGGCGGCCTTGCCCATCACCGTCTGGCGCGCGTTGCGCACCAGCGCATTCTTGCCCTGGTAGCCGCCGCCGAGCAGCACCGTGCCGCCGCCGTCCGCGCCGCTGGCGTCGATACGGGCGTCGCCGGTCATGCCGACCCGCTCGCCCTGCACGCTGATCTCGCCGCCCTTGCCGGCCCCGGTCGCGCTGGTGACGCTGCCCGCTTCGAGCAGCGCATCGCCAGTCGCCTTGAACACGATCTTGCCGTTGGCGCCGATCTGGGCGCTGTTGGCGCTGACCAGCCCGCGCTGCTTCACCAGCGCGCCGTAAATGCCGATCTTGCCGCCCTGGGCAATCACCTGCCCCAGGTTGAGCGCGGCGTTGGCGGGAGCCGACACCACCACGTGCAGATCGGGATTGCTTGAATCGACCAGTTGCACGCTGTGGCCAGCCGCCAGCACCACGTCGCCCTGCGGCGAGGTGATGATGCCGCTGTTCTCGACATTGGGCGCGATCAGGAATACCTTGCCGCCGCCGGGCGTGGTGATCGCGCCCTGGTTGACGATGCCGCCGGCCGCGGGCGTTCCGCTGAAGTTGCGCTTGCCGGCCAGAAAATCCGCATTGGTGAGGTTCAGGGTCGAGGCGGTCAGGCTGCCCACGTCGATGCGCGCGTCGCGCCCGAACAGAATGCCGTTCGGATTGATCAGGAATACCTGGCCGTTCGATTGCAGCGCGCCGAGGATGCGGCTCGGGTCCTGCCCGGTGATGCGGTTGAGCACGGCGCTATTGGCATCCTGCTGGATAAACCGCGTGATGTCGCCGGCCCCCACCGAAAAGCTCTGCCAGTTAATGATGGTGTTGGGCGTATTGGTAATTGAAAAGACATTACCCTGCTGCCCGAACGTCGCCTGGCCGGCGACCACCTGCGGCGAGCCGGGCGCGGCGTGGGATGCGGGAGCGCCGCCGAAAGCCAGCAGCAGCGGCAGGCAAAGTCGCTTCAACAAGCGCGGGAAATGGTTCTGGATCGTCATTTGTTTCACCTTTAGTAGGCCAGGCCTACGCGCACATGCACTTTATTCTTGTCGCTCACGCCGGCATCCCGGCGCAGCACGTGGCCGTAATCGATCTGCATGTTGAGCGAATTTCCCATCGAAAAACGCCAGCCCAGGCCGACGCTGGACACCGTGGCGCGTGCCGCTTCGCCCGGCAGCGCCTCGTTGCGGCGGCCGTGGGCGGCGTCCACAAAGCCCAGCACGCGGCACTGCCAGCGCTGGCGCGCGGCGCAGAAATTGGGGCTGTAGAGTTCCAGGTTGGCCAGCAGGCCCGAATCGGTGGACACGGCGCGCTCGTCGAAGCCGCGCACCGAGGAGGCGCCGCCGGCGCCGAACTGCTCGCCCGGAACCAGGGCGTCGCCCGTGATCTGGCCATTTAATAACGCGCGCAGCTGCCAGTCGGCGCCGAAGGCGCGGTTCAAGCCGGCCGCAAAGCGCGCCACGGTGTAGCCAGCCTTGGCGCCGGCGCGGGTGCGCGCGAAGTCGGCGCTGCCGCCACGGCTGCCGCCGGGCAGGTTGCGTACCAGACCGGCCGAGAAATTGATGTCGCCCCCGGCCAGCGGCGTGCTGGCCAGGTACGTCACGCTGAGCGGATGGACGGTGATATCGTTGCCGAAATTCTGGCCTGCGAGCAGCACGCTATTCTTGTACGCCTTGTGGTCGAACCCGTACACCAGGCGCGGATCGAGGCTGCCGCGCCGGGCCAGGGTCTGGTTGTAGCGCACCCCGGCCACCGTGCCCTTGCCGCTGACAGCCAGGTTGAAGATGCCGGCCGTGACCGCGCCCGAATCGATGTCCGAATAGCTGGCGTACAGGTCGACCGAATCGCCCAGCTCATATAAAGGAATGTGATAGCCCGCGCCGTACACGCTGACCTTGCCCGGTTCCTCGACCGTGGTGGTGTACTGCACGCTGCCCACATGGTCGCGCCCCCACAGGTTGGCGTGCTGCAGGACCACACCGGCGTGGGTCTTGCCGGTTTGCCCGGTGCCGGTATTGTCGAGATTGACCATGACCGTCCACGGCTTGTCGTCGACGACCGCCAGGTGGGCGTCGAGTTCGTCGTCGGCGGCGCCGTTCTGCAGGTTCAGGCTGACCTTGCGGGCCGGGTTCTGGTTGGCCATGCGCAGGTTGGCCGAGACGCGGTCCAGGTTGGGCGTGCGGCCCGGCTGCAGGGCCGGCAGGGCGCGCCGCACGTTGGCTTCATCGACCACCTTGTTGCCGCTGACGAGAATACGGCCGATTCTGGTCTGCACCACGTCCAGGCGCACCACGCCGCGGTTCAGTTCCTGCTCGGGCAGGCGCACCGTGACGACCTGGTAGCCGCGCGCGTGGTACAGCGCTTCGAGCGCTTCGAGCGCGCGCTGCACGTCGCCGAAATCGCGCCCGCTGCCGGCGAACGGTTGCAGCGCGGCGTCGATGTCGGACGAGGCGAGCAAGGTGTTGCCGGCCACGTCGAAGCGGCTGATGTCGAAGCGGATGGGATCGGTCGCGGCGGGCTCGTTCGCCCAGGCCGCTCCCACGGCGGCGGCCAGCACGGCGCCGGCGGCGAGGCGGGCAAAAGGTCGTTTCATGAATGAGCTCTACGGTGTGTTTTTATCGTTGGCATAGGTTCAACCCCGGAGGAAAGCATTGACAACACAGCTTGCGCTTTTCTGTCGAGTGTAATCGTGCTGCCTCGTGCGAGTAAGAAATTCCTGTTCGATCCGGCGGATTTCTGCGAAGCGTTGTATGGCGGAGTCAGCCGACGTTAAGAGAATGACAAATGCAAGCAAAAACGACCACGCCAGGCGCGCTATTTCGTGTCGAAAGTGGTAACGCCATCCCACTCCGGCGCGGGCGGGGCGGCGCGGTAAATAGCGATACGGTCGAGGTAAAGCCGGTACAGGGCGCAGTCGGGCTCGGCCGTTTGCAGCTGGCCGAGGATCGCCTCGGCGCCATCCCATTGCTGCGCGCGCACCAGCGCCAGCGCCGCGTGCCAGGTGGCCAGGCGCGCCGCGCCAGCCTCGCCGAGGGAATCGGCCGCGCCGAGCGGCTCGAAGATGGCGACCGGTTCGTGCTTGCCCTTGACCCGCACCAGATCCAGTTCGCGCCAGACGAATTCGGGCGCGGCGTGGCGCGTTGCCTCTCCCGCCGCGATGCCGACCCCGTACACCTTGGTGATGCCTTCCAGGCGCGCGCCGAGGTTGACGGCGTCGCCCATCACCGTATAGGCGCGGCGGATTTTCGAGCCCATGTCGCCCACGTGCATCAAGCCGCTGTTGATGCCGATCCCAACCTTCAGGGGCGGCCAGCCGCGCGCCTGGAATTCAAGATCGAGGCGCGCGGCGCCGGCCTGCATCAGGAGCGCCGTGGCGACCGCGCGCCGGGCATGGTCGGCAAAGGCCACCGGCGCGCCCCAGAAGGCCATGACGGCGTCGCCGATGTATTTGTCGAGCGTGCCGCAGTGGCTGTCGCGGATATCTTCCGACATGGCGGTCAGGTACAGGTTGATGTACTCGCGCAGCGCCTTGGGCGTGAGCTGTTCCGAGATCGTGGTAAAGCCGCGCACATCGATGAACAGCACGGTCAGTTCGCGGCTTTCGCCGTCCATGGTGTACTGCTCGGGATTTTCGGCCATTTCGGCCACCAGCTCGGGCGCCACGTACTCGCGAAAGCGCGATACCAGCGCCTGGCTCTTGCGCACCTCGACAAAGTAGCCGAAACCCAGATTGAGCACGAACAGCGCCAGGATCAGCAGCACCAGCACGGCCGCGTTAAGCACCATGTCAGCTTCATAATAAAGGTAGAAATTGATGCCGATGGCCGCTGCCAGCGCCGCCGTCGTCAGCAGCACCGCCCTGAATGGCGAGAGCAGCGCCGGCACCAGCGCCAGCACCAGGCCGAACGCCAGCACCTGCAGGCACTCGAACAGATAGGCCTCGGCGGGGCGCGCCTTGAAGTCGTTGTCGAGGATCGACTTGAGCAGGTTGGCGTGCACCTCCACCCCCGGGTATTCCGGGTTGACCGGGGTGACGCGCAGGTCGTTGATGCCGGGCGCGGTGGAGCCGACCAGCACCAGCGCGCCCTTTAACTGCGCGGGCGGCACCGCGCCGGTGAGCACGTCGGCCGCCGACACGTAGCGGAACGCGCCGCCAGCCGGCCCGCCGCGCCCGCGAAACTGCACGTAGGTGGTCAGCCCCTCGCCCACCGGAATGCGCAACTGGCCGTGCGGCAGGAACAGCGAGATGAAGGCGGCGCTGCCACTGTCTTTCTCGGCGTCCGACAGTTGTTCGACGGTGGTGTCGAAATACGGCGCGATGGCGCGCGCCTTGAGATATACGGCCGCCGTGGCCAGCGACAGCGACGGGTAATAGGCGTCGCCGATGCGCTGCAGCAGAATGGAGGAGCGGATCACGCCATCGGCATCGGTCGACGCGGTAAAGATGCCGGCGCCGGCGGCGGCTTGCTGCAATCGCGCGATATTGGCCTCGTAGCCGCTTGAGGTGTAGGCCAGCAGCTCGCGCCCGTTCAGGCTCTCCAGGGTGAACGCGGGGGGCGGCAGCACGCCCTTGCGCAGCTTGTCCGACACGTTGTAGCCGAGCACCACGTTCTGGCCGCGCAGGGCCTCGGCCAGCAAGCCGTCGTAATCCATGCCGGCTTTCAGGTCCGCCAGCTGCGCCTTCAGGCCCGCCACCCCGGCCAGTTCGTCGTCGGCGAGGCGTTCGAGCACCGCGTAGCCGGACGAGGTATCCGGCTCCGGAAAAGAGATGTCGAAACCGACCGCGCCGGCCCCGTAGTGGCGCGTGAGCTGCGTGACCAGGTTGGCCTGGATATTGCGGCTCCACGGAAAGCGCCCGATCGCGGCCAGGCTCTTTTCATCGATATCGACGATTACCACGCGCGCGTCCATCACGGGTGCCTCGATGCGCATGCGCAGGCCGGCCACGAAGCCGTCCATGCGCTCGATCGAATCGCTGTGAAAAAAGCCGAGCGTGGACAACGCCGCCGCCACGGTCAGGGCCAGCCCGAGCAGCCAGCGCGGGCCGTACTTGCGCAGCATGCGCGCACGCTTTGTCATCGGTCAGTCGCTTGCATGAGGATGGTTCCGCCCGTCTCAGGATGCCGCCATACCATTACTTCGTGGTAATACGGACGAGTGTAGCGCCGCCCGCCGGCCCTGTACACCGCCGCGCAAAAAGCGTGGGCAAAACGGCACGAAAGCGGGCACGGCCGATTCCGCAGGTAAATTTTGCAGCCATGCGCAGGCAAAACCGCTATGATCGACCGTAATTGCAACATCGACGATTTCGGCCATGAGAGTGACGACATGAAATTGCGCTTCTGGGGCGTGCGCGGCTCGATTCCTTCGCCGGGACCGCGCACCGCCCGCTATGGCGGCAACACCACCTGCATTGAAGTGGGCACCGACGACGGCACCCTGATCATCCTCGACGGCGGCACCGGCATTTTCGCGCTGGCCCAGGACCTGCTCACGCGCCTGCCGGTGAACGCGAATATTTTCATCACCCACAGCCACTGGGACCATATCCACGGCCTGCCTTTCTTCACGCCATTGTTCATCCCCACGAGCCGGGTGCGCCTGCACGGCGCGCGCGACGAAGCGACCGGCCAGGGCATCGAGCACATCATGGGCGTGCAGCTCCAGAACAGTTATTTCCCCGTCGGCGAAGCGCAGATGGCGGCCACCATCGAATACCGCACGCTCGACGTGGGCGTGGCCGTCGCGGTGGGCGACGCGGTGGTCGAGAACGTGGTCATGAACCACCCGGTGGTCAATCTGGGCTACCGCATCAGCTGCAACGGCAAGTCGCTGTTTTTCACGGGCGACCATGAACCCTTCTACAACCTGTATCCGGAGGAAGACGAGCGCCATGCGCCGTACCAGCTGCAGATGGAACAGCGCCAGCGCGACATCGACCGCGCCATGCAGGGCGTCGATGCGCTCATTTTCGACTGTTCGTACACGCGCGACGAATACCCGTCCAAGCGCGGCTGGGGGCACGGCACCTTCGACGCCGCGCTGGCCAGCGCGGTGCGGGTCGGAGCGCGCACCCTGTACTGCACCCACCATGAACCGACCCGGGGCGACGACGAACTCGAAGCCGTCTTCGCCGATGCGCTGGGGCGCCACGGGCCGCTGCCCGCCGGCCTGCGCGTGGTGCTGGCGTACGAAGGTCTCGAAGTCGCACTGAACTGAACCTGGCTCTCACCTGTCGAAAGCGAAAGCACCCATGAACGAAGCGTCAAGCGGCAAGCAAGGTGGTAACGACGAAGACACGGGCGCGCGCCTGGACTTCTCCAGACGGCTGCAGGCGGTCACGAACAAGATTCACGCGACCGCCAACCTCGATGAAATCATGCTCGACCTGGGCATGGATTTTTGCGACCTGTTCGACTGCGACCGCTTCACCCTGTACGCCGTCACGCCCGAGAACGATCATATCGTCTCCAAGGTCAAGACCGGCCTGACAACGTTTCGCGAACTGCGCCTGTCGATTTCGCCGAGCTCGATCGCCGGCTTCGTGGCGATGAGCCGCAAGGCCCTGAACATCCGCGACGCCTACGACGAGGAAGAACTGCAGCGCCTGGCGCCCGGCCTGCATTTCCAGAGCGGGGTGGACCAGCGCACCGGCTATCGCACGCGCGAGATGCTGGTCGCGCCGCTGCTGACGGTGCAGTCGAACGAGCTGCTCGGCGTGATCCAGTTCATCAACAACCGCAAGGGCGGACCGTTTTCCAAGGTGTGCGAGGAAGGTGTGCGCGATCTGTGCGAAACCTTGTCGGTGGCCTTCAGCCAGCGCCTCAAACCGCCGCAGACGGTGCGCACCAAGTACGTGGGGCTGGTGCACGAGGCGGTGCTGTCGGCGCCCGAACTGGAACTGGCGACGCGCTCGGCGCGCAAGAAGAACCTCGATATCGAGGAAGTACTGATCAAGGAGTTCCAGGTGCGCG
This sequence comes from Massilia pseudoviolaceinigra, assembly GCF_030846505.1. Lineage (NCBI taxonomy): Bacteria > Pseudomonadati > Pseudomonadota > Betaproteobacteria > Burkholderiales > Oxalobacteraceae > Massilia > Massilia pseudoviolaceinigra. Next base: position 11,986 of record NZ_JAVCWL010000039.1, on the reverse strand, counting down.
CGCAGGCGATCGGCGAATCGCTGGCGAAGTTTTTCGCCACGCCGTACGAGCCGTACAAGCCGGACCGGATCAAGCCGGGCGAGCTGCTGCGCAACCTGAAAGCGCAGTACGTTGAAGAAAACCAGTGGCTGCCGCTCGAGGAAACCACCGAGGGCCTGGTGGTGATGGCGCTCGACCCGGAGCGCATCAACACCAGCAAGATCGTCAACCAGATCTTCCCCAAGGCCAAAGTGGTCTACCGCGTGACCACGCGCGAAGACTTCCGGCGCACCGCCGAACAGTTCTTCGGCGCCGCCGTCGATGCCGAAGGCGGCTCGGTGGGCGAACTGCTGTCCGGGATGGACCAGGATGACGTCGATGGCGAGGGCACGCTCGACGTCTCGGCCGCAGTCGAAAATGAGCTGGTCAAGCTGCTCAACAAGGTGATCATGGATGCCTACCGCCAGGGCGTTTCGGACATCCACATCGAGCCGCTGCCGGGCAAGGGCAAGACCGGCATCCGCTTTCGCAAGGATGGCTCGCTGGTGCCGTACATCGAAATCCCGGCCAGCTACCGCAATGCGCTGGTGGCGCGCGTGAAGATCATGTGCGACCTCGATATTTCGGAGCGCCGCAAGCCGCAGGACGGCAAGATCAAGTTCAAAAAATACGGCCCGCTCGACATCGAGCTGCGCGTGGCGACCATTCCATCGTCGGGCGGGGTCGAGGACATCGTGATGCGTATCCTGGCCGCCGGCGAGCCGATCCCGCTCGAGAAGCTGGGCGTGCTGCCGTTTAACCTGGAGCGCCTGCGCGCCGCCATCGAAAAACCGTACGGCCTGTTTTTCGTGTGCGGACCGACCGGTTCGGGCAAGACCACCACCCTCCACTCGGTGCTCAGCCACCTCAACACGCCCGACACCAAGATCTGGACCGCCGAAGACCCGGTCGAAATCACGCAAAAGGGACTGCGCCAGGTGCAGGTCAACCGCAAGGCGGGGCTGGATTTTGCGACGGTAATGCGGGCATTCTTGCGGGCTGACCCGGATGTGATCATGGTCGGCGAAATGCGCGACAAGGAAACGGTCAGCATGGGCATTGAAGCCTCGCTCACCGGCCACCTGGTGCTGGCGACCCTGCACACCAACAGCGCGCCCGAATCGATCGTGCGCCTGCTCGACATGGGCATGGACCCGTTCAACTTTGCCGATGCGCTGCTGGGCATCCTGGCGCAGCGCCTGGCCAAGCGCCTGTGCTCCTCGTGCAAAGTGGCTTACCATCCCGATGCGGCCGAGGTGGAGCTGATGCTCACCGAATTTTGCACGGAACTGCTCTCGACCGAGGCCTTCATCACCGACCCGGACGCCGGCCGCGCGCAGGTGCTGGCCGGCTGGCGCCAGCGCTATGCCAACGCGGACGGCAAATTTACCTTGTACCGGGCGGTCGGCTGCGCCGAGTGCAACAAGGGCTACCGTGGGCGGGTCGGCCTGCACGAACTGATGATCGGCACCGACAAGGTCAAGAAGCTGCTGCAGGAGCACAGCCGCGTGGCCGCCCTGCTCGCGGCGGCGCTGGAGGATGGCATGATGACGCTGAAAATGGATGGCATCGAAAAGGTGCTCTCCGGGATCACCGATATCAAGATGGTGCGCCAGGTGTGCATCAAGTAAGGCGAACCTGAGGCGGCGCCTTACTGCATGATGCGCACCACCTTGCCGACCACCTGGTTGGCGCGGACAAAGCCCCAATAGCGGCTGTCGTAACTGTTATCGCGATTGTCGCCCATGACGAAGTAATGACCGGGCGGGACCTCGCATTGCATCGCCATGGCTTCGTAGACGCAGTTTTCTTTGAATGCGAAATCATCGGGCTCTTTGATACTGCGGGCCTCGTCCGTGCGCAGCAAGATTTGAAAGCGCACATTGCCGAGTTGCTCTTCGAAGCGCTGGAAGGTCACCAGCTGTTCCGGTTCCACGTATGCTTCGAGCTCGCGCACCCGTGTGGCAGCGCCGTTGACGAAGAGCTGGCGGTCGCGGTATGCGACTTTGTCGCCCGGCAGACCCACCAGGCGCTTGATGAATTGCTGGCTCGGATCACGCGGAAACTCGAACACGATCAGATCGCCCCGCATCATTGGCGCGGAAATCGGACGCGATGCGAAGGTGATCCCGAAGGAGCTGGCATGCCCGTAGCCCCATTTCTGCACGAGCAGATGGGCGCCCGATTCAATGGCGGGCGCCATCGACGTGAACGGCACGTGAAAGGTCTCGTAAAAGAAGGCGCGCAGGCCGACGACGGTTGTGAAATACGTCAGCATGATCGCCAGCAGGACATACCAACGCGTGGACGCGGGCCTGACTGCGCGCACCGGCGCGCGCGCGGCGATCCGGTAGGCGCAAGTCATGCACACCACCGCCAGCGCCACCTGGAACGCCACCATGACGGTAGCGGAAAGGGATCCCGGCAGCAGGAAGAAAATGGCGAACATAAGCAGCATGGCACCGCCGAACACCAGCGCGGCCAGACGCGGCGCGCCGGCGTAGACCAAGCCGAGCGGGGAGAAAAAGATGTTCAGGGCAGTGGCGATCCACTTGTTCGGCTTCCAGTTCACGGCATTCCTTCACGACAATGTGCGGCATTCTCTCACGCAATTATGATTGGCCAGCAATATCGATACCAACATGGCACAATCGCAGCTCACTCATTCACCATCAAGGCCATGTACTCCTCCACTTTTATCTTCGGCACCAAACATCTCGACGAAGAATTCCACCAGCTCGACAAACTCATCGCCGACGCCGCCAAGGCGCTGCCCGGCTATCTGGGTGAGGAGGCGTGGGAGAACCGCGCGACCGGCCTGTTTTCGAACGTGTATTACTGGGAGAGCCTGGAAGCGCTGCAGGCACTGATGCAACACCCGGCGCATCTGCAAGCCAAGGCGGCCCAGGCCAGATGGCTCGATGGGTATCACGTGGTAATTTCGGAGGTGGTGCGCACGTACGGGAATGCGGAACTCGGCCACCGCGTGAACGTACCAGCTATCGAAGTTTGAAGTCAATACATGGGCGGGCGACTTGAGTTCAGCCAGCACAAGAGGGAACCCGATTCCTTGAGTCGCGACAATCCCTGCGCTCGTAAGGATTGACGCGGGATGCCTGGCATGACAATGCCCGACAAGGTCAAGTCGCATTCGATGTTTTGCCTGCTGGCGCTGACAACTCAGATTGGGCAAATTCTTGGCAAAAAATGCCTATTCAGGCGCTCATCTCTGCTCGCCACGTCAGGAATGTTGCAAGTAGCTCGGAATACTTTACGAAATTATTAGCCCAAATATGCTTTCTTTATCAGAGTCCAAGAAGGACGTCGTCTACTCACTTTTGAAAGTCGCCATCGGCATTATTGTCGTTCCGGGTGCAGCCCTGGCTTTCGTCTGGTATTCGAACTGGTCCGCTGAAAGGTCGGCGCGGGTCTATTGTGACGGAATCCAGTTGGGCTCTGATATCTCAGTGCAGATCGAAAAATTTGAAAAAAGTATTGGCTACAAAAAAGAACCTGGCGGCAAAGTCTCTGTTCGACACTATGGCTTTCCTCAAGAACGTTTTCCGATGGGGCAACACACCTTTCTATTTTACGGCTTCATGTTTGACAAAGCGTACTGTGATGTCTCCCTCAGCCCTGATGGAAAAGTCACCGCAAAAAATTCGTTCATCCACTACGACTAAAAAAACAGGGGAACTGCGTAGCGTAACGCTAATAGAAATATAACCGGTTCCTCTTCCCCTTTCAAGGATGGCCGATTCTGGCCCAAGCTGATGCGTTTCGTCCGGCAGGTCGCCGGACCAGACATGCGCACCAGCTAAAGACGCGATCACGGGCGGCGATTGACAGCCCCACCGCTCCAGCGCTACCCTGTGATTCCGCCGTGCCCCACCGCTGCTGCGATTGATGACGATGCTCCAGGCATTTCCCTTCCCGATCCGAACAGAGTGTCCTCCTGGTGCCTGCGTGTGCAAGCGCGAGACCTTGCTGGCCGATGCCGACAGCGACACGCGCATCCTGCGCCTGACGCGCGACGAAGAAAAGAAGCTGCTCGCGCACATCGAAAATATCGCCAGCTACGAGGACCTGAACAAGCTGGCCGAGCGCCTGTACGGCCAGCTCGGCGTGGTGCTGCACATCACGCCCAGCAACAATGAAGTGCGCAGCGCGCGCGGCCTGAGCATCGTGCTCGCCGAACGGCCGGGCCTGTGCCGCAAGACCCGCCAGGCGGTCCCGACCGCTATCCGGCGCTGCCTCGACCGGCATCCGGAAATCATCTACGCCATCCTCGATGCGCACGACTTGCTTGGTCCTGACTGACACGGCGCTGCCGCATCGGCTCCGCCGGCTCAAGCACCGCCTCAATCTTGAGCATGTTTCCGGCCTGTCCCAGCAGGCCGTGGTACAAGATGTCGCCGCCAAAATCATGTGCGGCAATTTGCAGACCCTGGTCGTTGACCGCCCATGAGCAAGCGACCCTGCGCGAAATCGACCGCATCAACCATGCCTACGCGCACACTGCGCGCAAACCCGTGATGCCGGCCCTGCTGCTGGGGAACATGGTCGCCAAGCGCTTGCGTTAGGTGCTGAACCTGATTGCGAAACAGACCTGCCTCCATCGAGAAAACCTGTCAAAGGCGCGTAAATCCAAACCTCATAAACACCTGGCTCAAAAGCCATGTTGAGCACGGACGAAATCCTTAACTTGGGTGGATTGGGGTCGTGGCCAGTGCTATGCTGGCATGGCCCTTCAGGGGAACATCTAACGGGATATGTTGAGTTGCGGACAGGGTCCTGAATGAGCTATTCTTGTGTGATAGCTTTCGCGGAAGAAAAAGTGATTCCCAACCCTTTATACACCTTATCCACATTTTCATCGGATGGCCATCCTGAAAATTTGGACTCCAGCTTACCATCGCGGAAAAACAAAAAAAGAGGCGATACCCAATGGGACACTTCAGGCCATTCCTCGCGACTATGCGTTAAGACAAGAGGAAGTAGCAGGTGCACTTGGTTCCAGCGAGCATATTTATCGTAAAAGAAATTGAAATCCTGCATTACCATAACCGTTACCTTCTGACGTAGCAAAGGTGCTAGCGTGGAATCACTCTCAATTGCCGACAGAGCCTTGATTGCGAAGTGACAATATGGGGAGACAATAATAACAAGATGCCTCCCGGAATTCAAATCCAAATCTAGCCGAGTTAAGCGGCGGTTATCCCCCAAAACCCAGCCGGTTCGCGGCGCCGACGGGCTTGTCAGGTCGTTTATCTCAATGGTTTCTCGCGAGGAGCGCTTTTGACCATATCGCTTTAAAAAAGCGTTTGCTTTTTCGAACTCGCGAAGAGCGTAATATATCTGCAATAACTGTCCGTATTGTTCCGATGTTGCCTTACCTGTGTCAACCAAGCGAGCGAACATTCTTTCAAATGAAGGTAATTGGGACTTGTCCAGCGTATAGAACATCATATGCTGCGTTGCCTCGAAAAATTCGGCTAGCTCGTCATCACGTATAGCCGCCGCATCAGCCGCGAAATTCTTCATGTACTCCGCATGGACTAATTTAGCTCTTTCCGCAGTCGGTTTGCCACTTGTTGAAATCGCATCGGTTTTCGCGATAAACCTGTGTAGCCGCTGTGGTGCAGGAGTTCCTGCATAACTCAGCGAACAGCATACGAACAGCGATAGCAAGGCAACAATTTTTGCTAAAATTAACGTTTTCATAGTTCCCCCCTGAATTGAGAGTGGGTTACAGCGCGTCGCATACCGTTTCCCGAATCAATAAATTCCGAATTGGCGTTTGTCAGCTAGGGTCAGTCTAGTTAAATGGTGAGAGCGTTATTGAATAATCACTCTCATTCTTAACGCTGCATTGGGTTAGCAGAGATTTGGCAGTATCCAGTTCAGCCCTTGAAAGCTGCGAATGTAGATATCCGGCACGGTGGCGATTTTCCGTGCTTTCCGAACGCCCCCACGCTTGAGCAATCGCATATGCACTGGGGGCGTCTTTTCGCCCAAATGTGCCACTGAGGTAACTGTGCGCAAGCCAAGCCATAGCACTCTCGGACCCAGCGCGAGCCGCATCTAGGCCGTGGCGTTCGGCGCTGGTTCTAGGGTTGGAACGTTCCTGCTCCCTTCTTTCATAATATAAATTCTTTCATCGCTAGATTTGTATTTCTCCAACATGGGCAATGCCTACAAAGCGACTATAATAGAAATTAATTGATACAATTTCTTTCGAAAAGCACTTCATTCGCTTGCATCTTAAAAACATTACCCAAACGTAAATTACATTCAAAGTGTAGGCTTCTTGGAATACATTCACCTCCAGTCTTTGGATGCCTTACGTATATGCGGCTTGTCGTGCGGCGGAGTTAATGCTACTAGCTGAATGTACGCCTGTCCAATAGAACCAAGGACAAAAAAACCCAAAAATGAGGTTTTTTTTGTTTATTTAACTTGAGCTAGCCTTAATTAACGGAAGAATTTTTTCTAGTAAAATTTATACCTAGAAATTAGTGGTCCCGAGGTAAGCGTCTTCCCACTGACATCTTTACCGCCTGATCCGTCAGCGCCATGATTGAAGGCGGGGTACAAATTCAATTGTGCCCACAATTTCGATTATGGACACAAAAATTCAACCACTCACCACACCTCGCAAGCGCGGTCCCTACAGACAGCACAGCACGGAATTCAAGCGAGAAGTCGTCGCCAGATCTCTTGTCGCGGGCACGTCGGTGTCGCGCCTGGCTCAAGAGTTCAACATCAATGCCAACCAGGTCTTCACCTGGCGCAGACAATTCGCCGACCTGCACGGCGCGGTGAACGCGGCACCGGCCGCGCTGATGCCGGTCACCGTTCTGGATTCGCCAGACGTGGCTGCCAAGCCTGCACTATCGGCTTCGGGCGTCATGCTGCTGACGGTGGGCCGTGCGCAGCTGCGACTCGAAGGTGGCGTTGATGCGGTGGCGCTGGCCCAAGTGCTGGCGCGCCTGCTGCCATGATCGGGCTGCCCGCAGGCACGCGCATCTGGCTGGCAGCCGGCATCACCGACATGCGCGCCGGTATGAACGGCCTGGCGGCAAAGGTGGACAGTGCGCTCAAGGAGAATCCGTACAGCGGCCACGTGTTCGTGTTCCGTGGCCGGCGCGGCGACATGATCAAAGTGCTGTGGTGGACCGGCGATGGCCTGTGCCTGCTGGCCAAGCGGCTTGAGAATGGCCGTTTCGTCTGGCCGCAAGCGAGCAGCGGCAGCGTAACGCTAAGCCAGGCGCAGCTGTCGATGCTGCTGGAGGGAATTGACTGGCGGCGCCCGGAACGGACGTGGCAGCCAACGTCGGCCTTGTAAACATGAAACGGGTCGCGTAAACTCGGCACATGCTCAACACCGCCGACCTGCCCAACGACATCGAAGCCTTGAAGGCTTTGCTGTTGGCCCGCGATGAGCAGATCCTGGGCCTGGAAGCGCAGCTGAACACGCGGGCCGCAGAGATCGAACATCTGAAACTGATGATTGCCAAACTGCGGCGCATGCAGTTCGGCCGCAAGTCGGAAAAGCTCGACCGCCAGATTGAGCAGCTCGAATTGCAACTGGAAGACCTGCAGGCAGACGAGGCCGAAGCAGAGCGGGAAATGCCCGAAGCGGATCGGGCGCCGCGCAGGAAATCGGTGCGCAGGCCGCTGCCCGAGCACCTGCCGCGCGATGAAAAGGTCTATCCGCCCGGCGCCAACGCGTGTCCGGCCTGCGGAGGTGGCTTGCGCCACCTGGGCGAAGACGTGGCTGAACAACTGGAATATGTGCCGGCGAGCCGTGATCCGCCATGTGCGTCCAAAGCTGGCATGCAGCTGCTGCGACGCCATCGTGCAGGCGCCGGCGCCGAGCCGGCCGATCGAGCGGGGCATCGCCGGGCCGGGCTTGCTGGCGCACGTGCTGGTGGCCAAGTTCGCCGACCATCTGCCGCTGTACCGGCAGGCAGTCATGTATGCTCGCGACGGTGTCGATCTGGATCGCGCGTTGCTCGCCAGCTGGGTCGGTGCTGCCAGCGCGCTGTTGCGTCCCTTGGTCGACGCGATCCGGCGCCATGTGCTCGCCGGTGCCAAGCTGCACGCGGACGACACCCCGGTTCCGGTGCTGGCACCAGGCAATGGGAAGACAAAGACGGCGCGTCTGTGGACCTACGTGCGCGACGACAGGCCGAGCGGCGACACCACGCCACCGGCCGTGTGGTTTGCCTATACGCCCGACCGCAAAGGCATCCATCCGCAAACCCACCTTGCCAACTATAAGGGCGTGCTCCAGGCCGATGCCTACGCAGGCTTTAACGCGCTTTACGAGGACGGCACGATCCAGGAGGCGGCCTGCTGGGCGCATGCGCGCCGCAAATTCTACGACTTGCATGAAGCCAGACCCTCTGCACTGACGAGCGAAGCCTTGCGCCGCATCGGTGAGCTGTACGCGATCGAAGCGAAGATCCGCGGCAAGCCCCCGAACGAGCGACGCCAGGCACGACAAGCCGAGGCCAAACCGCTGATCGACGATCTGGAGCGATGGTTGCGAGGCATGCTTGAAAAACTCTCACGCAAGTCCGATACGTCGGCGGCGATCCTGTACGCCCTCAATCTGTGGCCGGCGCTGGCGCGCTATTGCGATGACGGCCTGATCGAGATCGACAACTCCGCCGCAGAACGCGCTCTGCGCGGGGTTGCCATCGGTCGCCGTAACTATCTGTTTGCCGGCGCCGACACGGGCGGCGAACGCGCTGCCGCCATCTACTCGCTGATCGGGACGGCCAAGCTCAACGGTGTCGACCCCGAAGCCTGGTTGCGCCATGTGCTAGCCCACATCGCCGATCATCCCGTCAACCGTGTTGACGAGTTTCTGCCCTGGCATTGCGCCGGGCAGTTGGCACCTGCCTAACAACACGCCGCTTCCCAGCGGTGTGACGCTATCATCAATCAATTCGACAGCTGGCTCAAGACGGCGCTGGGCCGACGCTTACCTCGTTCTCACTACTGCACAACACACTGCTGAAGCATGTTCGCAGCAGGATTGGCAGTTCCACCATTGAAATTGAAGAAAGTGCCCGTCGGGATAGGAATCATTGTCGTGCTGCCTGGAGTCGGTGGATAGTTGTTTGGCTCCAACACTGCGATGCCCAGCGTGAGATCGGCCCCACCGGCCATGTCCGCGGTGCTCCAGATTTCAACCGCAGTGCCTGGCACCACAAATTGTTCCAGGACACACGCTACGTGAAAGGCAGGCGTCCCGGTATTTGTGAACGTTGCACCCAGTGCGACATATCCTGGCGGCGCCGTGGGAACATACAGGTAGCCGTTTTCTCCGCCCGTCAAGCCTGTGGTATCCCATACCTTGGACCATCCGGACGAGGGGACGACATTGACGCCGTCAACGGCGGCCACCAGGAACAAGGATGCAGGTATTGCGTCGGTGATGGGCATGGAGCCGAACTGCAGGAAACCATACGGCAAATTGCCGTCCGGATTTACAAACGATCCATTTGCACCGCCTGGTATCCCTCCGGTGTTCCAGCCGTCCTGGGATCCACTGTAATAGGCCAGGTTGATCATGCTGACGGTTTGAGTTGCGTTGCTCATTCTAAACTCCTTCGAGGTTGGTTGATTGCAGACACTCTGCAGAAAGGTATGACATTGTGCGGCGTGCGCCGGACCATGGCGCGTCCAGCAACGGGCCCTTTTCAGCCTTCAGGCAAATGCCGCCTGCGCGCCACCGCAGGCGCCGCTGGCTATTTCCCGCGGCGTGGCGGCGTGGGCGAACTTGCCCATACCACGACGGAAAAATCCTTCTTCGAGCCGCTATCGGGAAGGTGCGACAGTGGCACGACATTACGGTCGGTCGCGTAGATTTCCATGCTGGCGGCGGAGGTGATCGACAAGCCTTTACCCCACCGAAACGAGCTGTTGAGCAAATTGCTGCCCAGTTTCAGAAGGCCACCCAGCACGGGGCCCCACAAGGGCTGTGCATCCAGATAAGCTTCCAGGATCGTCAGCGAATCACTCATCCCCGGAATGTTCATCTCCTTCTTCAGCAAGGGTATGCAGGCGGGAGGCGTGGCATCCAGGTCCAGTTTGAACAGGCCAATGCGGGAATTAGCCCCGTCGTCATCGGCGTTGAGCGACACCAGGAACACGCCGCCGTGCGTCTGTGTAATGAGCGCAAGGCCGGCGCCCGACTCCGGAAAGTCGCACACCTTGAGCACCTGGACAAACTTGGTCGCACCCCATGGCACAAGCGTCGATGTCGTGGATCGATACACCGTCAGTACCCTCCCGTTGACGCCTGCAATCAGGTATTTGCCGTCGGGACCGGCCTCCTTGGTCATGCCGACTCCGTTGATGCCGTCTTCGGGTCGTTCTATCGTTCCTAGCACGGTGATGGGTTGACCAAGCAGGCAATCGCGTAGATCGTAGACCTGGATTTCGGAGGCGTCCGAACCGCTGCCGCTCGCCGATTTCTGAATGCCCATGGCCATGAAACTGCCACAGGCCTGCGCGGCGCAGGGGTGAGGCCAAGCGGAGGGCGCTGTATCGCCGACCTCGTCGATCTCGCCCTGGCCGCCCGAACCGACGATGTCTCCGATCAGGTATTTGCCGTCTGCGCTGGGAGCACTGGGGTCCCAGCAAGGATCCAGGTTCGTGTGGGTAAAAATCAGTTTGTCCGCGAAGCTGGCCACGCCCTTGAAATGCGATTCAAGGAGGCCGGCGGGGTCGGTGGGCGGCGTGGGACAGGCGTAATATTGACGGCTCCCTTGTTCAGGCATCGCCAGGAACGCCGTCTGAACATCGTCCATCTGGAGATTGGCCGGTATTACCGGCAGGACGACATTTCCAGACGCGGCGGCGTTGAGGTTCGGCGTTAAATGATCGACGTTAATTTGGTTCATGGAAATCCTCGCTGGTGGATTCAATCAAGCGCGACCGACGTGTTGGCGGCGCCCTGGAATTCGACTACCTTGAGGTCAGCGTAAAGCTTCGTGGACGGCCTCGTAAGTATCTTCACGTAACACCTGGAGGGCTTTGCGATGGGCGGTGCCTTGCTTGAGCTGGGCGATCAGCTTTTCCGCGACGGGTTCGTGAAACGGTTTTTTCTCGCTTTCCATGGGGGCAACTTTTTGCATTGCGTCGTCATCGACTTTGCGGGCTCCCGCGTTTCTCGCGTCCGGTTGGACCATGTGGGAACCAGGCCTGGCGCTACGCGGTGGATAAGACCACACGCTATTTCTTCAACAGGGTTGGCGCAATCAGGCCGGCATCGGTGCCTGTGCGCGGTTGCGCGCAAACAAACGAGTCGTGCGCGCTGGCCAATGCATCGGCCTCGCTCAACGCGTCTTCGTCGGAAGCGCCGGCAAGGTAGGCCTCGGCCGGGTCGAACTCGACCTGATAGCCTGGCCTGAGTGCATCCTGCAGCTTGTCGACGATGGTGCTGGCGCCTGTACCTGCACCGGCGGGGGCAATCCGCTCAAGTACCGTCTTGTTCCTGTCGCCTTCGGTCTGGAAGGCAATGATGGTGGTCTCACGTTCGGTCATGACGTTTTCCTCGAAAAATGATTCACGTTGCTGCGGCGGTCTTCGGTTTGCTGCAGTCGGGTTTGCCCTTCACATCGTTGTAGGCCTGCTTGCAGGCTGGGTAGTCGCTGCACGACCACCAGAACGCGCCCTTCTTTTTCAGACTCGGCCGACGCGACAAGGCTGGACGAACTACTTCAATGTAGGGACCGTCAGCCGTGCATATCGCGCGCTCGACAGCTACACGGCAACGCGTTGCGCCGGTGGTTGCGCAACAAGCGCTTGAATTCCGTGCTGTGCTGTCTGTAGGGACCGCGCTTGCGAGGTGTGGTGAGTGGTTGAATTTTTGTGTCCATAATCGAAGTTGTGGGCACAATTGAATTTGTACCCCGCCTTCAATCATGGCGCTGACGGATCAGCCGGT
>NZ_JAVCWL010000038.1:0-81596 GCF_030846505.1 Massilia pseudoviolaceinigra | reverse complement strand
TTTCTTTTTTGTGAACATTTGATAATTTAAGTATTCAACATCGCTTACGCTTTGTTGGCACCTTCATCAAACGCCCACACTTATCGACTGTTAATTGTTAAAGAACTTATTCGGTGTTTCTTCTGCCGCATGGTACGAAGCGTTGTGTTCGTTGCAGCAGAGAGGTGAGATTATGCAGCGTTTCGCGTTTCTCGTCAACCTCTTTTTCTTACTTCGCTTCTTTCGAAACGCCCCTGATCTGTCCTGCAACTACTTGATTTCGCTACCGAATCAGCGGGAGGCAAACTATAGCAAAAGGGCCGCGTTTCCACAAGCCACCTTTTGCCGATTACTTCGATTTATAGGTGATCAGCGGCATGGCCACATCCACGTTGTTGACCACATCATTGGTTCCGCCCGACATATCAAGGCTCGCCTTGTCGCACCATTGCACCCGACCCGACGTACTCTGGCCCAGCACCTCAGCCATGACCTCATGAATCTTGGCCGCGACCTCGCCCTGGAGTGCAGTCCGCCTGGCGGGAGCCATGTCGGCCATCGCGCGCCGCTGCTTTTCGATAAAGCTGCTGTTGCGCTGCTTCCAGCCGTTGGCGGCGGTAACGAATTTCTTGCTCAGGGGCGCCGCATTGGAACAGACCGGCTCAAACTTGGCGGCCACTTCGGACATCAGCGCCACCACCAGCACGGCATGCTGCAGCTCGGGCGACGGCACGCCGGCAGCCGAGATGCCACCGCCGGACGCATCGGCGCCGCTTCCCTTGGGGCGCGGCGCGATCTTGGGCTGGGCCGGCACCGGACCCTCCACTGCGCGCAGCACCGAGCCCTTCATCACGCTGACCTTGAGCTTGTCGCCGTTTTGCGGACGGTCGGAAAACGTGACTTTCCCATCCGGACCGACGGTCTTGTACATTTGCTGCGCGGACGCGGCGCAGCAAATAAGGGCAGCAACGATGACAAAAATGGGCTTTAATTTATTCATGTGACAAAAAGTGGCGCACTACTCCACACGAGGGTGATCGATTCATATACTAACGTAGCATGGGGGCGATATGCGTAAATATATTTCCCATACGCACTTTTCTGAGCAAGAACACAACAGCTTGGCTCTTCAACCGCATTTGAATGCAAGATTTATGCCTGAAATTGTCATATGGTAGCAAAATCCCACTGGCACCTGCCGGTCACCAGCCCTGCGCGCAGGTAGAATGGCAGCTTTCGCCAACGCCGCCCGCCATGACCATCCTGCTCTCGACCCTGAACGCCCGTTACGCCCACGCCTCGCTGGGGCTGCGCTATCTACTGGCAAACATGGGCCCCCTGCAGGAGCAAACCAGCCTGCACGAATTCGTGATCGGCGCGAAGACCACCGAAATCGTCGAACGCCTGCTGGCGCAATCGCCGCGCATCATCGGTTTCGGTATCTATATATGGAACGTCGAGGAAACCACCAGGGTTGTCGCCATGCTCAAGCGCGTCGCGCCCCAGGTGGTGATCGTGCTGGGCGGGCCGGAAGTGTCGCACGAGCCGGGCGAGCAAGCCATTGTGCAGATGGCGGACTACCTAGTGACCGGCTGGGGCGACGTCACCTTCCCCAAGCTGTGCGGCGAGATCCTGCACGGCCCCAAGCCGCTGATGAAGATCCACGCCGGCGTGCAGCCGCCGATGGCCGACATCGCCATGCCCTACTCCTTATATACGGACAACGACATCGCCAACCGCACCTTATATGTGGAAGCGTCGCGCGGCTGCCCGTTCAAGTGCGAGTTCTGCCTGTCGGCGCTCGACAAGACCGCCTGGCCCTTCGGCCTGGACACCTTCCTGGGCGAGCTCGAAACGCTGCACGCCCGCGGCGCGCGCCTGTTCAAGTTCGTCGACCGCACCTTCAACCTCAATATCAAGACCAGCCTGAAGATCATGCAGTTCTTCCTCGACAAACTCGAAGCGAACCCGGACGACCCGGTCTACGCCCACTTCGAGCTGGTCCCCGACCACCTGCCCGATGCGCTCAAGGATGGCATCCGCAAGTTCCCGCCCGGCGCGCTGCAGTTCGAGATCGGCATCCAGAGTTTCAATCCGGCGGTCCAGGCGCTGGTGAGCCGGCGCCAGGACAACGCCAAGGCCGCCGAGAACATCCGCTGGCTGTGCGAACAGTCGCACGCCCACCTGCACGTCGACCTGATCGCCGGCCTCCCGGGCGAGGACATGGACAGCTTCGCGCGCGGCTTCGACCAGCTGGTGGCCCTCAAGCCGCACGAAATCCAGTTCGGCATTCTCAAGCGCCTGCGCGGCACGCCGATCATCCGCCACACCGAAGAACACGGACTGGTCTTCGATCCCTACCCGCCGTACACCATCCTGGCGACGAAGCTGATCGACTTCCAGACCATGCAGCGCCTGGTGCGCTTTGCGCGCTACTGGGACCTGGTGGCCAACTCGGGACGCTTCGCGCACACGCTCGTGCACCTCCTGGGCGAGTCGCCCTTCGCCAACTTCATGGCCTTCTCCGACTGGATCTATGCGAAAACCGATGCCACCCACCGCATTGCGCTCGACCGCCTGGCCAAGCTGGTCGCGCAATGGCTCGAGACGCGCGGCATGAGCCGTACCGACGCGGCGCAACTGGTGGGCAGCGATTATGCCGGCCGCATCGACGCCCCGGCCGAGAAGGCCAAGCCGGTAGCGAGCGTGCCGCAGCGCCAGGCGCGTCATCTGGCAGCGTGACGGCCGTGCATACGCGCGCGCTGTAAACAAACGATTACATAGGCGGTCCCGCCCCCCGCGCACGAACTCCTGTAGCGGTCACGGCGATTCTCTTTTACACTGGCGCAATGCAGATTGAAAATGCGCCAACTTTAACCCTCGAATCGCCTGATGCAGGCTCGCCCCAATCGGTCGTCGCCAACGGGATCTGGCAGGTCCACGCGCTGGCCCAGTGCGGCGCGATCAAGACCATCAACGCCACCCTCACCTCGCTCAAGGACAAGCCGGCGCTGGTATGGGACCTGACCCAGATCGTCCGCCTCGACCACATCGGCGCCCAGATGTTCTGGAACGCCTGGGGCAAGAAGCGTCCCGCGCAGCTCCAGCTGGCCGAAAAACAGGAAGAACTGTTCAAGCGCATCGAAGAAGCGAGCAAGCTGCAGATGCCGCGCACGCGCCCCAACCGTTTCAACTGGGTGATGACACTGGGCAGCGGCATGCTCAACTTCTTCGAGCATACGCAAGGTTTCATCCGCCTGATCGGCCAGGTGGTGCAGGATATCGGCCGCTTCATCCGCCATCCGATGACGGGGCCGTGGCGCGAAGTCTCGGCCAATATTTTCCATTCCGGCTTCCAGGCGCTCGGCATCACCGCGCTGGTGGGCTTTCTGATCGGCGTCGTGCTGTCCTATCTGTCGGCCCAGCAGCTGCGCATGTTCGGCGGCGATATGTACCTGGTCAACATCCTGGGCATGAGCGTGATCCGCGAACTAGGACCGCTGCTGGCCGCCATTCTGGTCGCGGGCCGTTCCGGGTCCTCCATCACCGCGCAGCTCGGGGTGATGCGCGTGACCGAGGAACTCGACGCCATGCTGGTCATGGGCATCTCGCACGGCTACCGCCTGATCATGCCGAAAGTGGTGGCGCTGGCGATTTCGATGCCGCTGCTGGTGGTATGGACCGATGCCATGGCCCTGATCGGCGGCATGGTCTCGGCCAAGGTCGAACTGAACCTGTCGGCGCGCTACTTCCTGCAAAAGCTGCCGGACGCGGTGCCGCTGTCGAACTACATCATCGGCCTGCTCAAGGGGACCACCTTCGGCATGCTCATTGCGCTGGTATCCTGTCACTTCGGCCTGCGCATCAAGCCGAACACCGAAAGCCTGGGGCGCGGAACCACCACCTCGGTCGTCACCGCCATCACGGTGGTGATCCTGGCCGACGCGGTGTTTGCGATTATTTTCAGCGGAGTCGGTTTCTGATGGATGAACAACAAGCGGAAGGCGCGCGCCAGCACCTGAACATGCGGCCCGAGGAAGATGTCGGCCCGCCGGTGGTCCAGATCACCAAGCTGTGGACCAAATTCGGCCGCACCGTGGTGCACCAGGACCTGAACCTGGACATCTACCAGGGCGAGATCCTGTCGATCGTGGGCGGCTCGGGCACCGGCAAGACCGTGCTGCTGCGCCAGATGCTGGGCCTGGAGACGCCCGCGAAAGGCTGCGTGCGCGTGTTCGGCGAAGACATCAGCGAGGCCGACGCCGACCAGCTGCAGCGCATGCGCAACCACTGGGGCATGCTGTTCCAGCAGGGCGCGCTGTATTCGGCGCTGACCGTGTTCGACAACATCGCCCAGCCGCTGCGCGAATTGCGCGCCCTGCCCGAAGACGTGATCCAGGACGCCGTGCTGCTGAAAATGAACATGGTGGGACTGGGCGTCGAACACGCCAAGAAGATGCCGTCCGACCTGTCCGGCGGCATGATCAAGCGCGCCTCGCTGGCGCGCGCGCTGGCGCTCGAACCGCAGCTGCTGTTCCTCGACGAGCCCACCGCGGGCCTCGACCCCGACCTGTCGGACGCGTTTGTCGCGCTGATCCAGTCGCTGCACCGCGAGCTGGGACTGACCGTGGTCATGGTCACGCACGACCTGGACACCCTGTTCGCGCTGTCGACCCGGATCGCGGTGCTAGCCGAAAAACACGTGATCGCGATCGGACCGACGCGCGATGTCCTGAAAGTGGACCATCCCTTCATCAAACAATTCTTCCTGGGTGCGCGCGGCCAGCGCGCCCTCGAAGTGCTCGACGAATACGACGCCGAGCACGCACCGGAGCACTAGCATATGGAAAACAGATCACACGCCCTGATGACAGGTTTCTTTACGATTGCGCTGCTGGTGGCCACGGTCCTGGCGGGCATCTGGTTCAACCGCGACCGGGTCGAGCGCGTGCCCTACCAGATCGCCACCATCCAGTCGATCCCGGGCCTCAATCCCCAGGCGGCGGTGCGCTACCGCGGCCTGGAAGTGGGCAAGGTCGACGACATCAGCTTCGATACCAAGACTCCCGGCCAGATCCTGATCCATCTGTCGGTCGATGCGGAAGCGCCGATCACCCGCACCACCTTCGCCACCCTCGGCTACCAGGGCGTGACCGGAATCGCCTTCATCCAGCTCGACGACGAAAAAACCGGCTCGACCCTGATGGCCAGCAGCGAAGAGAAGCTGGCGCGCATTCCGCTGCGTCCCGGCCTGCTCGACCAGCTTGAAAAGCGCGGCCTGGTGATCCTCGACAAAGCCGAGGAACTGGCCACCCGCCTGGACGCCATGGCGGCGCCGGAAAACCAGAAGATCATCCTCGATGCCTTCGCCAACATCAGCAAGGCCGCCATTGCCTACGGCGAGATTCCGGCCAAGCTCGAACCGACCCTGGCGCGCCTGCCGCAACTGACGGCCAAGGCCGACCAGAGCCTGGCTTCGTTCGACACCTTCACGTCCAGCGCCACCGCCATGACGCGCAGCTACACCAAACTGGCCGACGACCTGCAGTCGCCCAATGGCGCCATTGCACGCCTGAACAGCACCGTGGACCGGGTCGGCGGCTCGCTCGAAGCGGTCACCACCGACCTCGAAATGCAAACGCTGCCGCACTTCGTGGCCATGACCGACGAAGCGCGCACCTCGCTGCGGGCCGTGCGCCGCACCATGAATTCGCTCAACGACCGTCCGCAAAGCCTGCTGTTCGGCGCCGCGCCGCCCACCCCGGGGCCGGGTGAACCAGGTTTTACCGCACCGACCAAATGAGGACCACCGTGAATCACACCCAGAATCCACGCACGAACGTGTCCACGAACGTGACCACGAACGTGTCCACGAATGTGCATGCCAGCCTGCGCCGCCTGCTGCTGGCCGCAAGCACCGGCGCCGCCCTCCTGCTGGCCGGCTGCGCCAGCGAAAAACCGGCCCTGAACACCACCTTCGACTTCGGTCCCGCGACCAATGCCGCGCAGGCCGCGCGCGCGCCGATCGCCGCCGTCGTGGTGGGCGACGTCACCGGTTCGGCGGCGCTCGACAGCGAGCGTATGTACTACCGCCTGAACTACAGCGACCCGCTGCAGGCGCGCGCCTACGCCAACAGCCGCTGGAGCGCCACGCCGCTGCAGATGGTCACCCAGCGCCTGAAGTCGCGCATCGCCCAGTCGGGCGCCAAGGTGCTCAGCGTGAGCGACGCCTCCGACGGCGTGCCGATCCTGCGCCTCGAAATCGACGACTTCACCCACAACTTCGACAGTCAGGCCCAGAGCCACGGCCAGCTGGTGCTGCGCGCGTCGCTGTTCCAGGGGCATAAACTGATCGACCAGAAAACCTTCGACCGCAAGAACCCCGCCACCAGCATGGATGCCGGCGGCGGCGCGCGCGCGCTGGCCGGCGCCACCGACACGGTCGCCGCCGACGTCATCGCCTGGCTCGCCACGCTGCCGCTCAAAAAAGAATGAACGCGCCCGACGCGCCGGGGCCCGGTCCCGTACCCGCACCGCTGACGGCCGCCGTGCGCGGTTCGCCCGTGGCGCGCGCGTCGCTGCTGGCCTACATGCTGCTGATCGTGTACGCCAGCTGGTTTCCGTTTTCCGGCTGGCGCGGCAGTGGCCTGTCGCCGCTGATTTTCCTGACCCTGTCCATGCCCCAGTACTGGACCGGCTTCGACGTGATGGTCAACATCATCGGCTACATCCCGCTCGGCACTCTGCTGGTGCTGGCCATGTACCCGCGCGTGCGCGGCGTGTGGGCCGTCCTCGCCGCGGCCATCCTCGGCATCCTCGCATCGGGCACGATGGAAGCGGTACAGACCTACCTTCCCAGCCGCGTGCCGTCGAGCCTGGACTTCATCACCAACTCGGCCGGCTCGCTGGTGGGGGCCATCATCGGCGCCCTCGGCGCGCGCTCGTTCCTCGACCAGAGCCGCCTGTACAAGCTGCGCCAGCGCTGGTTCGCGGCCCACGCCAGCCAGGGCCTGGTGCTGCTGGCCCTGTGGCCGCTGGCCCAGATCTATCCGCTCGGCTACATGTTCGGCCATGGCCAGCTGCTGCCGATTTTTTCCGAATGGCTCTCGGCCTGGCTCGACACCGATATCGACCTGGTCACCCTGCTGCGTCCCGGCGCCGCCATGAGCGTGGAACAATACTGGCTGTCGGAAACCATCATCACCGCCTGCGGCATGACCGGCGCCGTCCTGACCATGCTGTGCCTGCTGCGGCGCGGCGCCCCGCGCCTGTTGCTGATCGGCGCCATGCTGGGCGCGGCGCTGCTGACCAAGACCCTGGCCAGCTCCCTGCTGTTCAAGCCCGACAATGCGCTGGCCTGGATCACCCCGGGTGCCCAGGGCGGCTTCCTGATCGGCCTGATCATGCTCGCCGGCCTGGCCTTCGCGCCTGAAAAAGCGCAGCGGCGGCTGGCGGTGGTCACTCTCGTGCTCAGCCTGCTGGTGGTGAACACGATCCCGGTCAACCCCTACTTCAGTGCCACCCTGCAAGGCTGGGTGCAAGGCAAGTTCCTGAACTTTAATGGCGCAGCGCAATTCCTATCCCTGCTATGGCCGTTTTTTGCGATCTGGTTCCTGCTGCTGCCCTCGCATAAACTCAATCGGCGCGAAGAGCGCGTATCATTGCGCTAGCTTGACGCGTAGTTTTGCGCGCATGCAAATACCGATCACGCAGTACAGGAAAGAAACGGGAACCCCCATGAGCGATACACCCTACTTCGAGCAGCACGTCTTTATCTGCATAAATGTGCGCGAGGATGGACGCCAGTGCTGCGGCAAGCTCGGCGCCGAAATCGCGCAAAAGCACGCCAAGCGCCGCATGAAGGAGCTCGGCCTGAACGGGCACGGCAAGGTGCGCATCAACCAGGCCGGCTGCCTCGACCGCTGCGACGAAGGCCCGGTGCTGGTGGTCTATCCGCAAGGCACCTGGTACACCTATGTCGACACCAGCGACATCGATGACATCATCGACTCCCATTTGGTTGGCGGCAAGGTTGTCGACCGTCTCAAAATCTGATTACTTGTTTACATGAACACTGCCACGCATAATCTGCTGAACAAAAACGCTGAAAAATTCACCCTGGCCGGCGGCGCCGGCCCGATGGAATGCCTGCTCGACCTGCCGGCAGGCGCGCCGCGCGGCATCGCCCTGGTAGCCCATCCGCACCCGCTGTACGGCGGCACCATGGATAACAAGGTGGCGCAAACCCTGGCGCGCACGTTCGTTGCGCTCGGCTACGCGGTGGCGCGCTTTAACTTTCGCGGTGTCGGCGCATCGGCCGGCGTGCACGATGGCGGCGCCGGCGAGACCGATGACATGGCCCTCATGCTCGCGCACATGCAAGCCCAGTACCCGGGGCTGCCGGTGGCGCTGTCGGGCTTTTCGTTCGGCACCTTTGTGCAAGCCCAGCTGCAGCAACGCCTGATCGCCGCAGGGCGCCCGGCCGAGCGCCTGGTGCTGGTCGGCACGGCCGCCGGCAAGTGGCCGATGCCCGATGTGCCGGCCGACACCATCCTGATCCACGGCGAAGTCGACGACACCATTACCCTGGCCCAGGTGCTGGACTGGGCGCGGCCGCAAGACATTCCGGTCATCGTCATTCCCGGCGCCGATCATTTCTTCCACCGCAAACTGGCCCACATCAAGACACTGGTGGTCCAACTGTGGCGGCGTGAGGGTGAAACCCCACTATAATTGGGCGCCCTTTTTTTGCACCACCTTTATTGAGTACTTATTCCCATGAGAAAACTTATTGCCGCACTGGCTGCCAGTGTCCTGGCGCTATCGTCCGCCGTTGCGCAAACCATGCCCTCGCCGACCATCGCTGCGCGCTCCTGGATGCTGCTCGACGCCACCAGTGGTCAGATCATCGCCTCGCACGAGCCCAACGCCCGCATCGAACCGGCCTCGCTGACCAAGATCATGACGGCCTACCTGACCTTTGCCGCGCTCAAGGAAAAGAAGCTGGCCCTGAACCAGATGATCAACGTCTCGGTCAGGGCCTGGAAGGTCGACGCCAGCAGCTCCAAGATGTTCATCGACCCGGCCACGCCGGTCTCGGTGGACGACCTGCTGCACGGCCTGATGGTGCAGTCCGGTAACGACGCCGCCGTCGCCCTGGCCGAAGCGGTCGCCGGCGACGAAAGCGCCTTCGTGTTCCTGATGAACCGTGAAGCCCAGCGCATGGGCCTGAAAAACACGCGCTTCGCCAACCCGCACGGCTTGCCGCACCCCGACAACTTTTCCACCGCCCACGACCTGTCGGTCCTGGCCGCGCGCGTGATCGCCGACTACCCCGAGTTTTACAAGATCGACTCGGTCAAAAGCTTCACCTACAACAAGATCACCCAGCCGAACCGCAACCGCCTGCTGTGGCTCGACCCGACGGTGGACGGCATGAAGACCGGCCACACCGAAGCGGCCGGATTCTGCATGATCGCCTCGGCGCGCCGTCCCAACGGCAACAGCCAGCGCCGCCTGATTTCGGTCGTGCTCGGCACCAATTCCGACCAGGCGCGCACGCAGGAAAGCCAGAAGCTGCTCAACTGGGGCTTCCAGAACTTCGACACGGTCAAGCTGTATGCCAAGGGCCAGGCGATCCAGACGCCGGAAGTGTGGAAAGGATCGGCCAACGTGGTCAAGATCGGCTTCAACCAGGACGTGCTGGTGACGGTGCCGAAAGGTGTCGCGGCCAAGATGAAGCCTGTACTCGAACGCAACGACCCGCTGGTCGCCCCGCTGCCGCTCAACAGCAAAGTCGGCACCCTGAAGATGATGGTCGATGGCAAGCAGATGCTGGAATTGCCGGTGGTGGCGCTGGAAGAAGTGCCGCAAGCCTCGATCTTCGGCCGCGCCTGGGACTCGATGCGTCTCTGGCTCAAGTAAGCCGCAAAGTTGCCTGACCGGGGTCAGACCTCGCTTAGGCAATTGACGCTATTAAATTTGAAAAAGAAAGAAACCGATGACCGCAGTCCTGCCCGCCGACCTGTTTTGCCCACGCGTAAGTACACGCTCCCATGGCCCCGACCTGTCGCGCATCGTCGCCGGCATGTGGCGCATGGGCGAGTGGGGCATGTCGGCCGAGCAGCGCGTCGCGTTCATCGAGCAGTGCATCGCGCTCGGCGTGACCAGCTTCGACCATGCCGATATCTACGGCAACTATGGCGTCGAGGGCCTGTTCGGCGAAGCCCTGCGCCTGCAGCCTTCGCTGCGCGACCGTATCGAGCTGATCAGCAAGTGCGGCATCAAGCTGGTATCCCCGCAACGCCCGCAGCATGCAATCCAGCATTACGACACCAGCGCCGCCCACATCGTGGCCTCGGTCGAGCAATCGCTGCGCCAGCTGCACACCGACCGCCTCGACCTGCTGCTGATCCACCGTCCCGATCCGCTCATGGAGTTCGACGAGATCGCCGCCGCCTTCGCGGCCCTGCGCCAGGCCGGCAAGGTGCGCCATTTCGGCGTGTCGAATTTTTCGCGCCACCAGTTCGAGTCGCTCAACCGGCGCATCGAACTGGCCACCAACCAGGTCGAGTTCTCGCCCCTGCACACCACGCCCATGTTCGACGAGACCTTCGACGGCCTGCAGGACCTGGACGTGGCGCCGATGATCTGGTCGCCGCTGGCCGGCGGACGCCTGTTCGCCAGCAGCGACGACAATGCCGATCACCTGCGCCTGGTCATCAAGGGCATCGCCGATGCGCTGAACCAGCCATTCGCCAGCGTGGTGTTTGCGTGGATCATGCAGTTGCCGTGCCGTCCAGTGCCGCTGACCGGCACCGGCCGCATCGAAGCGATTGCCGTGGCCGTCGCCGGCACCCGCTTCACGCTCAGCCGCGGCGACTGGTTCGCCATCCTGCGCGCCGCGCGCGGTCACGAAGTGGCGTAAGCCGGCCGGGAGCAACGAGGATGACGGAGATCGTCGAGAGCACGGCCCTCACCGCCCTGCAAAAGAAGGACTTGCTGCACCGACTGGCGCGCATCGAGGGCCAGTTGCGCGGGGTGCAGAAGCTGATCGCGCAAGCCGCCACGCCGTCCGATTGCGACGCGGTGGCGCAGCAGATGGCGGCGGCGCGCAAGGCGCTGGACCGCTCTTTCGTGCAACTGCTCACCAATACCATCCAAACCCAGAGCGCCAACGCGCGCGACCTGACCGAAGCACAAGCCAGCGCCAGCAAGCTGGCCGCCATGCTCGACAAGTTCGCCTGAGGCGCTCGCGCCCCGGGTGCTAGTCTTCGTACACGGCCGGGGCCGGCACGCCGCGCCAGCCCAGTTGCCACGCGATATTGAGCAGCAGGGTCACGCTGATGTACAGCACGAAAAACAGCACGAAGAAGCGCGTCTGCAGCCAGGCGAGCAAGGCGACCCCGATGCCGATAACGACGAACAGCAGCATGCTTTTCGGCTGCTTGGAGCTGGGAAAACGCACCGTCGAGACCATCAGCGTGCCGACGCCCACCATCAGCAGCATGACCAGATAAGCTTGCATGGTGGTGGTCAGCGGCGCCGGCCAGGCGACCACGACGGCGGCGACGCAGGCGGCGCCGGCCGTGATCGGCATGCCGACGAAGTAGCGCGGATCGGTGCGTCCGACATTGACGTTAAAGCGCGCCAGCCGCAGCGCGCCGCAGGCGACAAAGACGAAACAGGCCAGGCCGCCGGCGCGCAGCAGGGTCGGATGGTCGGCGCCCAGTTGCACGAAGCCGTAGCAATAGAGCAGCATGGCCGGCGCGCAGCCGAAATTCATGACGTCGGCGATCGAGTCGAGCTGCATGCCGAATTCGGATGAGGTATTGGTGGCGCGCGCGACAAAGCCGTCGAGCGCGTCGAACACGCCGGCCAGCACCAGCAGGATGGCGGACATGCGGTAGTCCGCGGCAAGGCCGACGTGGGCATTGTCGACCGACATGACGATACTGCCGAAGCCGCACGCAATCGATAGCAGCGTGACAAAGCTCGGCAGGGCAAACTTGGCGCGCGCGAGGCGCTGCTGGCGTGTGGGTTTCAAGTGGTTTCGCAATCGCATCGAGGATAGTGTTGGTATTTTACAGCGTCGACCTGCATGCGCCAGATCAAACGGCGGCAAACAAATCTCACCGATTTCTGAATTCCCCTAGAATCAATTCTCAAGAGATTTTTCCAGCCGGGGGAGAGCAGGATGAACAGATTGCATCGCTGGAGCACGCTGGCAGCGGGTCTGTCATGCGCGCTGGCCATGTCCGCCTGCGGCGGCGACGGCGACAATCCCCCCTCGGCCCAGACCAGCGCCTCGGCCGCGCTGGCCCAGGTGCCGGGCGCCCCCCTCGCCACCAACAATACCGCGGTCGACGGCTTGAACTGGATTAACTTCCGCCGTGCCCAGATCGGCATGCCTGCACTCACGCGCAACGCCAATATCGAGCGTGCCGCCCAGGGTCACTCTGACTATCAGAAGAGCAACAACAAGGTGACGCACGACCAGACCGCCGGCGCCCCCGGCTATACCGGCGCGCAGCTGCTGGACCGCCTGACCGGTGCCGGCTATGTGTTCGTACCGAGCAACACTGCCTATGGCGAAGTGATCTCGGCCACCTCGAACGCGTCCGGCTTTTACATGGCGGAAGAATTGATCACGGCCATCTATCACCGCTTCGTGATGTTCGAGCCCAAATTCAAGGAAATCGGCACCGGTTCGGCCACCAACGCCGCCGGCTACACCTATTTCACCAGCAACTTCGCGTCCAACAACGGCTTCGGCCCCGGCGTGGGACGCGGCAATATCGCGACCTGGCCGGCCGATGGCCAGGCTGGCGTCACGCCTAATTTTTTCAGCAACTACGAAGAACCGGACCCGGTCGAGAACCTCAACGAAGTGGGCTACCCGATCAGTGTGCACGCCGACCTCGACGCCGCGCTGACGGTGGACAGCTTCACCGTGCGCCCGCGCGGCGCAGCGCTGCTCGACGTCAAGCTGCTCAAGCTCGGCGTGGACAGCCACACGCCCAAGTCGGCCGCCGCCATCATCCCGCTCACCGTGCTGGCGCCACGAACGGTGTACGACGTCAGCTTCTCCGGCACCATCGACGGCCTGCCAATCACGAAAACCTGGTCTTTCACGAGCAAATAGGGCGATACGGCCGCGGTTTGCCGTTGAAAATCTGCTATCGTGTGGTTTATTAGATAATGAACATCAGTCCATTCATGCCTCCGAGAGAGAAGCCGCCCGCCCCCATCGAATTGCGTGCCGATGCGACCGCGCGCGCGGTGATCGATATGGCCGACGGCATCGACCGCATCATGGGCAACCGCGATCTCTACGCGCGCATGCTCAAGCGCTTTCGCAGCGATTATGCGCACGGGGCGGTGCCGATCGCCGAAGCGCTTGGCGCGGGCGACACCATCGTGGCGCATCGCCTGGCGCATACCCTGAAAGGCGCGGCCGGCATGATCGGCGCGCACCGCCTGCACCAGCATGCCTGCGCCCTGGAACTGGCGATCCGCACCGATCCCCTGGCGCAGCAAGTGGCGCTCAATGCGCTCGCGGGCGCCTTCGACAAGGTCTTGCACCTGCTCGACCAGGTGCTGGCCGGCAGTGCGCCGGACGGCTTCGTGCTCGACATGCCGCAGCGCCCGCTGCTGCAGGACCCGGTGCTGCTGGCGCGGCTGGTGGAATTACTGATCGACGCCGATGGCGCGGCGGTCGACCTGCTGGACGAGTCGGGTGCGAGCCTGCGCGTGATCCTGGGCGAGGCCAGGCTGGCACGGGTGACGGCAGCGGTGAATGACTTCGATTTCGATGGCGCCCTGCGCGCGCTCAGGCAAACCGCGCTCTGATCGACGGCGATCGCGCGGCGTGGCGCGGCCGCGTCAGCGGGTGTATTCGGCTTCCTCGTCGAACGAATCGGCGCAGGCCTTGCCGCAGAAGCGCTTGACGCTGTCGAGCGGCTTTTCACAATACCAGCACGAGCCCTTGGGCGGCAGGGCCTGACGCGGCCTCACCGGCGCCGACGGCGCGTCGGACGAGACGTCGAGCCCCGCCTCCTTTTCCGGCAAACTTTCCTCTATCGTTCCCACGAGTCACCCCCAAAATGGCAGCACAGCGAATTCTCAGAGCAAGATTACTTTAGCGGAATACTTTGGACATGAGAATTCGCAAGTCCGGCGGCATTCGGTGAAACGGTCACGATCAATCCCAAGTTTGCACGCAATATGCGGCTGCCGCAATCAAGGGAAAACACACGTTCGTTGCGACGCAACAACCACGGAGATACCCGACAGTGGGTAGATTCGCAGCGTTAAATCATAGCAGGGTTGGAAATGCGCGTCGGCCGCGGGGACGGCCGGGAAGGAAGGGAAAATGCCGGCGGCCTTACTTCGCCGGCTCGACCGTGACGATGAGGGAGGAGGCGGTGGTCTGGATGCGCGTCGGTACGAATTGCACCCCGGCATAGCGCAAATCTTCCGGGCGGAAGTTGTAGACCGCGACATCGGCGACGACCTTGTTCATCAGCACATTCGCCGCCGCGGCCAGGTTGCGCTGTTGTGCGGCGTCGATGCCATCGATGGCGAAGCGGTCCACGCGCGGCTCGGCCATCAGCACGGCGTTGCGGCCCGCATCGATATACGGGCGGCCGGACATGGCCAGGCTGCCGCGCCATGACTGGCGCGTGAAGGGCGAGGCCACCGCCGCCTCCAGGGAAACGCCGACGCGGCCGCTGCCGGGGACGAGCGACAGTTGCGGGCGGTGGAGCTGGATATCGAAGATGTCCAGCGCCCGGTTGCTGATGGGGAAGCGCCGGTCCATGCCTGCCTGCAGCTTACTTAATGGAAGTTCAATCTGGCGCGGGCCGATCACGCTGGCGCAGGAGGCCAGCAGGCTGCCGGCCAGCGCCAGCAGCGCGCATGTGCGGAGGAGCTTTTTCATGAGACGAAGGCTAGCATAATTCAATGGGGACGGCCGCGAGCGTGATGATGCGCGGGACTTCCCGTCCGCATTTGGACCGACGACCGTTCACTGAATCTATTTTTGCCACCGCCATTAAGACCGTCATTCCTGCCATTGGCAGAAATGACTTCCCGCGTAGGCGGGAATCCAAGGGGCTGTCGCTGAGCAAACAGGGCTTGGATTCCCGCCGAGGGCCGCCTTGGCGCGGGAATGACGGTTTTGAGTGTAGTGGCAAAAACGACTGACGCTACACCCAGCGGCAGCGGCACGCAGCGCATCCGTCTATCCCCCATCCCCAGCGCAACCTTGCGCGCGCGCCAGCAGCAGCGCCCGCTCGCGCAAATTATTGGTCAACTCCGCCGCCTGCCTGAACTCGGCACAGGCCTCGTCCATGCGCCCCAGGCGCGCCAGCAAATCGCCTCGCACGCTGGGCAGCAAGTGATAATTGCGCAGCGTATCGCTGGCGATCAGCGCATCGACCAGTTCCAGCCCGGCCGCCGGCCCGTACGCCATCCCCAGCACCACCGCGCGGTTGAGCTCCACCACGGGCGACGGCATCAGCTGCGCCAGCGCATCGTACAGCGCGGCAATGCGCTGCCAGTCGGTCTGCTCCGGTGCCAATGCGCGCGCATGGCAGGCGGCGATGGCGGCCTGCAGCGCGTACGGCCCGTAGCTCTCGCCCAGCTGCCCTGCCCGTTCCAGCGCCGCCAGCCCGCGCCGGATCAGCAACTGGTCCCAGCGGCTGCGGTCCTGGTCGAGCAGCAAGACCGGCTCGCCTTGAGGCCCGAGCCGCGCCCGCGCGCGCGAGGACTGGATTTCCATCAGCGCCACCAAGCCGTGCACCTCGGATTCCTGCGGCAACAGGCCAGCGAGGATGCGCCCCAGCCGCAAGGCCTCGTCGCACAGCTTGGGGCGCATCCAGTCGCCGCCGGCGCTGGCCGAATAGCCTTCGTTGTAGATCAGATAAATGACTTGCAGCACCGACGCCAGGCGCGCCACCAACTGGTCGGTGCGCGGCACCTCGAACGGGACCTTCGCTTCGGCCAGGGTGCGCTTGGCGCGCACGATGCGCTGCGCCACCGTCGCTTCGGAGACGAGGAACGCATGGGCGATTTCATCGGTCGTCAGCCCGCCCAGCAGGCGCAGGGTGAGCGCCACGCGCGCCTCGGTCGAGAGCACCGGGTGGCAGGCGATGAACATCAGGCGCAGCAGATCGTCGCCGATGTCGTCTTCCAGGGTGGCGTCGAGGTCGGGCGAAGCATCCTGCAGCAAGGTTTCGATTTCGTAGGTGAGCTCGGACTCCTTGTTACGCTGCAAGGTGGCATGGCGCAGATGGTCGAGCGCGCGGTTCTTGGCCACCGTCATCAGCCAGGCGGCCGGATTGTCGGGAATGCCGGCCTCGGGCCAGCGTTCCAGCGCACTGACCAAGGCGTCCTGCGCCAGTTCCTCGGCCAGGCCGACATTGCGCAGCATGCGCGCCAGCGCCCCGATGATGCGGGCCGACTCGATGCGCCAGACGCCTTCGATAACGCGCGCGGCCGCGTGCTTCGCCTGCGTCGCTCCCTTTGCCGGCATCGGTTCCTTTGCTTGCGTCGCTTCCTTTGCCGCCATCGGCTAGCGTGGCACGGGCGCGCCGGCCAGCTGCGCGCGCATGCCGGCGTCGAGCTGATGAGTGCGCATGTGCTGCTCGGCGGCGCGCAACTCGGGCGTGAAGACGGCGGCGCCGTCATGCAGCTCGGCCAGCTGGCGGATTTCCACCTCGACCGGCGGGCCGACCGGATACGGATTGCGCGTGGCCCAGGCGATAGCGTCCTGCAGCGACGGGGCGCGGATCAGCCAGTAGCCGGCGATCATTTCCTTGATTTCGGTGAAGGGGCCATCGACCACGGTCAGCTTGCCGGACGCCAGCCTGACGCGCGTGCCCAATGCGCTCGAGCGCAGCCCGTCGGCCCCCAGCAGCACGCCGGCGCGCGCCTCGGCCGCATTATGGGCGTCCAGGGCGTCAAGCCGGGCGCGGGCGACCGGGGCTTCATTTTCCAGGTCGACGCTGGAACGCAGCAGGATGGCGTAGCGCTGGCCGGACGCACCGGGCTGCTCGGCCGCGTGGACGTCGGCGCAGCCATCCGGGCAGCCGCTCACGCGCACCTCGACCTCGGCGGCGCCCGCCTCGCCCGGCGGCCAGCGCGCGGCCCATTCCAGCGCTTCGCCTTTCGATGCGACATCGATCGCGGCGAAGCCGGCAATGAGCGCGTGCGCACCCGCAAAAGGACCGTCAGTCCGGATCACGCGGCCGTCGGCGATGCTCAGGCGCACGCCGCTGGCGCTGGGAAGCAAGTGCTCGCAGGCGCGCAGGATGCCGGCGTCCGCCATGGCGCCGGTGTAGGCCACCAGGGCCGCGCGGCCGGCGGGCGAGATGGGCAGGCCGGCTTCGTGGGCCGGGTCGGATCGCCGCAAGAGCATGTAGCGCATGGTGTTCTCCAGGTGGGGGCGCAGTGAACGAATCGTGCCGATGAACCGCCCTTCCCGCCTGATGGGCGGGAAGGGCAGGAACGGCATGGACTACAGCTGCGCGCGCAATCGTTCTTCCTGCTCGCGCAGCTCCGGCGTGAATTCGGCGCCGAAATCTTCCGCCTCAAACACTTGCCGGATCTCGATCTCGGAATCGCTTTCCATCGGATTCGGACAGCGCTTGACCCACTCGATCGCTTCTTCCTTCGACTTTACCTGAATCAGCCAGAAGCCCGCAACGAGCTCCTTGGTTTCGGCAAACGGCCCGTCGACCACAGTGCGCTTGTTGCCCGAAAACTGGACGCGCGCGCCACGCGAACTCGGGTGCAAGCCTTCGCCTGCGAGCATCACGCCGGCCTTGACCAATTCTTCGTTGTATTTGCCCATCTCGGTCAGCAGCTTTTCGCTGGGCATTTTTCCAGCCTCGGACTCGGGGCTGGCCTTGACGATGATCATGAATCGCATGGTCGGTCTCCTGTCATGCGCCGGGTTCGCCGCAGGCCTTGGCCGCGCCTTCCTGCATTTCTTCCATGGTCATGTCGCGCACGTGATGGGCGATCGACCAGCTGTGGCCGTACGGGTCCTTGACCACGCCATAGCGGTCGCCCCAGAACATGTCGGCCGGCGGCATGACGGCGGTGGCGCCGGCGTCGATGGCGCGCTGGAATGCCGCGTCGGCATCCTGCACGTACAGGTGCAGGGTGACGGGCGAGCCTTTCAGGGTCAGGGGGCCGATGGAACCCCACTCCGGCGTTTCTTCGGCCAGCATGATGGCGGAATCGCCGATGCGGATCATTCCGTGGATCAGCTTGCCATTCGGCGCCAGCATCTTGCCGGTATCGGTGGCGCCGAAGGCCTTGACATAAAAATCGATGGCCGACACGGCGTCCGCGCACACGATGTGCGGGGTAACGGTGTGCATGTCTTCGGGAATACGTTGGACGGCTTGCGTGCTCATGGAGATTCTCCTTTGCGTATATTGGTTAGTCAGTCAATGGTTGGTTAAGTTCCGTGCGCCAGGTGGATGGATCGGGATCGAGATCCGGACCGCTGACGTACACTTCCCACAGGCCAGGCGCTTTGCTCAGGCCCTGCGCCTCGATCCAGGCCATCAGCTGGCCCCAGGCGCCGGGCAAGGCGTCGTAGGGCCCATGCAGGACGGCGCGTGCCACCCGCGCCGCCGGCAGTACACCGGGCTGCACGCGCCCGGCTGGCGTGACCGGCGCGGACACCGGAACGCCGATTTCAAAGTCGAAACGGTCGGGCTGCATGCTGAAGTGGTGCGAATAGCAGCGTCCGGCAGGGCCGTTGCCCTGGGCCGCGGTCGTGGCCAGCAATTCGGCCATGCCGGGGCCCATCACGTGGACGATCTCGGCGCGTGGAATGTCGAGGCGAATGACGGCCGCCTGCACCGGGTCGGTACGGGTGATATACGGCGTGTCGAGCATAGCGTTTTCTCCTTGAAGAGTGGGTTGCTACTACGACGACGAAGCAGCCATCGCGAAATCGACAGCTTTTTTGATTATTTTTTAGTTTACTTCCAGGCGGCCGGATCGACCACGCCGATCGCGCGGAACGCGGGCTGGCAGAACAGATAGCCCTGCATCAGGTCCACGCCGGCATCGCGCAGGAAATCGCGCTCGCCGGGCGTTTCGATGCCTTCGGCCAGCACCGCGATATCCAGCTTGGCGCAGATGCTCACGATCCCGGACACGATGGCTTGCCTGGCCGGGCTGGTATCGATATCGCGCACCAGCTGCATGTCGATCTTGATGATATCGGGCTGGAATTCGGACAAAAGGTTCAAGCCGGCATAGCCGGCGCCGAAATCGTCGATGGCGGTGCGAAAACCGAAGCGGCGGTACTCCTCGAAGATATTGACGAGGTGCGGGCGGTCCATCACCTGTTCGCTTTCGGTGACCTCGAAGATAATCCGCTCGATCGGAAAGCCATATTCGCGCGCCGCATTGAAGGTGCTGCGGATGCAGGCTTCGGGCCGGTACACGGCATTCGGCAGGAAGTTAATCGACAGTAGCTCGGCGATGCCCAGTTCGGCCGCGCCGCGAATGGCCCGCACCCGGCAGGCCTGGTCGAACATGTAGCGGTTGGTATCGTTGACCTTGGAAAGCACCGAATACGCCGATTCGCCGTTCGGCCCGCGCACCAGCGCTTCGTGCGCGTAAATGGCGCGCTGGCGCAGGTGAACGATCGGCTGGTAGGCGTATTCGAAATCGAAACCCAGTTCGTCGTTATTCCTGCATTGCACGCAAGCGGCAACCGGCTTGACGTGGGCATCGTCGGCGGGGCAAATGGGGATCATCGGGCAGCCACTCCTGGAAATGCGGCGAATGAGCCACTATATCAAATGAGCGGACTCATGCGCGCACCGTGCAAGCGGCCCGGTGCGGCTTGCCGCTTGCCGGTGTAAAACTATCGCGCGAGGATCGCCGCTGCCGTCTGCTTCAGTATGCCGACCCGTTTGGCGGTGCAGCGCACGTCCTGCTCATTGTACGTTTCATCGGCCAGCTTTTCGCACTCGACCGCACGGGCAATAATCTTATGTACTGCGCTGCCGCGGCGCACCAGCAATTCACTGGTGTAGCTATTCATCCACGCCTCGTCGCCAAGGCCGGCGACCGGGATCACCTGGCTGGACGGCGTGGTCATCACCATGTCTTTTTCGGCGCCGGCCGGCAGCGGCTTGGTGTATTGCTCGATGATGAACATGGATGGACCTTGCTTGGCGGCCGCCGTCGTGAACACACATGCTTCCGAGAACATCCCCGTGCTGGCTTCCTTGCCGACCACCGGCATGCCGATCAGCGCCGCGATGGTCGCGCTTGGCAGAATATCGCAGACAGGCGTCGCGATCGCGGGCGCGGCAAAAGCAGGCAAGGCTGCCAGTTGCACTAGCAGAATAGCTGCGGCGCGAAAATACTTCTTCATACACATCCCTTCGGTTGTCATTGTGTCGATCAGCTGAGCATTATAGCAACATTAGTTTCATTGCTATAGAGATAACTGATGCACATTCACAACACAACGGAACGGGCGGTCATGCCTGTTGCAACTGCCGGCGCGCTTCCATCACGGCGAATCCGAGCAGGTTCGGCCCTTCCCACTGGTTCGGGTCTTCCGAACGGGGATCGGCCGCGGCCAGGCCGGTGCCCCAGATGCGGTCGACCGGACTGGCTTCGACCAGCACGTGCGCGCCGGTACCGGTCAGGAACTCGCGCAGGGCCGGGTTTTGTCCGAATTTGGCGACGTTGGCGCGGCAGACGATATCGAAACGGTGCGCCAGCCAGTCGGCATCGACAAAACCGGCCACGCCGCGGCCGAGCGCCTTGGCGGCGCCGGGGGTGGGCGCGGCAAGTACCTTGGCGCGGGTGGGCTCGTCGTTGAACAGGCGCGCCTTGGCGGCCATCATGAAGTGCTCGGCGGTGGCGTAACGGTCGCCGTCGAGCTCGAACGGGGCTTCGTACCACTGGCTGAAGCAGCTGCGCGTGATCTTGCCGTCCTTGGCGGGCGTGTGGCCCCAGAACTGCAAAAACGAAAACGATTCGCCGGCGTTGAAACGGCTGCGCAGTTCATCCAGGGTGCGTGGTAATTCCATGTTGAAGCCTTTTCGTGCAGGGAAATCATTAAAAATAACGCTGTGGCGCTGGCCGGTAACCTATTTACCGATACAAAAGCGGCTGAAAATCACACCCAGCAAATCATCCGACGAAAACTGGCCGGTGATACTCGACAGCTGCGCCTGCGCCAGCCGCAATTCCTCGGCGAACAGGTCGAGGGACTGGTCGTTTTGCGCGGCATGCTCGCCCGCCAGCGCCAGGTGCTTGTGCGCCGAGCGCAAGGCGATCAGATGCCGTTCGCGCGCCAGGAACAGCGATTCGCCGGTCTGTTGCCAGCCGGCGATGCGCAACAATTCCGCGCGCAGCAAGTCCATGCCCACGTGCTCATGCGCAGACAGATAGATATTGGTCGCTTCCTCGGTCGGGTTGACCGAGGGCTTGTGGCCCGACAGGTCGATCTTGTTCCACACGCGCAGCACCGGCACGCCGGCCGGAAAGGCGGCGACGATGGCGTCGTCGGCCCGGGTCGGCCCCTGGTCGGCGTCGAGCAGGTGCAGGATGACATCGGCCTTGGCCACTTCGCCCCAGGTGCGCTCGATGCCGATGCGTTCGACCACGTCCACGGCGTCATCGATGGTGCGGATGCCCGCGGTGTCGATGATGTTAAGCGGAATGCCTTCGATCTGGATGGTTTCGCTGACCTTGTCGCGCGTGGTGCCGGCGATCGGGGTGACGATGGCCACGTCGGCCCCGGCCAGGGCATTGAGAAGTGAAGACTTACCCACGTTGGGCTGGCCGACCAGCACCACGTTGAGCCCTTCGCGCAGCAGCGCGCCCTGGGCCGCCTGCTGGAACACACGCTCCAGGGAGGCCACGATGACGGCCAGCTGGCCGCGCGCGTCGGACTTTTCGAGGAAGTCGATCTCTTCTTCCGGGAAATCAAGGGTCGCTTCGACCAGCATGCGTAGGCCGATGGTTTGCTCGACCAGGGTATTGATGGTCTTGGAAAAGGCACCGGAGAGCGACTGCGTGGCCGACTTGGCGGCGGCCTCGGTGGAGGCGTCGATCAGATCGGCGACCGCTTCGGCCTGGGCCAGGTCGAGCTTGTCGTTCAGATAGGCGCGGCGCGTGAATTCACCCGGCTCGGCCAGGCGCAAGCCGGATTCGGCGCCCGCTTCGAGCACGCGTGCGAGCAGCATCTGCAACACAATCGGTCCGCCATGGCCCTGCAGTTCGAGCACGTCTTCGCCGGTGTACGAGTGCGGGCCCTTGAAATACAGGGCGATACCCTGGTCGATCACGCTGCCGTCGGCCTGCTTGAAAGGAATATAGGTCGCGCGGCGCGCGCTCAACGTGACATCCGGAAACAGCACGGCCAGCAGCGGCGCCAGCGATTTGCCGGAGGCGCGCACGACGCCGATGCCGCCGCGGCCCGGTGCGGTGGCGATTGCGGCGATGGGGGAAGTATCGAGTTTCATAGGTGTGATTGTAATTTAATTGCCGCAACAGGCTGGCGGCATTGTGTTGGCGCGCGCGCGGGCATAAAAAAAGCCCGTGGGGAACACGGGCTTTTTTGAGCGCGGCTAACGCTTATTTCTTGGCTGCGGCGTCTTCAAATTTCTTGGTGATCACCCATTGCTGGCCGATCGACAAGATGTTGTTGACTACCCAGTACAGCACCAGACCCGACGGGAAGAAGATGAACATGACCGAGAACGCCAGCGGCATGAACAGCATCATCTTCGCTTGCATCGGATCGGCCGGGGCCGGGTTCAGCTTGGTCGTGATGAACATCGAGATCGCGTACAGCACCGGCAGGATGAAGTACGGGTCGGGCGCGGTCAGGTCGGTGATCCAGCCGATCCATGGGGCGCCGCGCATTTCGGCGGACGCCTGCAGCACCCAGTACAGGGCGATAAAGACCGGCATCTGGACCAGGATCGGCAGGCAGCCGCCCAGCGGATTGATCTTTTCGGTCTTGTACAGTTCCATCGTGGCCTGGTTCATCTTGGCCGGGTCGCCTTTGTACTTCTCGCGGATGGCTTGCATCTTCGGCGTCACCACCTTGATGCGCGCCATGCTCTTGTAGCCGGCAGCCGACAGCGGGAAGAACAGCAGCTTGATCAGGATGGTGAAGGCGATGATGGTCCAGCCCCAGTTGCCCAGGACATTATGGATCTGGTCCATGACCCAGAAGATCGGCTGCGCAATGATGGTCAGGAAACCATAATCCTTGACCCGCTCCAGGCCCGGCGCGATGGTGGCCAGCTTGTTTTCGTCCTGCGGGCCGGAATACAGGCGCACGTCGCTCGACACGCTCGCGCCAGGGGCGATGGTGCCCAGCGGCATCAGGGTACCGATGGCGTAGAGATTGGTGTCGATCTTCTTGGTGAAGATATCACGCGGCTTGTTTGCCGGCGGCAGGAAAGCCGAGACGAAATAGTGCTGCGAAATGGCGACCCAGCCATCGTTCGCCTTGGTGGCGTGCTCGGCATGGCCTTTTTTCTCGATGGCTTCGAACGTCAGCTTCTGGTAGTGCTCGCCCGGGGTGTACATCGTCGGGCCCGTGTAGCTCGAATTGAAGTAGGACTCGCCCTCTGGCTTGTTGCCGTGGTGCAGCAACTGCACGTACAGTGACGGATTGACCGGCGCGGTGCCGACGTTGGCGACATCGTGGCGCATGCCGATCAGGTAATCGCCACGCTTGAAGGTGAAGGTCTTGGTCAGCTTGACGCCGGCCTGCTCGGCTTCGAGCACCAGCTGGACTTCATTGGCGCTGTCGAGCGCGCGCGGACCGGACTTGGCGACGAAGCCGGTTTCATGGCTCGGCATCGCCGCGCCCGCCACATTGCCGATCAGGCCGGTCTGGCCGACATAGATACCCTTGGGCGTCACATCGAACAGGACCTGGTTCTTGGTCTTGTCGATGGAATCGCGGAACTTGAGCAATTCAAGACGCTTGATCACGCCACCGGCGGTATCGATGTCGACTTTCATGACATCGGTGGTGATGGTGATCGTTTCGCCCTTGAAAGCGGCCGGCGCGGCGGCGCCAGGCACGCCGGCGACGCCAGCGGCGGCCGCCGGCAGGCTGGTGGCCGGTGCGGTGGTGGCGACCACGGCCGTCTTCGCAGGCGGCGCGGCGGAAAACATGGACTGTTTACCGTTCGCTACCATCCAGTCGTTCCAGAGAACCACCAGCGAGACGGAAAACACGATCCACAGGATAGTACGTTTATTGATTTCCATTGAGGTATTGGTCAGGAGTGGTTGCAGCCGCAAGCGGCTGTAGAAGAATTCTTCGGGCGCGCGGGGGGCACCGGATCGAATCCGCCATCATCCCACGGATGGCAGCGGCACAGGCGGCGCGCGCTCAGCAGGCTGCCGCGCGCGGCGCCGTGGGTGCGGATCGCTTCGATCGCATAATTGGAGCAGGTCGGGTAAAAGCGGCAGCGCTGCCCCAGCATCGGGGATAACATCAGCTGATAGCCACGCAATAACCAGACGAGCAGGGTATTCATGGGGACGCTTTCGGCTCGCTTGCCGCGTCGGGTGTCGCATCGCGCGGCGCACCAGGTGACGCACTACGTGGCGCTTGGGACGAAAACAGGCGCGCAATTTCAGCGCGCAGGATCGCCTTGAGCGCGGCGGTGGTGGCCGGGCCTTGCTTGGTGTTGACCGGGCGCGCGAGGCGCACGATGCAGTCGACGGGAGGCAGCGGCGCCATGCGGAACAGCTCGCGCGTCACGCGCTTGATCGTATTGCGGGTGACGGCACGAGGCGCAAAGCGCTTGGCCACGACCACGCCGAGCCGCGCATGCGGCAAGTCGTTCGAGCGGGTGTAGAGCACGAAATGGGCTGTTTTTTGGGCAGGGCGCAAACGAAAAACGGATGAAAATTCATCCGTTTTAACGATACGCCGAACGCGCGCGAAGTCGTGTGAACCTTCGCTAGTCATAGCCAACCGCGATCGAGCAGTAAGTGCCAGACTTATACAGCCAGGCGTTTGCGACCCTTGGCGCGGCGTGCATTGAGCACATCGCGACCGCCACGGGTAGCCATACGTGCGCGGAAGCCGTGCGTACGCTTGCGACGAACGACGGAAGGTTGGTAAGTACGTTTCATGGTGGTCTCGCTTAAAGCAAAATAAAATGCAAAATCGGGTCTGACGTCCCGTCAGTTTTCGGCGCCAATGACATTTCGCAGATGTTAAGCCAGCGTCACGCCACAGCAAAAATACTCGTATTTACCCGCTAAGCCACACCAACAAGTCACAGCAAGCTGACTCATTTGCACGGAGTACGGGCGGGGAACCTTGGATTAGAACTCATTTGACTGGCTTTTGTCAAGGAAGGCTGTGGTTTGGGGGCTTGGCTGGGGTGGATGGGCGGGGAAATGTTGGGTGGGAAACACAGTGCAACCGCGTCGTTCCCGCCGAGGGCCGCCTTGGCGCGGGAACGACGGTGGGGGTAGGTGCGTGCAGCTGGCGCAGAATACGAGAACGACGTGAATTTACGACAACTTGCCTTTCCTCTATTTCCCCTCTGCCACGTCACCTCCGCACCGAAAATAAGCAGCGTGCCTGTGGATAACTCGGGCCTTCGCGGGTAGAATAGCGTGTTACGTGTGGCGAACCGCTCGCAACGCATGCGCTAGCGAAGCATCATCGAACCGCCCCTCCACACCTTATTCAGACAGAAGATTCATGGAAAATTTTTGGCAGACCTGTTCCGCGCAGTTGGAACTGGAGCTGACGCCGCAACAATTCAGTGCGTGGATCAAACCGCTGGTTGCCCTCGACTACGAGGACGGCAAGTTGCGCATCGCAGCACCGAACCGCTTCAAGCTGGACTGGGTGAAGTCGCAGTTCGCCAACCGCATCACCGCCCTCGCCTCCCAATACTGGGAAGCGCCGACGGAAGTGCAGTTCGTGCTCGACCCGCGTAACGCGCTGCCGAAAAAACCGGTCGCGCCCCATCCGGCCCCGAACGACGGCCCGCTGCCCGGCACCATCAACAATGGTCCCGGCAATGGCCCGGCGGACAATCCGGCTGCGCCCGAAATGTTCAACATCGGAAATTCGCCGCGCCGCGAACAGAGCCGCGTCAACACCGACCTGACCTTCGACAGCTTTGTCACCGGTAAGGCCAACCAGCTGGCGCGCGCCGCCGCGATCCAGGTGGCCAACAATCCGGGCGTGAGCTACAACCCACTGTTCTTCTACGGCGGTGTGGGCCTCGGTAAAACGCACTTGATCCACGCGATCGGCAACCAGGTGATGGCCGACCAGCCGGGCGCCAAGATTCGCTACATCCACGCGGAACAGTATGTGCGCGACGTCGTCACGGCCTATCAACGCAAGGGCTTCGACGACTTCAAGCATTACTACCACTCGCTGGACATGCTGCTGATCGATGATATTCAATTCTTCGGCGGCAAAAGCCGCACGCAGGAAGAGTTTTTCTATGCGTTCGAGGCACTGATTGCCGCGAAAAAGCAGATCATCATCACCAGCGATACGTATCCCAAAGAAATCACCGGCATGGACGACCGCCTGATCTCGCGTTTCGATTCCGGCCTGACGGTGGCGATCGAGCCGCCGGAGCTGGAAATGCGCGTGGCGATTTTGCTGAAAAAAGCCCAGTCCGAAGGCGTGACGTTCTCGGACGACGTGGCCTTTTTTGTGGCCAAGCATCTGCGCTCGAACGTGCGCGAGCTCGAAGGCGCGCTGCGCAAGATCCTGGCGTACTCGCGCTTCCACGGCAAGGACATCACCATCGACGTGGTGAAAGAAGCGCTGAAGGATTTGCTGTCGGTACAGAACCGCCAGATCTCGGTGGAAAACATCCAGAAGACGGTGGCCGACTTCTTCAGCATCAAGGTGGCCGACATGTATTCCAAGCGCCGGCCTGCGAACATTGCGCGGCCGCGCCAGATCGCGATGTACCTGGCCAAGGAATTGACGCAGAAGAGCTTGCCGGAGATCGGCGAACTGTTCGGCGGACGCGACCACACCACGGTGCTGCACGCGGTGCGCAAGATCGCACTCGACCGCACCAAGAACGCGGAGTGCAACCACGAGCTGCACGTCCTGGAACAGACTTTGAAGGGTTAAAGCCTGAATTAATGTGCGGACGGCAATTTCTGGCAAAATATAGCATTAGCAGCAAGGTTACCGTGGCCCTGTTGTTGCGTTGTCAGCCTCAAGGCAAGTCCGCTTGCCGGGGGCGGCCAGCGTAGCGGCACTGCTTACCGGGCCATACAGTACATTTCTGACAACTCTACCGAGGATTACTATGCAATTGGTCAAAACCACCCGAGATACCCTTCTCCGGCCACTGCAGATCGTGAGCGGTATTGTCGAGCGTCGGCACACTATGCCGATTCTGGCCAATATCCTCATCCGCAAGGACGGCGAAAACGTCTCGTTCCTGTCGACGGACACCGAAGTGCAGATCACGACGCACGCCAGCATCGGCTCGGGTGCCGATGTGGCCGGTACCACCGTGGCCGCGCGCAAGCTGCTGGACATTTTGCGCGCCCTGCCCGAGTCGGGCGACGTGACGATGACCTTGCTGAACAAGCGCCTGACGGTGCAGACCGGCAAATCGCGCTTCGCGCTGCAAACCCTGGCGGCGGAAGAGTTTCCGACCGTCTCGGTCGCGGACACCTACAACGCCACAGTCACCCTGCCGCAGAAAACGCTCAAGCACCTGTTCAACATGGTGCACTTTTCGATGGCGCAACAGGACATCCGTTACTACCTGAACGGCCTGCTGCTGGTGCTGGACGGCCGCAACGTGATCGCCGTGGCGACCGACGGCCACCGCCTGGCGTTTTGCCAGGTCGAGACCGAGCAGGAATTCACGCGCCAGGAAGTCATCATTCCGCGCAAGACGATTATCGAATTGCAGCGTTTGCTGGAAGAAAGCGACGAGACGGTCCAGCTGGACATTTCGACTTCGCAAGTCAAGCTGACGTTTGCCGACATCGAGCTGGTCTCGAAGCTGGTGGAAGGCAAGTTCCCGGATTACACGCGTGTGATTCCGAAGGGCTACAAGAACGACTTCACGATCGGCCGCGACGAGCTGCTGCGTTCCTTGCAACGCGCGGCGATCATGACCAGCGACAAGTTCAAGGGCGTACGCTGCATCATCAGCCCGGGCAGCATGAAGATCAGCTCGACCAATGCCGATCAGGAAGAAGCGGTTGAAGAGCTGGAGATCGACTACGGCGGCGACAGCGTCGACATCGGCTTCAACGTGACGTATCTGCTGGACGTGTTGAACAATTTGAAGTGCGACCAGATCAACATCGCCTTGGGCGACTCGAACTCGTCGGCGCTGATTTCGATTCCGGATAACGCGGACTTCAAGTACGTCGTTATGCCGATGCGGATTTAAGCAGCAAGCAATACCCGGAACCTAAACCCGTCGTTCCCGCGCAGGCGGGAACCCAAGTTTGCAGCGCTACCCGCGACGCATATAACTTGGGTTCCCGCCGAGTGCCACCTTGGTGCGGGAACGTCGAAGTAGTTTCCACCTTTAGTACCCGATACATCGTTTTTTGAGAAAGCAGTCCATGTCCGAGAACACACCAGCAATCCCCGCCAAGATCGAAGAATACGGAGCCTCGTCA
The DNA here is from genome assembly GCF_030846505.1 of Massilia pseudoviolaceinigra. NCBI lineage: Bacteria > Pseudomonadati > Pseudomonadota > Betaproteobacteria > Burkholderiales > Oxalobacteraceae > Massilia > Massilia pseudoviolaceinigra. The sequence continues at coordinate 52,934 of NZ_JAVCWL010000038.1, read as the reverse complement.
ATCCAGATCCTCGAAGGTCTGGAAGCGGTGCGCAAGCGCCCCGGCATGTACATTGGCGACACCTCGGACGGCACCGGCCTGCACCACCTGGTGTTCGAAGTGCTGGACAACTCAATTGACGAATCGCTGGCCGGTCACTGCACCGAAATCCACGTCACGATCCACTCCGACAATTCGATTTCGATCACCGATAATGGCCGCGGCGTACCGACCGGCCTCAAATTCGACGACAAGCACGAGCCGAAGCGCAGCGCTGCCGAAATCGTCATGACCGAACTGCACGCCGGCGGCAAGTTCGACCAGAACTCGTACAAAGTTTCGGGCGGCCTGCACGGCGTGGGCGTGTCCTGCGTCAACGGCCTGTCGAAACTGCTCAAGCTGACCATCCGCCGCGACGGCAAAGTGCACTACATGGAATTCGTGCGCGGCGTGCCGCAAAACCGCGAAATTGAAATGATCGACGGCGTGGCTGTTTCGCCGATCAAGGTCATCGGCGAAACCGACAAGCGCGGCACCGACGTCCACTTCTGGGCCGACGAAGAGATTTTCACGCACGTCGAATTCCACTACGAAATCCTGGCCAAGCGGATTCGCGAACTGTCGTTCCTCAATAACGGCGTCAACATCAAACTGACCGACCAGCGCACCGGCAAGGAAGAAATCTTCGCCTTCGAAGGCGGCACGCGCGGCTTCGTCGAGTACATCAACAAAGCCAAGACCGTGCTGCACCCGACCGTGTTCCAGGCAACCGGTGAGCGCCTGTCGGACCAGGGCACCAATATCAGCGTCGACGTCTCCATGCAGTGGAACGACGCCTACAACGAACAGGTACTGTGCTTCACCAATAACATTCCGCAGCGCGACGGCGGCACCCACCTGACCGGCCTGCGCGCGGCGATGACGCGCGTCATCAACAAATATATCGACGAGCACGATTTCGCCAAGAAAGCCAAGGTTGAAATCAGCGGCGACGACATGCGCGAAGGCCTGACCTGCGTGCTGTCGGTGAAAGTGCCCGAGCCGAAATTCAGCTCGCAGACCAAGGACAAACTGGTATCGAGCGAAGTGCGCGGCCCGGTCGAGGAAATCGTCGCCAAGACGCTGACCGACTACCTGATGGAAAAGCCGAACGACGCCAAAATCATCTGCGGCAAAATCGTGGAAGCGGCGCGCGCGCGCGAAGCGGCCCGCAAGGCGCGCGACCTGACCCGCCGCAAAGGCGTGATGGATGGTTTGGGTCTGTCGGCCAAACTGGCCGATTGCCAGGAAAAAGACCCGGCGCTGTGCGAACTGTACATCGTCGAGGGTGATTCGGCAGGTGGCTCGGCAAAACAAGGGCGCGACCGTAAATTCCAGGCCATTTTGCCGCTGCGCGGCAAGGTGCTGAACGTGGAAAAGGCGCGCTTTGAAAAGATGCTGTCGTCGGAACAGATCACGACCCTGATCGCGACCCTGGGTACCTCGATCGGACCGGACGAATTCAACGTCGACAAGCTGCGTTATCACCGCATCATTATCATGACCGATGCCGACGTCGACGGCGCCCACATCCGCACGCTGCTGCTGACGTTGTTCTATCGCCAGATGCCGCAATTGGTGGAACGCGGCCATATCTACATCGCGCAACCGCCTCTGTACAAGGTCAAGGCGGGCCGCGACGAGCGTTATCTCAAGGATGACGTGGAAGAAGCGAGCTACATGATGACGGTGGCGTTAAATACCGCCATGCTGACCCCGCGCGATGGCGGCGAACCGATTTCCGGCGAACCGCTGGCCGAACTGGTACGCCAGTTCAACCTGGCGAACGCGATCATGATGCGCTTGACGCGCGTGATCGACCGCGCCGCGCTGACCGCCATCATGACCGGCGTCACGCTCAATCTGGACACGCTGGACAACGCCGGGGTATCGGCCGCCGCGATGGAAAAGATGATCGACGACAAAGCAGTCAAGGTGACTGTACGTTCGGACGACCTGAGCGAAAAACACGCGCTGCGCATCGAGCGTATGCACCACGGCAATATCCAGGTCAGCTCGATCGATGCCGATTTCGTGCAGGGTGCCGATTACTCGACGCTGGCCAGTGCAGCGGCGACGTTCCAGGGTTTAATCGGCGAAGGCGCGTTTATCCGCCGCGGCGAAGGCGAGCGGATGAAGGAATCGGCGGTTGACGACTTCCACCACGCTATGCAATGGCTGCGCGACGAAGCCGAGCGCACCGTCAGCAAGCAGCGCTACAAAGGGCTGGGCGAGATGAACCCGGAACAGCTGTGGGAAACCACGATGGACCCGACTGTGCGCCGTTTGCTGAAGGTGCAGATTGATGACGCGATTGCGGCGGATCAGATTTTCACCACGCTGATGGGCGACGAGGTTGAGCCGCGCAGGAATTTCATTGAGTCGAATGCGCTGCGCGCGGGTAACATCGACGCCTAAGCTGATTAACGGGTTCCACATCCTGACAGGTTGGGAATGGTGAATGTGCGGTGGCGCTAGCACGAGAGAAAAAATTCTCGTGTCAGCGCGCTACATACTTTCGAGAGCTTGCACCCATTCGTTGAACCGGGGACACTGTTGACGAATCCGCGGCAATCCAATCTCAAGTGCAATCAAGACGCCAAACTGCGGCTTGGCGTATGCATAACGAGGCCAGCGTGCAATCAGGCGTTTCGATGGTGCGGTCAACTTGGAGTTATTTACCTGCTCCGGGCTTCCGCATTGGGCCAGTTCCATCTGCCAAGCGTCGATCACGACCTGCGGCACGTCTGCATATTGGAATGCTGTCAAGTCACTAAACAACAATGCCTCGTATTCATGCATTTGCAGATAAGGAATCAGGTTCGGCTGGGAAACGCTCGCAGCCAAGCTAGCTTCCAGCGTAGCAACCTGCAACGACGCTGACTGATTATTGTTCCAGGTGCCTACGCCAGGAAAGTCCGACGGTAAGCCGTACACATCAAACATTGTCGTGACCTTGGCGGTCGGGTCCTGCATGCACCACAGTTTAACTTGGTGGACAATTTTGCCAAAGCTAACGACGCCACCCTTGTGGCCTTTGCTGGTTTCGATAATGCGCGGAGTCAAATACACCTGGAAATCCGCCAAATGCGGCGCCAGCAGTTCACGCACAAATGTTTCTTCGGTTTGGCCCTCAACCAAGATGTTCACGCGCGTATGGTGGCCAGCCATTATCGTGGTCTCCCGCCGAATACGTTACGTTTCCACAAGTCGCCCAAGGTATATTCGTCAAGCCAATCCTTTAGCTTTGCCGCATCAAGACGTTTGAAGGTGGACTGATCATCTTCCCGGTCGACAACAATCACATGTCCCGGGTCGAAGTGATTGAGCAATTCGACTGATTGGGACGACACAATCAGTTGGTGCTGACTGGACGCCTGGCGCATCAGCGATGCAAGCAGCTCAATCGCATACGGGTGCAGACCAAGTTCCGGCTCATCGAACAGGATCGTTGCCGGCATCAGTTCATCCGGCTGCAACAAGACTGAAGCGAGGCAAATGAATCGTAACGTGCCGTCCGATAGTTGATGGCCGAGGAAAGGAAAATCACTGCCCTTTTCGTGCCACTCCAACTGTATCGAATTCGGGTCCAGCGGATTGGGGCGCAATTGAAATTCTGCGAAGAAGGGCGCAACCAGGCGTACCGTATCGGCAATTCGGCGGAAATGATCCGGGAACTGCTGCTGCACGCGGTACAGAAAGGCAGCGAGATTTGCTCCGTCCGGCCGCAGCCAGGCGTTATCATTTAATGCGCAGCTTTGCTTCATCGGCGCACTGTCGCTGGTGTCGTGGAAGTGATAGACGATCCAACTCTTAACGGATGGCACAACGTAGGCAGCGATGTTGGCATGACGCCCATTGCCCGACTCGGTCTCGGCATGACCAACTCCTAGGGGAAAATCGCGGCCAATGTAGTCCCAATAGAAGTGTTCCTTAGCGAAAATAAAGCCATTTCCTTGCGTGGGTTCAAGCGCAAGCTTGTAGCCGTTGTTGCCAAAATACATTTCCGCTTCTAACTGGGGCGTGCGTTTGCGGCCATGATAGAGGAAGGTCTCAGGCCCACCGTTTTTGGCGACATAGTAGTTCAACTCGCTCGCCATCAGGCGCGCCAACAAGCGGAAAAAACTGATGAAGTTGCTCTTCCCTGCACCATTGGCGCCAATCAGCACATTAAGATTGCTAAGCCTGAGCTTTTCCAATGAGCGAATTGACTTGTAGCCGCGAATGGTAATTTTATCGATAGAATTCATGCTGTGTCATTCGTGAGACGTGATGAGAACATCATAGCGCAGGCGCCCTTCTACCGCAGTTGCCGCCCGCGCCGGCTAGTTTTTTGCGTTGATGATACAGAGCGGCATCAACCAGCGTCGTAACCAAATGATTTATACTGCCGCGCAGCATAAATTTAGGCCCTACACAGCATACAATCCCGGTTCCGGCCCCGTGGCACCATGCACCTTGCCCGGCCAACCCTATCAGTCCGACACACAGCCGGCATACTCAGGAGTAATTGATGATCGACTCGTCGCCGAATTCGAATCACCCGTCCCCGGACAACAACCCGCCTTCTTTCCTGCGCCGCATTCCGATCGCCTTCGGCGCCTTTTTCGGCGCGCTGTCGGATGGCGGCTTCGCCGGCCGCATCGAGCGCGTGCGTGATGGCATGCCCGCGCCAACGCCGGCCCCAGTACCGGTCGCCCCGGTCGCCGCCGCACCAGCGCCAGCGCCGAAACCAGCAGCCCCCACGCCCGACACCGCCCTGCAACTGCTCTCCCTGTTCCAGCGCGACGCCCGCCTGATCGACTTCACCCAGGAAAACCTGAGCGGCTTCTCCGACGCCGACATCGGCGCCGCCGCGCGCGTGGTCCATGAAGGCTGCGCCAAGGTACTGCGCGAACACTTCACCATCGTCCCCGTGCGCGACGAAGCCGAAGGCAGCCGCGTCACCCTGAACGAAGGCTTCGACGCCCGCGCCGTACGCCTGACCGGCAACGTGGTCGGCAAGGCCCCATTCAACGGCAGCATCAGCCACCGCGGCTGGCGCGCCGCCGACGTCCGCCTGCCAACCCTGGCCGCCGGCCACGACGCCACCGTGCTGGCCCAGGCGGAGGTGGAACTGTGAGCAACGCCTACTTCTCGATCGGCATCGATCTCGGCACCACCCATTGCGCCCTGGCCTGGGTCGACCTGACCGCCAGCGATGGCGAAAAAACCACCCACGGCGTACTCGACATTCCCCAACTGGTCGACGCCGGCGCAGTCGGTAACGGCCACCTGCTGCCCTCCTTCCTGTACATGCCGCACGGCGATGAATTGCCGCCCGGCGCGCTGAACCTGCCGTGGACCAGCACGCAAGACTACGCCGTCGGCGAATTCGCCCGCGCGCGCGGCGCCCAAACGCCGATCCGCCTGGTGTCGAGCGCCAAGAGCTGGCTGTGCCATCCCGGCGTGGACCGCCGCGCGGCCATCCTGCCGAGCGACGCGCCACCGGAAGTGACCAAACTCTCGCCCCTGGAAGCGTCCACCCGCTACCTGGCGCACCTGCGCAATGCGTGGAACGCGGCCCATCCCGAAGCCCCGTTCGACGAGCAGGACATCACCGTCACCATTCCGGCCTCGTTCGACCCGGCCGCGCGCGAGCTGACGGTGGAAGCGGCCAAGGCGGCCGGCTACGTCAACCTGACCCTGTTGGAAGAACCGCAAGCGGCGCTCTACAACTGGATCCAGAACAGCGGCGGACGCTGGCGCAAGGATGCCAAGCCGGGCGACATCATCCTCGTCATCGACGTGGGCGGCGGCACCAGCGACTTTTCGCTGGTCACCGTCCTGGAGCGCGACGGCAACCTGGAACTGCACCGCATCGCCGTGGGCGACCACATCCTGCTCGGCGGCGACAATATGGACCTGGCGCTGGCCCACCTGGTAGCGCGCAAGGTTGCCGCCACCGGCACCCAGCTGGACGCGTGGCAAATGCGCGCGCTGGCCTACGCTTGCCGCGCGGCCAAGGAAAACCTGCTCAGCGATGCGCAGCTGGCCACCCAGCCGATCGTGGTGCCGAGCCGCGGCTCCAAGCTGATCGGCGGATCGATCCGCACCGAACTGACCCAGGAAGAAGTGCGCGCCACCATCCTCGAAGGCTTCTTCCCGCAGGTGGAAGCGGCGGCGCGTCCGGTCAGCCGCCCGCGCGGCGGTCTGGTCCAGCTGGGCCTGCCGTATGCGCAGGATGCCGGCGTCACCCGCCACCTGGCCGCCCTGCTGGGCCGTCAGGCCGGCGCCACGGCCGAACTGGAAGGCTTCGCCGGCAAGACCAGCGAAGGCGCCAGCTTCCTGCACCCGACCGCCGTCCTGTTCAACGGCGGCGTGTTCAAGTCGGATGTGCTGGCCGAACGCACCCTCACCACCCTCAACGACTGGCTGGCCGGCGAAGGCGCGGAACCTGCGCGCATGCTCACCGGCGCCGACCTCGACCTGGCAGTGGCGCGCGGCGCCGCGTACTACGGTTACGTGCGGCGCGGCAAGGGCATCCGCATCCGCGGCGGCACCGCGCGCGCCTACTATGTGGCCATCGAATCGTCGATGCCAGCCGTACCTGGCTTCGAGCCACCGATCCAGCTGCTGTGCGTGGCGCCATTCGGCATGGAAGAAGGCATCGAAGCGCAACTCAAGACCCAGCAATTCGGTCTGGTGGTCGGGCACGCCATCACCCTGCGCTTCTTCGGCTCGTCGGTACGGCGCCAGGACCGCCTGGGCGATCTGCTCGACTTCTGGAATCCGGACGACATGCAGGAAGTCGGCGAAATCCAGGCCACCCTGCCTGCTGAAGGACGCCAGGCGGGCGACGTGGTCGCGGTGACCCTGGCCGCCGTTGCCACCGATACCGGCACCCTGGAACTGGTGGCGCAAGCCGTCCAGGGCGAAGAGCGCTGGAAGGTGGAGTTCGACGTGCGCGGCAACAGCTAGGGCACGGCGTGGCGCGCCAGTACATCGTCGGCATCGACCTCGGTACCACCAATACCGTGGTGGCGTACGCGCCCATCGATGCGCAGGCGGATGGGCGCGCCGCCATCACACTGTTCGAGATCGGGCAGCTGGTGGCGCCAGGCCAGCTGGCGGCCTTGCCGCTGCTGCCGTCGGTGCGCTACCACCCGGCCGACGGTGAGTTGCCGGCGGCCGATGTGCGGTTGCCGTGGCCGCAAGATCATGCCGAAGCGCAGCCGATTGTCATCGGCCAACTCGCGCGCCGGCTCGGTGCGCAAGTGCCGGGCCGCATGGTGGCCAGCGCCAAAAGCTGGCTGTCGCACACGGCGGTGGACCGCTTGGCGCCGATCCTGCCATGGGGCGCCGCGCCCGATGTGGCCAAGGTGTCGCCGGTGGCGGCCAGCGCTAGCTATCTGGCGTACCTGCGCTCGGCGTGGAACAGCAAGTTTCCCGCTCATCCCCTGGAACAACAAGAACTGGTGCTGACGGTTCCTGCATCGTTCGATGAAGGCGCGCGTGCGCTGACCCTGAGCGCGGCGCGCCAGGCCGGACTGCATCAACTGCGCCTGCTGGAAGAGCCGCAGGCGGTCTTCTACGACTGGCTGTTCCGCCATCGGGGCGAACTGGCCGGGGAACTCGCGCACACGCGCATGGTGCTGGTGTGCGACGTCGGCGGCGGCACCACCGACCTGAGCCTCATCAAGGTTGATCTGCACGATGGCCAGCCGCAACTGACGCGCATCGGCGTAGGCAACCACGTGATGCTCGGCGGCGACAACATGGACCTGGCACTGGCCCATGTAACGGAAGCGAAAATGGCGCAGATGGCGGGCACCGATCAGCCGCGCGCGCATCTGTCGGCCAGTGCCCTCTCTCAATTGATGGAACGCTGCCGCGCCGCCAAGGAGCAATTGCTGGCGGCCGATGCGCCCGAGCAGGCACAGGTGACCTTGCTGGGCTCCGGGTCGCGCATGATCGGCGGCATGCGTTCGGTGGCGCTGACGCGCGATGAAGTCGGCAGCATCATCGTCGATGGCTTTTTCCCGCTGGTAGCGGCCAGCGACCGCGTGCAGCAGGGCCGCGCCGGCATCGTGGAGTTCGGCTTGCCATACGCGCGCGATCCGGCCGTCACCCGTCACATCGCCGACTTTTTGCAGCAGCACGCCAGTGCCCTGCAAGCGGCGCAGGAAGACGGCACGGCCATGCCCGATACCCTGCTGCTCAACGGCGGCGTGTTCCGCGCCGACGCGCTGGTCGAGCGCTTGCAGGAAACCTTGGGCAACTGGCGCGGCGCACCCTTGCGCCTGCTGCACAACGACAATCCGGACGTGGCCGTGGCCCGTGGCGCGGTGGCCTATGCCCTGTCGCTGCAAGGCCATGCGCCGCGCATCGATGCCGGCGCGGCGCGCAGCTATTTCCTTGTGCTCGACGAGGCAGGCACGGGGCCGAAACGCGGCATCTGCATCCTGCCGCGCGGCAGCGAAGCCGGCCGTGAAATCCTGCTCAAGGACCGCACCTTCGCCTTGCGCCTGGGGCAGCCGGTGCGCTTTCACGTGATGACGTCGAATGCCGACGGCGCCGATGCGCCGCCCACGCCCGGCGAACTGGTCGACCTGGACGATCCGAAATACGTGCGCTTGCCGCCCATTGCAACCGTGCTGCACGCGGCCAACGGCAAGGCCAAGCCGGCGGGCGGCAAACAGGAAACCACCGTGCAACTGGCCACCGCGCTGACCGAGGTCGGCACCTTGGAAATGCACTGCGTCAACCTGACCGATGCCGGCCAGCGCTGGCTGCTGGAATTCGACCTGCGGCACGACAGCGCGGAGGCCGGGAACGGCAATGCGGACGGCGTGCGCTCTCCCCAGCTGACGGGGGCCATCGACAAGATCGACCGCATTTTCGGCAAGAGCGGGCAGCAGGTGACGGCCAAGGAAGTCAAGCAGCTGCGCGCCCAACTGGAGCAACTGCTGGGCGACCGCGAGCAATGGCACACGCCGCTGCTGCGCCAGTTGTTCGACGCCTTGTGGCAGCGCGCGCGCGGAAGGCGCCGCTCCGCCGAACATGAACGGGTGTGGCTGAACCTGGCCGGCTACTGCCTGCGTCCAGGCTTCGGCTACGCGCTCGACGAATGGCGCCTGGAACAGCTGTGGACCCTGTTCGAGGCCGGCGTGCGCCATGCCAACGACAAGCAGGCGCGCGCGGAATGGTGGACCCTGTGGCGCCGCGTCGCAGGCGGGCTGGGCACTACCGAGCAATTGCGCCTGCTCGATGACTTCGCCTTCAATCTGCAAACCAATAAAGAAGGCGGCGACGCCAGCGCCACGGTGGTGGCCGGGAGCGATGACGACATGCTGCGCCTGGGCGCTTCGCTCGAACGCATTCCGGTCGATTACAAGGCGGAAATCGGCGGATGGCTGCTGGAGCGCATCCAGGCAGCGCCAGCCGCGCCGGGCAAGGACAGCACCAGCGCCAGCCGCTACCTGTGGGCGCTGGGCCGCATCGGCGCGCGCCAGCCCTTCCACGGCAGCACGCACGACGTGGTGCCGACCGAGGTGGTCGAGGGCTGGCTCGATGCCATCCTGGCGCTCGACTGGAAGCGGGTCGAGTCGGCCGCCTTTGCCGCCGTGCACCTGGCGCGCATGACCGACGACCGTTCGCGCGACCTGCCGCTGGCATTGCGCGAACGGATCGTGCAGCGGCTGGTGGCGATCAACGCGCCGCCGGCGACCATCACGATGGTGCGGCAGGTGGTGCAGCTCGATCAGGCGACCGAACGCTGGATTTTGGGGGAATCGCTGCCGCCGGGACTGAAGCTGATCGCTTGAAGGCCCGGGATGACCTGCGGTCTTATATAAAAGAAATTGAACACCTGGTACACTGGCCGCGTTCCCTTATCGACCGCGCCCACCCATCCAGATGCCTGTTTCTTTTCCACCCGAGGCATCGACCACAAGTACGGATTGGACCGACGACGAGCTGGCTGCGGCCGTGCGTGCCTACGTGGCGATGCTGCGCAGCGAACTGGTCGGCGAGCCCATCAACAAGGCGGAAGTGAACCGGCAGTTGCGCGAAGGCGCGCTGGCCGGGCGCACCAAGTCCGCCGTCGAATTCCGGATGCAGAATATCTCCTCCACCCTGTTCGACCTACGCCTTCCCCATATCATCGGCTACCGCCCTGCCAGAAACGTGGGCAGCAGCGTCAAACTGCGCATCGAGCAGATGCTGGAAGCAAACGGCCTGGAAACGCTGACGATCTACCAGCACACGGCCGACGAGCGCGAGCTTGCGCATAAGGTCACCGCGCTGCTGCGCCAGCCCGGCGGTGGCATGCCCGCCGGAACAGCCGCGCCCGCCCAAGTGATGACCCACACCTTGCGCTACGTGCGCGATCCGGCGGTCAAGGCTTGGGTGCTCAAGCTCGCCGGCGGCATCTGCGAAGGCTGCGACATGCCGGCGCCGTTCACGGGCACCGACGGCTTTCCGTATCTGGAAGTGCATCACGTCATGCCGCTCGCCAGCCACGGCTCCGACAAGCCATCGAATACCGCCGCGCTGTGTCCGAATTGCCACAGGCGCTGCCACCTGTCCCTCGACCGCGACGAATTTCGGCTCGCGCTGTACGAAAAAATCGACCGCCTCGTGCTGGAAGTGCCCGAACCCGTGCCGCACGACACCGCTGTCTACATCGATGACGCAGGCGACACCTGATGCGGCGCTGCAACAATAAATACATGCAGCGCGACATCTTTTCTCATATTGCGCTACAGTAATCACCCTTTGTCATTTTAGAAACATCCCACATGCGCGCCGCCCGACTGCCCCTCCTCCTGACCACCCTTTTTATCTCCGCTGGCGCCGCCCAGGCAGGCGAGCTCGAGCAGCAAATGCTGCGCTGCTCCGTGCTTGGCGACCCGAGCGCGCGACTCGGGTGCTTCGACGCGCTCACCAAGGCGGCCACGGCCGACACCGTTGCCGGCAATCCAACGCCGGACGCGACCGTCGCCGCTCCAGCCGCCAAGAAGGGTGAGCCAGCCGAGCCAGCAACGCCGATCCCAGCCGTGGCATCGGCCACGCCAGCACCGCCGGAAACGCCGATTTCGCGTACCGAGCAGTTGTGGGAATTGACCAAGGCGTCGCGCCGCGGCGTGTTTTCCTTCCGTCCGCACCGCGAGAATTACCTGCTGGTGGCCAACTACAGCACCTCGTCGAACGATGAGCCATACCGCCATTTCACACCGGCCGGCCTGAAAACCAAGCGCGTGGAGCTGACTTATCAGCTGAGCCTGAAAATGAAGGCCGCCGAACAGGTCGCGGGCTTGCCGGTCGATATCTGGCTCGGCTACACGCAGCAGAGTTTCTGGCAGGCGTACAACCGCTCGCAATCGAGCCCGTTCCGCGAAACGAACTACCAGCCTGAAATCATGGCGGTTGTGCCGATCAACCAATCGTTCGCCGGGTTCAATCTGCGCTTCGTCAATTTCGGCCTGATTCACCAGTCGAACGGGCAGACCTCGACCCTGTCGCGCAGCTGGAACCGCTTGTACACCGAAGTGGGTATCGACCGTGGCAATTTCGCGATGAGCGCACGCCTGTGGCGCCGTCTGGATAATGCCAAATCGAACAACGATAACGCCGACATCACCGATTTCCTGGCGCGCGGCGATGTGCGTGCCAGCTATCGCAAGGATGGCTACGAGTATTCGATCATGGCGCGCCGGAACATGTCGACCGACCATGGCGCGATCCAGGCGGCGATGTCGTATCCGCTCACGACCAACCTGAAAGGCTATGTCCAGCTGTTTTCCGGCTACGGTCAAAGCTTGATCGACTATAACTATTCGCAGCGCTCGGTGGGCGCCGGGTTCACCGTCGATTTCTGATCCGCGTTCAAGCGATGGAATAAAAAAACGGCCTCGAAAGAGGCCGTTTTCATGTGTGCCGCAGCCGCCATGCGCATGGCGGCCCGGTGATATCGCTACTTACGCGGCGGCCGGCTTGCCCGACAGGCGTTGCAGGCGTTGCAGCGCGGTTTCGCCGCTGGTGTCGTTCTGCACCGACTTGCGGATTGCATCGATTTCGGCAGCCTGGTCGAGCGGCTTCTGGCCGATGTCGGCGACGATGCGCATGCCTTCGGCTTCGTTGCTCACTTCCTGGGCGCGGCGCGTCAATGCGTTGAGCGCGGTCGAATTGCCTTTCATGCCGGTCAGGCCCGCGAGCTGGCTCTGGCGCTCGGCGCGCATCGCTTGCAGATCCTTCTGCGCCTGGGCCGCTGCCAGCTGCTGCAGCGCTTTCTTGGCCTGGGCATCGAACTCGGCGAGCTGCTTGGACAGCGCATCGATGATCTTTTGCAGCTCGTCCATGTACGCCTTGGCGTCGGCTTCTTCCTGGATCTCTTGTGGCAGGCGGCTCTTGTTCGCTTCGAGTTCGTCGCAGAACATGGTCACCGTGGCTTCCGAAATCTTGCCCGCGGCCAGACGTTCGGCCAGCGTTTCCGTGGCTTTTTCGTCGTTGGCGATCAGCGCACGCAGGTTGATCACATCCTTGTGTTCCTTCTCGAAGGAGGAGCGCGCCGATGCCAGCACTTGCGCGGTGGCGCGCAGGGTGTCGGCCAGACGGTCGCGGTCGGCCTCGGTCGCCGTTTCAGGGTCAAAATTGGCGATCGCTGACGATATACGGTCGCCCAGCACGCCGAAGTGCTTCGAAATCAAACGCGCCGTCAGTCCCCATCCACTTGCATTGCTCATCTTGAATCCCTTTCGTTGTTAAGTAAGACTGCCTTTACCGAACCGTTACTGAATAACGACCCGTTCTTGCTCCACCGGTATGCCAATGACGAAATCGACATGGATACCGCGTTTTGAGTTATCGCCATTCACGCTGGAGATGATCTCCGTCGTGATCAGCAAATATTCGCTGCCGCCGCCCGCCAATTCGCGCACGTACGGCATGAAATACATTTCCTGCTTCAGACCCTGCACCCCGCCGGCGTCGTCGATCCGGGTTTCGGTGCCCATGAACGGGGCCACGAAGGTGGCGTTGCGGTCGCCCGCGTCGCGCACATAATCGAGGCGGTCGCTGTCGCCGAAGACCGTGGCCAGTTCATCTTCGCTCAGGCCCACGTCGTCGAGCTGCTCGCGCCACAAGGTGTAGGTCTGGTCGCCCAGGCCAAAGCCGGAGCGGCCGGTGTAGGCATCCTGGTCTTCCGCCGTTTCCGGAATCACGCGCGCCAGCTGGGTGCAATACATGATCTCGGCCACCTTGCCGTCCTTATCGGCGTACAGCTGCAAAAACTTTTCCTTGGCATCGTCGTCGCCCTTGGCCAGGTAATACCGATACAGCCCGCCCGCCAGATTGAGCTTGATCTGCGATACCGCCAGAATCAGCGTGTCGGCATCGCGCGGCATGGCGATCAGCGAACCGTTGGCCTGCGCCCGGATCAGCGGCGACATCTGCAGCTGGAGCATGCCGCCGATGCGCGCGCCGAGCGGCAAGCCTTCATCTTCGCGCCGCGCTTTGCCATCGGCGCCATGGTTGCCGGCGATGCCGCGCATGTAATCGAATGCGTTCTTCCAACCCATGTCAGTTCCTGTCAAAAGAATAGTTTGCCGTGCTTGGCGCTTTGCCGCGCCTTAAAAACTTCCATCCCAGATAAGCCACCCACGCCAGCACCGACAGGATCACCAGCCAGACAAAGGTACGCAGCAGCGATTTGCCGAGCGAGCGTTCCGCCGGCGCTGCGGCCCCCGCTACCGGACCGGTGCTGCTGGCGCCGCTGCCCGGAACGGTACCGACCATCCCGCTATTGTTCGTGTTACCCGGATAACCGCTGTTCGCATGCGAGTTGGACATCGACCGTCCCAGCAAGAAGCCGAGAATGGCATTGCCCATGCCGTTATTATTCTGCGGCACCATAATCGGCGGCATCGAATTGCCGCCATATTGGCCATTCCGGTTGCCGTTGTACTGGCCGCTATTCGTATTGCCGTACTGCCCCGCATTGTTCGATCCGTACTGCCCGCCCGATGGCTGCGACGACGGCACCGGCTTGATCTCGCGCGGCGCATTGGCTGCCTGCTCGGCCGCCCTGCGCGCTTCCAAGGTGCGCAAGGCGTTCGCTTCGGCGTTACTCTTGTCCAGGCGTTGCGACAGCACCGAACCCGACTTCTGCTGCCCTGGCTGGGCGCCGCTGTCCTGCCGCGCCGGCGCCCCGCCGAAGGAACCGAAGCCCCCGAACGAACCCTTCTTCTCCGCCTTGCCCGCATCCGCGCTGCTATCCTGCGAACGCTGCGACCATATCGAACCCGACTTCTGCGGCGGCGGCGAGGTGTCCTGCGAGCGATCCGACCACGACGACCCGGACTTCTGGGGTGGCGGCGACGAAGACCGGCTCCCAAACGAGCCGAACGACGAGTTCTTCGACGACGTTGACGACTTGCTACTTGATGGACTGGATTTTTGGGAGGAAAATCCACTCTTATACGAGCTCGACCGCGAGCTCGAACTCGAACTTGATGCCGGTTTCGCGCCGGCCGTGACTGTGGCCGCGGCGGGTAGCAGCAGTGCCAGCAGCAACATGATCTGAGTTGACTTCATTTTTCTTTGGCCGGGTTGAAGGTTGAAAGAAGCATAACAGCACCAATACTGCCAATGCACCGGTAAAAATAGGCAAGATTCACCATGACTCGTAAATATCTGGACATGAACCAGCACGACGCGCTGTACAGCGTGGCACGCCGCTATCCCGGAGGCATTGATATGCTGGCCAAGGAGATTGGCATTTCCGCCAATGTTCTGCGCAATAAGCTGTCGCCCACCATTTCATCACATTACCCATCGTTCGAGGAGGTTTCCATCATCGTCGAGCATTGTCACAAGGCCGGCGTGCAGGAAGCGATGATGCCGCTGCATGCGCTGCTGAACCGGCACGGCATGGCCGCCTTCATCGTGCCGCAACCGGAACAGGTGGGCCGCGACGACCTGTCGCAGACGGTATGCCGGGTGATGAGCGAAGTCGGGGCCGTGGCCGAAGCCGTGTCGGGCGCGCTGATGGACGGCGTGGTCACCAGTGCCGAAGCAGACCTGATCGAGCGCGAATTTCATTCTGCGTTATCGGCGTTGGGTGAATGGCGCGCGCGGCTGCGCATGCGTACCGGCGGAACCTGACAAGGACGGCGATGCGCACAGCATGCGCATCGCCAGCGCCTTATGGCGCCCGCGGCGGCGCTGCCTGCGCCGGCTTGAGCGAACGCAGGAACAGACCAAGTCCGCCGATCGCCAGCACCAGGATGCAAATGAGCTCGAAGGCCGACATGGTGCGCAAGCTCATGCTGACCGAGGAAATTACGCCAAATACCAGCGCCGCGAACGAGCACAGGGCAATCAGCCAGCCAAGGTAATTCTTCGAATTATAGAAAACCATGCCGATCCCGATCATCAGCGGAATGAGCACCATGCCGCCGCTGATGCCAAAACCCGAGCCGAAGCCGAACAGACGCGTGCCGAATCCGAAATTGGAACTGACCACGATCCCGTTAAGCAGTAAATAGAAACCGCCGCACATCATGATCAGGCCGAGAAAAAACTGGCCCGTGCCACCGCTGGTTCCACCTGCTCCGTTCATGTCCACATCTCCGCTGTTCAAATAATGTCGACACTATAACAAAAAGTAATGCGGGTAAACATATCCGCTCAATGGAAGGTTAAACAGACAGTTGCCGCGTGGCTTGTGTCTTTTCTTTGCTACACCAGCGCCGCAACCGGCTCGCTGACCACGACCTGGTTGCGGCCCAGGTGCTTGGCCTGGTACAGCGCCTCGTCGGCTGCCCGCAGCAGGGCTGCGGCATCGTCGCCGGCGCAGGGTAGGCCGATCGCCACGCCGACGCTGACAGTCAGCCTGCCCAGGTCGCTATCGAGGTGCTCGATGTGGAGCGCCGCCACCGCGGCGGTGAGCACCTCGCCCATCGCCTGCAATTCGCCGGGAACCGGGTTATGCCAGATCACGACGAATTCTTCGCCGCCGTAGCGGGCGGTCAGGTCGAGCGGGCGGCGCGCCAGGCCGGCGATCACGTCGGCCACGGCTTTCAAGGCCGCGTCGCCGCGGGCGTGGCCATAGCGGTCGTTATAGCGCTTGAAATAATCGATATCGATCATCGCGATGGCCACCGCTTGCCGGTCGCGCAGGGCCTGGCGCCAGACGCGCTCCAGATGAATATTCAGGCTGCGCCGATTCGACAGTCCGGTCAGGCCGTCGAGCGCCGCCAGTTCGTGCAGCAGCGTATCGACCAGAAAAGTGGTGCGGATGCTGTGTTCGAGGAAGTAGGCGCCGTACGCGCCCACGCCATTGGCCGCGCACATGAAAACAATCTGGTACAGGCGTGCCTGGGCATTGGTCTGCAGCGCGAATTCCATGACGACGAAAGCGAACAAGGTCACCATATTGGCAAACAGCGCGCGCCGCCATTCCAGGCAGGCGATCAGGTACACGAACAGCGCCACCAGCAGGATGCCTTCGTACGGGATCTGATAACCGACATCGAGCGCGCTGCCGATCACCGCGACGGTGCTCACGCCCGTGACCAGGGCGGCGGTAAATACAGCCGTTCCGAGAAACGGACGCCACGCGGCCCGGTAGCTGGCCAACAACACGATGATGAAGCTCGGGATAATCAGCGTCAGGCGGATGCTGACCGTGCGTACCGACACATATGCGGGCAGCGTGGCCAGATCGATCAGCACGAACATGATGAAGAGGACAATACTCACATAAGCGGCCACGCGTACGCGCACCAAATGCCCCTGCGTAAAAAAAGCCTGGAACTGCCTTTCCAGGCCATCCTCGAAGCGCAGCCAGCGATAACCCTGCTCCAATGCGCGGCGATGCGGCGACATGCTGGCGTTATTCAGTAACTCAGGATCGATTTTCAGC
This sequence comes from Massilia pseudoviolaceinigra, assembly GCF_030846505.1. Lineage (NCBI taxonomy): Bacteria > Pseudomonadati > Pseudomonadota > Betaproteobacteria > Burkholderiales > Oxalobacteraceae > Massilia > Massilia pseudoviolaceinigra. Next base: position 36,010 of record NZ_JAVCWL010000038.1, on the reverse strand, counting down.
ATCGGCGGCGGAAGTGGAGTGGAAGCGGGCAAGCCCATGATACGCGCGCAAGCCCATGCACAGCGCGTTGATTGCACCGATTCGTCGCCCCCATGAACGCGAGGCACAAACGGGATGCAGCATGATGCAACGTCGACAACGCTGTCCGGGCTATGATGGCGCATCTCAATCGACGCGGGAACCGAACACCATGAAAATTGCCATTTTCAGCACCCAGGCCTACGACCGGCGTTTTCTCGATGAAGCGCTCAAAGCCCATCGAGACAGTCAGCACATCGAACTGGTGTATCAGGAAGCGGCGCTGGCGCTGCACACCGTCGCGCTGGCCCAGGGGTGCGACGCGGTGTGCGCCTTCGTCAACGACCGGCTCGATGCGCCAGTGCTCGACGCATTGCACCAGGTCGGCGTGCGCGCGGTGCTGATGCGCTGTGCGGGATTCAACAATGTCGATATCGAAGCGGCGCAGCGGCTGGGATTTTTCGTCGCGCGCGTGCCCGCCTACTCGCCGGAAGCGGTGGCCGAGCATACGCTGGCGCTGATCCTGACGCTCAACCGCAACACGCACCGGGCGTACGCGCGGGTCCGCGAGGGAAACTTCGCGCTCGATGGACTGCTGGGCAGCAATCTGCACGGGAAAACCGCGGGAATTGTCGGTACCGGCAAGATCGGGCTGGCGACGGCGCGCATTCTCAACGGCTTCGGCTGCAAGGTGCTCGGGTACGATCCCGCGCCGGCGCCGGAGTTCGCCGCGCTGGGGACGATGGTGGATCTGCCGGCCTTGCTGGCGCAGTCCGATATCGTGTCGCTGCACTGCCCATTGGTGGACGCGACCCGGCACATGATCAATCGCGACAGCCTGGCTGGAATGAAGCGTGGGGCGATGCTGGTCAATACCTCGCGCGGGGCGCTGATCGATACGTCGGCCGTGATCGAGGCGCTGAAATCGCGCCAGCTGGGGTTTCTGGCGATCGACGTGTATGAGCAGGAAGGGTCGCTGTTTTTTCACGACCGCTCGGGCGATATCATCGAAGACGATGTGTTCCAGCGCTTGATGACGTTCCCGAACGTGCTGGTGACTGGGCACCAGGGGTTCTTTACCGTGGAAGCGATGCGGGAAATTGCGGAGGTGACGTTCGGGAATATTGCTTGTTTTTTGGATGGAAAGCATTGTGCGAACGAGATAACTCCGTAAGGAGTATCCCGGTCGAATCAACCTTACGGCGTGGTCGGGAGCTCTTTCATGCGCTTTAATCGCACGCCCATAATGCCGTTGCCCTTGCCATCCTTTGATTGTCCGTCCATATAAATTGTCAATATCATGTCGCCTTGTCTGTCAAACCAGGCATCGATATTATGCGATTTGCTAAAATCGACAAGATGATATTCAATTGGTTTCACGCTTGGCCACATCGACCTTCTCGCACGATCCTCAGCATCCCATTTCACAATCTCGACAATCATAAAATTCATCATGTAATTTTTTGGATGTTGAGCGCATAGATCAGACCAATACGTTTTACACAGATCCTTTTCAAACGGAGTAAGAACCGTCACTTCCAATGCCTCGCCTATAGGGCCATCAAAATTCATTTTTTCAGAATTATAGTTACCAGGCATATAGGACAACCCTGTCCTTTCGATTCGTATTGCTTGCCCGACCGGAAAAGATCCTGCTTCTTTCAGCATTTGCTTTTCCAAATCTATCGGTACGGTTAAAAATTCCCGCCAATCGTGATCATAAACGCACCATGTTCCTACAAACTGATTAGCGGGATTCTTAAATTTTTTCATGGATTGCCTCGCCATTCCATCGTTAATTGAAAAAACTAAAATTGCCATCAGTAGACAGGAAACAGTATTTTTCATACAAACTCCTTCATTCCTTATCACTTGGCATAGAGTCGAAAAGATATTCTCTCTCACGTATATCAGGAATCAAACTTCGTTTTCCTTGCACAATAGCCTTTAATAAAAGATTGCTGGGCGTTCCATATTGATATGTATGGGATAGCAATGTTGTTTGCTGCTCCACAGTCAGCTCATGAAAATCTTTAGCGTTTGCGGACTTGGTCAGTTTTTTATATACATGCATGGTTCCCTCTAAAGCGTCGTCCTGCGAAATTTTGTCCAAAAAATTGGTTTGTCGTTCGTCCAACTCCAAGGGGTGTTCGCGTAAAAATTTGCACGCCTCTCCCCCAATAAGCTGGAAATATGGAGTAATTTTCTCATGCAATGCTTCCACCTCTGCTGCAGAAATTGCATGCTCTCCGCTATTCCACTCTTTCATTTTTTTTAGAAATTTATCTGATGCAAACTGTCCGAGATCCACACCGACTCCAATGGTAACGCCGGATTTATTGTGTGGTTCCCCACCATACCCCCCCGCAAGGCGCGGCATGTTGGGATCCCGCGTGTTGGAATAAAACGTGATCACTGGTTTATCTTTTTTCAGATAAGGCCACCAGGGCACATAGGCAACAGTGTGCTCCCCACCTTCAAGCTCAACCAGCTTGCCAAAATCAATTTTCGTCCCATTTCTTCTATTAATTTCATCTCCAATGGATTTCGGAATGAGTATTCTTTTTGAGTCCTTGGTCGGAACGCATCCGGGATGCCGCAGCTTGCAAACTGCTTTGGACACTCCCTGATGCGCCACTATTCTCGCTTCTATCTCTCTTGATTTTTTAGTGAAATCCGGATCTTTTTTACTGAGACCCTTTTTTTCTTTAGTTAGCCTTTCTATTTCCTCCTTTGCCAGCTTTGCACTAACGAAACATGCTTCGGATTTGGCAATCAGTTCGCGTTCTTTCTGCAACTCATCTTTGTCATAATCGGGCAAGTTCTCCTCTACCAGTGCAACTCGCACCACCGGGGCGGATGATCCTTTTTTGCCCATATCAATCAACCTCTTCCAAATATGTTTCTATCCAATTTGTCGCAAAATCTGCATTTCCGGCTCTTGCATTCCCGCAAAAATATTGAACAATGGCCGTGATGTCTTCCTGAGAACAGCCAAGCATATTGGCGTATAAGACCTTGAACCCCAAGAGCGAAATATGTTGTACGTTCTCAATATCATTTTCGCGACAGGCGAAATAGACCTTGCGCAAATCAGATACCAGGTCGGCCGCTCGATACTCAGTTGCGTGAGGATGATCGCTCATGTACCACGCCTCAACCATGAACTCCGTCCAGATTCGACAGTCCCTCCGCATGGCACGTTTTTCCTGGTCAGCCGTGAACTCAATCATTGCGCCCTCTTCACTATTGAGTGATAACGATATCGCGCACATGAAACTGCATCACGCCTGGATCGAGAATCCGGCTGATCACCGTTGTCTTCCGCCTGGCCAACGCAATCATCTTCCCGCTAGCGGCATCGGCAAAATAGACAGTCCCGCATGCACTTCCAAAAAACTGGCTCAGCTGATTGTTACTGGCCTGCCGTACAAACCGTGCAAACGCACGGGCGTCGTAGTAGCGGAAGTAGCATTCCACCCCTTGGCTATTCCGGACAAAACTGTTTTTCTTGAGCTGAACCTTGAGCGCATCGCACCCCGCATCCGACTCAACCAGCATCGTCACGCCCCGGTGCCAGACATGATCAATGAAGCCCGCTACGTCAGACTGAAACTGCGCGCACGGGATCAGATAAGGCGCCACATTACGCAGCGTGATTGCCTTGGTGCCGCTGTACAGGCATTCATGCGTCACACCATCCCGCTGCAAATCGAGCAGCAAACGGTTGTCCGCCGCCGCGTCGTACAAGGCATACAGCGTGCCGCTGCGCTCGCTGAGCAGGCGGTGAAGCGCATTCCGGGTCGCATCATTCCCCATCTCAGCTCCCTGGTTGGACCGTCATCGCGCCCGCTGCGGCGGCTTCGATAAGGCAGGTCTCGTCCTTGTCCTTCCCGAACAACACCGTCATGCAGCCTCCGGTGACAATGCCATGGCAGCTGACCCTGTCGCTCATGCATGCCGCAGGTTTGCCGTTGATAAGGACCGTTTTCTCGCCCTCGACCAGGGTATCCCTCGCGCCGTTGTGCTGGACCTTGTCGCCAATGCGCGCCGCAGGCAGATTTCCGACAAGGACATTGGCGCTGCCCTCCAGAATGGCGCCGCTTCCGTGCGGATGCGCGACGTCATCCGTTTGCCTGGCTGATGGTTTTCCCATGGCTGACGCCTCCCTGCATCGAAAAACGGTTAAATGCCACCGGCGCCCTTGCCGCTGCCCTTGATCACAGCCGCCGCACTGCCGGCCACCGATCCAATCACATCCGCAATCGCGCCAACATCGCCGTTTTTGACCGCTTTCGCTGTTCGCGCGAGATTCTTGAGTTCCTTAAATACGGCCAACGGACTCATTTCCCCGCTCATCAACCGTTCCAGTCCAGCGTCCATGCCAACCACGCCCGGACCGCCGCAATCGACCAGCGACGACCCAGTCGCCGCTGTCTTGTCGGAAGGCGTTTCCTTCTTGACCTCGGGCGCCGCTGGCGCCGCTGGCGGCGCTTGGGCAGCGCCGCAATTGAGCTGCACCACACCGCCGTCGGCGTTGATCTGCGCGCTGCCCTGCAAATGAATCCGGGTACCTTGCAAAAAAATGCCGCCATCGCTGCGCAAGACAATCTTGGCCGCTCCGCAAACCAGTTCCAGATGTTCGCCCACCGACGTGGTATGACTCTGTCCAATGGTTCTGGTTTCCGTCTTGCCGATGCTGATTTCCTGGCTCTCGCCCACCGTCACCTTGCGCGATTTACCTACCGTCAGCAGGTCAACCACGCCCACGGCGGTATTACGGACCATCCCCACGATCAGCGAGTACGCAATGCCGATATTGGTCATGCGCGCCAGACCGATATTCTCCAGATTGGCCATGCCGATGTTTTCCTTCTTCAGGCGGCCCACCTTGATCGACCAGTTCTTGCCGATCTTGTCGGACTCGTTATTGCGAACATCCTTGTCGCGGTTCTTCCCGATCGTGATGCGTTCGTTCTGCCCGACCGTCTCGGTGCGGTTCTGGCCAATGTGGATCGTTTCGTTCTTGCCCACGTCCTCATCGCGATGGTTGCCTATGCTGATCGTTTCGTTATGGTCGACCCGCTCGCTGCGGTTGTTATGAACGGTGATGGTTTCGTCATGGTCAACCGTTTCGGTACGGTCGTGATGGACCGTAATGGTTTCATCGCGGTGGACGGTCTCGGTGCGATCGCGCCTGATATGACTGGTCTCGTCGCGATCGATGGTCTTGCGCCGGTCATTGCCGACCCATTTATCCTCATCGTGCTCGACTTCCGTCAGCTGGTCCTTTTCGGCGTGTAGCCAGAGCTGCTCCGCGCCTTTCTTGTCCTCGAAACGCAGTGCATTGGCATTGTCGTATCTGCCGCCCGGCGTGGAACGCGTCAGGATGCCGGACTGGGTTTTGTTATCCGGCAGTGTCCACGGCGGCATGGTATTCACATTCGGGACCATGCCGGTGATGATCGGACGATCGGGATTGCCGTCCATGAACTGCACCAGCACTTCGGTTCCGACGCGGGGAATGGTGGTCATACCGAAATTGGCGCCCGCCCAGGGCGTGGCAACGCGCAGCCATGTGGAACTTTTCTCATCGTTGATTCCCGCGCGGTCCCAGTGGAATTGCACGCGTACGCGCCCGTATTCGTCGGTGTGAATCTCTTCGCCGGCGGGACCGACAACGATGGCGGTCTGGATGCCGTGAATGCGGGTATCGTTGCTGTTATGCCCGCGCGGGGGCCGCCAGGTGATGATTTTGCGGATCGCCTTGAGCCGATTTTCATAATGCGATGGCGTGGCAGCCTTGCGGTGGTAATTATTGCTCGCGCTGTGATGGACTTCGGTAATCAGGAATTCACGCGCCTGCGCGTCATCGCCCAAGGTGGCGGTATCAAAATGTCCGGATAGCCGGAACCAGCGGCCCGGCATGGCATGGCATGGCGGTTATTGCCAGTGCCATCGAACTGCTTTCCACCCGCTTCAAGCGCCTCGATCTGGCGCTGCGCTACCTCGCGCGCATTGCCGCTGTCCTTAAAGCCGTAGGCTCCTGCGTATTCGTACGACTCGATACAGAGCACGTCGCCCTGCTGCTGCACCGTTGGCAGCGATGTTGTCGCCGGCCGGTTTTGAAATCATAGGACGCCAGCGCCAACGTTCCCTGGGTGATCTGACGGCCCGGCGACCATTCGCAGATGCCATCTTCTTCCGCCGATCCAGCATGCCGCTGAAATGGCACCTCGGGATCGCCATCGATCGCCGGCGCGCTGGTCGAATCATCCGAGAGCACCATTTTATGGCCATGCTCCGTATGCTCGAACCAGTAAAGAATGCCCGCCGTTGCCCAGCGCCGCTCCAGGTAATTGCTGTCGGTTTCGCCGAACTGGCAGGCGTCGGTCATGATTGTATCGGCACCGCTCACGCGCCAGTCCCAGTCGGCCACGTTACTGTAGTCGTCGAAAATGCTGGCAGTCTGCTGGTAAAGCGTGGTGTTGTGAAACAGGTAGTTATCCTTGCGCATGTCCAGATAGTTGTACCAGGGGCCTATCCGCGCCTCGTAATACGACACGCCGCCATCGACCGTCTTGAGACTGAAACCGAAAACCCGGCCGGTGAAATAGCGCATGCTGCCATCCTTGCGCACAAGCTGCACGCACAGCATCTTCCCCTGCAGGCTTTTGAGCGGGATATTCGGCTCGTCCGATAGCAGCTCGACGATGTATTCAAACGGCTTGGACAACGCCTCGGATGCGTCGAGCGAGTTAACAAGCAACTGCGTGGCCGGGCCATCGTCGTGCGGAAACGACAGGCGCAGGATGCGGTCGTGCTGGCGATCGCTGATCAGGTCGCGCAGGCTGTGCGGCGCTTCGCTCATGCCGGCACCTTCCGATGGCGTAAGTGACGCGGCAGGCTACGGCAGATCGCAACGAAGGCGGCTGGCATGGCGGTCCCGGAAAATTGAACGATTGGCGAAAGCAGATGTCTGACTTAAGCTTCGCGTTTTATCGTTCAGATGACAGGGCGCAACATTTTTGTTAGGAATTTAGTCGACGTCAGCCGTATGCCCGGGAAGTCGTCAAAGAGGATGGAATCAGTGAGATAAATACGACAGATACGGAACCCAGAACGAGCCCAAAAGCGGCATCATGCCAGTCATGGCGAGACTGATATGGCCAACCCCGCCGTCACGTACCGGCGCGCGCTGCGCCGGTACAGTCATGCCATTAACGCTTGCCGGCGTTCTGCTCGTTCGCTTCGCCCACCACCGGCGGCTTGACACCAGCGGCCGGAGCCGGCGTTTTGGCGCCCGCCATCGGCGTGTTGTGGGCGCCTCCGTGCGCGGCGCCGCCCTTGGCGGGGGCAAGGCTGATGGCCGAATGCAGGTGCTGTTCGACGGTCGGCAGCATCTTCGCGGCCAGGGCTTTGACGTCCGGGTCCTTGGCCTTGGCTTCAAACTTTTTCAGCGCCGCGTGCACGGCCTTGTGGTCGCCCACGCCTGCCTGGGCCATGTAGGCCTTGTCGAAGGCATCGCCGGTCAGCTTGCTCAGTTTGGCGGCCATCGCCTTGTGCTTGCTGTCGAGCTCGGTCGGGAGCGTGACGCCCTTGGTTTGCGCAAGTTGCGTCACGTCGCCCAGCGCCTTGGTGTGGTCGTCGATCATTTGCTGCGCGAACGCTTTCACTTGCGCGTTCTGGCTATTGGCCAGCGCCAGCTTGCCGGCCTCGATTTCGGCCATGTTCGCGCGTGCCATGTCGGCCACGATTTTCTGATCGGCCTTGTTCAGCGCGCTCGCCGCAGGCGTGTCCATGGTCGCCTTCCCCGCCTGGGCGTAACTGGTGACCGGCATGGCGAAAGCGGTGGCAACAGCGGCGCCCAGTACACATTTGATCAAAGTCGTTTTCAGCATGTGGATCTCCTTTTGAAATAATGTCATTAAACCAATAACGCTGTGGCGCCAGTCTAGCCGGGTAGGCATTTTCCGAGCGCCCTGTAGCCTTTACGCAAGCTTACTTTCTGGCTGGCGATGAATCTCAGCGAGACCTATGTGCGTGGGGAGACAAAAGAAAGGAACAACAAGGAAGGAGATCAACAGCGCGAGTGCAAGGAAGGCATTTTTTTGCGGGCGCGTTACTGGCGATGCCAGGGAAAGCGGCGCCGGCATACCAGCGCGGGTATGCCGGCGCGTCATGCGGTGACGTCAGATGCCGACCACGCTCTGGATGCAGGAATACAGCGTTTCCCATTTGAAGGGTTTGAAGATGTAGCCATCGGCTCCCGCCTTTAAACCTTTCATTACCTGGTCGTCGGACACTTCCGACGTCACCATGACAACCGGCGCCTTGGACCAGCCTTCGTTGCGGCGGATAGCGGCCAGCAGATCGAAGCCATCCTTGCCGGGCAGCCCGGGCAGGACGATGTCGAGCAGCACCAGGTCGGGCGCCATGGCGGTCTGCACCACCGCCAGCGCATCGTTCATGTTGCCGGTCGCGTGCACGGTAAAACCCTTTTCGCTCAGCAGCACCACCAGCAGTTCCGACAGTTCCTCATCGTCTTCGACCACCAGGGCCGTCAGGGCATGTTTGCTCGCGCCCAGCTGCGCCTTGTTCCCATAGGAATAGAAGCCGGTATTTTTCAGCTCGGTCGCGCCGCGCCGGGCCTGGGCCCAGGCTTCCACGCTCTCTTGCGGGGTCAGCTCGGTCACGTCGAGGGTCGGCAGGGTTTCCGAAAAATCGAATCCGTCATCGTGCACGGCGGCCTGTTCCTGCGCTGCCGGCAGGCTTTGCTGCGCACCGGCAAACACGCGCACCAGACCCTGTTTGGTCAGCGCGTCGAGCTCGCTGACGAGCTTATCGACCGGCATGCCGCCCAGCGCCAGAAAATCGTGCACGCTGGAGCGTCCGTTAATCATCGATAAAACGCGGGCCGGATCGCGGGCCAGGTTCTTGCACCCGTTTTTCAATTCCGTCATGCCCTTGGAAGTTTTGCTGTAGATCGTCGATATATCCATCATTTCCTGTCCCTGCCTGATAGGCGCTGTCATTGCGGTGCGGGCGTGGACAAGGCCATGCGCTTGAGCGCGGCCATGTCGGCACCGATGTCATTCAGATTCTCGATTGTCCAGTCGTTTTCGGTAAGCTGCGTTTTGATTTTTTCTTCGATGCGGCGCGCCGCCAATCCCAGCCCGGCCGAACCAAACGTACCGGCCGCGCCGCCCAGCGAATGCAATAGCCGGTACAGTTCCTGCCAGTGCGCGCGCTCGGCCATATCGCTGCGGCACAGCGCATACGCCGCATCCATCTGCTCGAAGCGGGCCGGCAGACGCGTGCGAAATCCCTGTGCCAGCAGCGCCACCCTGGCCTGCAGATCGGCGGGCGTGTTCATGCCATGGCCTCGTCCCACAGCTGGCGCACTTGCACCGCCAACTGCATCGGATCGAAGGGTTTGGCGATCACCCCCAGCGCCCCGAGCGAGCGGTAATACGCCACTTCGCCGGACTGCACCTTGGCCGTCATGAAAATGACGGGCGTACTGGCGGTATTGGGCAGCTTGCGCAATTCGGACAGGGTCGTCGGGCCATCCATTCCGGGCATCATGACGTCGAGCAGGAGCAGGTCCGGCTTACACTCTGCGGCCGCCGCCAGCGCTTCGCGGCCCGAACTGCAGGTACGCAAGGCCAGTCCGCCGACCATTTCGAGCGCCATCTGGGCGACGGTCTGGATATCGGGATCGTCTTCCACGTACAGGACCAGGGAAAGTGCAGTCATAAATAAGGATGTCCTGAAAAAAGCGGTTATGCCGCGAGCGGCAGTTCAAAGAAAAACGCGGTGCGCACGCCGCATTCGCTGAGAAAATCGATGCGGCCGCGGTGCCGTTCGATGATGGCTTTCGAGATATTCAGGCCAAGGCCGGTGCCGCCTTTCGGGCGCGTGTCCGAGGCATCGGCCTGGGCGAATTTCTGGAAAATGCGGCTGCGGAACTGGTCGGGAATGCCGGGGCCATGATCGGTCACCGACAGGCGCGCATATCCCGGCTGGCGCAGCAGGCGCACTTCGACCACGCCGCCGGGCGGGGCGAATTTGGCCGCGTTCGAGAGCAGGTTGACGATCACCTGGATCAGGCGGTCGGTATCGGCGGCCACGATCAGGTCGCCATGCTCCGAGCGCAGATCGAAGCTGACCTTGAAGGGCGAGGCAAAGGCGTGGGTTGCGGCGATGGCCTGTTCCACCAGCGGCAGCAAGGGCTGGACCACGGGCTCGAAACGCATATTGCCGGACTCGATTTTTTCGACGTCGAGAATGTCGTTAATCAGGCGCACCAGGCGGTCGCAATTCTTGCTGGCGATATCGAGCAGCACCTTGGCGCGCACGGGAATCTCGCCGGCCGCGCCGCCCGCCAGCAGGCCGAGCGAACCTTTGATGGAGGTCATCGGCGTTCTCAGTTCATGCGAGACCGTGGAAATGAATTCGTTCTTCATGTTTTCCATTTTCTTGCGTTCGCTGATGTCCTGGGCGATGCCGACAAAGCCGGACAGCGCGTTGTCATCATCCCACACGGCGGAAACTGACAGCAGCACCGGCAGCCGGCTGCCATCCTTGCGGATATACGTCCATTCGGATTCGTCGGGCAGGCGCTCGCGCGCCTTGGCGATGAACATCTCGGCGCCGGGCCGGATCGGACGCCCCAATTCAACGCTGAGCGCATGCACGCGCGCTTCCAGCTCCGCCGGATCGTGCAGCACCAGCAGCGAGGACTGAGTGCGCATTTCGGCTTCGGAATAACCGAGCATGCGCTGGGCGCCATCGTTGAACATGATGACCTGGCCGTGCGCATTGACGTAAATGATGGCGTAGTTATTGCTGTTCAAAATCGCATGCTGCAGGCTGAGCGTTTCGGCCAGGCGCCGGTTCAGGCGTTTCATTTCATCGGCATTGCGGCGCCGCGCGGAAATATCGCGTACCAGGCCGGTAAAGGCGCGGCGCCCGTTGATGTGCATTTCGCTCACCACCAGGTTGGCCGGAAAACGGGTGCCGTCGCTGCGCTGCCCGAATACCTGGCGGTTGATGCGCACGCCGTCGCCGATGCCGCCGCGCGCCAGTGCGCGCACATAACTGGTGACGGCGGCACGGTAATGACGCGCCACCAGCTTGCTGAATGACCCGCCGATGACCTGGTCCGGCCGGCATGCGAACAGGCGCTGCGCCTCGGGATTGAAGGTTTCGACCAGGCCCTGGTCGTCGATGGTGATGATGGCGTCGCCCGCGTGTTCGACAATCGCCTGCAGGCGCGCTTCCTTTTCGCGGCTGACCTGGGTGGCCTGCTTGATCGTGTACACATTCAGTTCGAGTTCGGCCCATTGCGCCAGGTCGCACAGGGCAGCAATATCGTCGTCGGAAAAGCTGCGCGGCACGCGGTCGATCAGGCACAGAGTCGCGACCAGGGCGCCGTTATCGGCACGCAGGGGAATGCCGGCGTAAAAGCGGATGTGCGGGGGACCGAGCACGAGCGGATTATCGGCAAAGCGCGGGTCGGCGGCCGTGTCGGGAATGATGAATGGGAAGTTGCGCAGGATGGCATGCCCGCAAAAGGAGATAGTGCGCGGCGTTTCAGGCGCATCGAGGCCAAGGCGCGATTTGAACCACTGGCGTTCGCTGTCGACCAGGGTCACCAGCGCGATCGGACAGTCGAACATGCGCTGGGCGCTGCGCGTGATGCGGTCGAAGCGCTCCTCGGGCGGGGTATCGAGGATATTGAGGCCGCATAGTGCGGCCATGCGCGCGCTTTCGTCGGCGGGTACTGGGGCATCAAGCAAGATAATGGCTTTCCAGGTTTGGCGCCGCCCCCGGACAAGCAAGCCGCGGGCGCTCATTTCACATCCGGCGCGGTCCTGCCGCTATCGTTTGCAAGCTGCACAGATAGCTATCGGTAATGGTTAAATATACCCGATTCTCCTGTTTCGTGGTGCTGCTTGCACCCGCCGGCCAAGCTGGTTCCCGCCCTCTGTTGTGTTTCCGTTAGGAAGTTATTTATTAGTGAAGGCTAATGGATTTACGATATTATCGGCACTGCTTGCACATGCCGGGAAATTGACCAAATGACTGACCAAGGAATTACCATGAACATCACCTCCAAAGCATTGCTCTTTGCTTCATGCCTGTCGGGGGCGGTATTGCTGCAAGGCTGTGGCGCCACCAGAATCAAGGCGTCGTCGACCACCAATCCGCCGCCATCGGAAGCGTTTTCGGCGTTCGGCCGCATCGACGTCAAGCCGGTGGTGTTCGGGCCCGACGTCAAGGCCGATCGGGATGGCCTGAACAAGATCGAAGCGAACCTGCAGAAGGATTTGTCGGCCTCGCTGCTGGAATGGAACGTGCGCCCGGCGAATGGCCGCACCCTGATCATCCAGCCCGTGATCGAGCAGATGAGCTTCAAGCGCGGCGCCCAGCGCGTGCTGCTGGGGCCACTGGCCGGCAGCTCGGGCGTGCTGCTGCGCCTGAAAATTACTGACGGCAAGGGCCGCGTGGTGGCCAATCCCGAATTCTTCCAGCGCGCCAACGCCATGTCGGCCGGCTTCACCCTGGGCGTTCACGACAACATGATGCTGACCCACGTGGCCAGCCTGGCCAGCCGCTACGTGATCAACAATTACAGCCGGGCCGAAGGTGGCGCGACCGGTGCCGACGCCAAGGCGATTGCCCCGTAATAGCGCTTTCTCAAACAAGCTCATGCGGCCCAGCGAGGGCCGCTTTTCTTTGGGCGGCGCGCAAACGGTTTGTTTGATCCAGTCGGCATGGTATGACGCGATGCGGGTGGACACTACTCCCATGGCGGAGTAGCAAAATGGCAATGCACCAGCTTGCAACGCTGGGGACGTCGGTTCGATTCCGGCATCCGCCTCACCTCTTCCAGCACGATCCGGCGAAAAGGAACTGTTGATGAACTTGTCCAGGCCACACCATCCTCTCCTGCTGGCAGCATGCCTTGCCTGCCTTGGGCTGTCCCTGACGGCGCGCGGCACCCCGGCGCCAGGCACACCGGCGGCGGCCGCCCCGGCCCCCGCCAGCTACCACTATTACGTTGCGAGCAACGGTTCGGACGCCAATCCGGGCACGTCGGCCCAGCCGTTCGAAACCATCCCGCGCGCATCCCGGGTCGCCCTGCCCGGCACCACCGTGCACGTGGCGCCGGGCACGTACGCGGGCGGCTTTCGCACCACGATGAGCGGCACGGCCGAGCGCCGCATCAGCTACGTCTCCACCGTGCGCGGCGGCGCGCGCCTGGTGCCGCCGCGCGGCTCGACCACCAAGATGGCGTGGGAAAACCGCGGCGACTTTGTCGATATCGTCGGCTTCCAGGTGGACGGGCGCCACGGCCACGGCGGCGTGCGCTGGACCTACGGCATCTACAACGCCGGCTCGGGCGCGCTGATCCGCAACAACCATGTGCACCATGTGGGCCAGGACGTGCCCTGCACCAGCGCCAGCGCGGCCGGCATCAGCATCGACAGCTACTACAAGGGCCGCGTGGGCACGGTGACCGGCAATACCGTGCATGACATCGGCCCGACCGATTGCCGCTTCGTCCAGGGCATCAACATGAGCACCACCGGCAGCGTCACCAACAATGTGCTGTATGCCATCGGCGGCGCCGCGATCCAGATGTGGCACGACGCCACCAACGTTGTCGTGAGCCACAACACGATCGCCCGCTCGATGACCGGCATCCTGGTCGGCGGTGGCGACCCCTACTACATCAAGGGACCGAACGACTTCACCACCGTGCACAACAACATCGTCTACGACAACAAATACGGCATCTCGGAACAAGGCTCGACAGGCCTGCACAACAGCTACCGCAACAACCTGGTGTACCTGAACGCGGCCGCCGACTGGCAGTTGAAAAACGGCCTCAAGCATAGCGGCACGGTGGCGCAAGCGCCGCAGTTCGTGCGCTACGGCAAAGGCGGCCTGCCCGATTTCCGCCTGCGCCCCAGTTCGCCCGGGGTCGGCAAGGGCAGCGGCGAACCCGCTTTACCGGCCGACATCGCCGGCAAGGCGCGCGCCAGGGAAAGCGGCATCGATATCGGGGCGTACCAGCGTTAGACATCCTGCAGCAAACAAGCGTGGGGCTTGGGGTGGGCCGGAGGATTTTTTCTCCGGCTTTTTTGTTTTTTGCGCCAGCCATGGCGATGTAGATATGCTACATCGATGTCAGATGAAATACAGAAAACCTTTCATTCCCGAGCAAAATTGATACATTCTTCATACTTCAGTTTACATTCAATGTAGTTGTGCTACATTCCCACTCCGGAGACACATAAGGGCACAGCCCGCAGCTCCGTCCGGCGCCCACCCGGCGCAGCACTATCGTCCTCGTTTCACACGGCCGCATCCCATGCATGGAGACAGATGGGATCAGCGTGCTTCTGCCGTAACTGTTATGCATTCCACGACCAAAAACCATAAGGAAGCAACATGACATCATTTCGTACATCGCCCCTGGTGCGCTCGCTGATCGCCGCCGGCATCCTGTTCGGCGCCGCCGGCCAGGCAAGCGCGGCCGGTTTCAATGCCCCCGACACCTCGGTCCAGATGTTCCGCTGGAAATGGAACGACATCGCCCGCGAGTGCACCAACTGGCTCGGCCCGCAGGGCTACGGCGCGGTCCAGGTATCGCCGCCGCAGGCGTCCGCCAGCCTGGGCACGTGGTGGGACATCTACCAGCCCGTCAACTTCACTTCGCTGGCCAGCAACATGGGTACCGAAGCCGAATTCCAGGCGATGATCACTACCTGCCACGCCGCCAAGGTGCGCGTGTACGCGGACGTGGTGGTAAACCACATGGCGGCCGGCGCCGGCACCGCCACCAACGGCTCGGCCTGGAACTCGACCGCGCTGACCTACCCCAACTTCAGCGGCCCGGATTTTCATCCCGCCTGCGACATCCAGGGCGGCGACTACGGCTCGCCGGGCAACCGCAACAGCGTGACCAACTGCCGCCTGAGCGGCCTGCCCGACCTCAAGACCGAGAGCAGCTACGTCCAGGGCCAGGTGCGCACCTTCTTCAACAAGCTGGTGGCGATGGGCGTGGACGGCCTGCGCATCGACGCCGCCAAGCACATGGCGCCGGGCGACATCAGCGCCATCCTGGCCGGCACCAACCGCACCACCACCTCGGGCGAAGCGCTGTGGCTCACGCAGGAGGTCATCCCGGACAGCAACGTGGTGCGCTCGGGCTACTTCGGCAACGGCACCCTGAACGAATTCCAGTACGCGTACGCCATGAAAGCGGTGTTTCGCAACGAGAACGGTGCCAATCTTGCGCAGATCCGCAGCATCATGGGCACGCCCGGCAACTGGGGCGGGACCTGGGGATTCGTGCCAAGCGACAAGGCGAGCGTGTTCGTCAACAACTGGGACACCGAACGCAACGGCAGTTCGCTGGTGGCCAGCAACTACGTGGCGGGGCAAATCAACGACACCCAGGGCAGCAAGCGCTACGACCTGGCCAATATCTTCATGCTGGCCTGGCCGTACGGACACGCGCAGGTGCATTCGGGCTTCCGTTTCAACAGCTACGACCAGGGTCCGCCGGCAGCCAGCCCGTTCGATGCGAACGGCAATCCGCTGATCAACCAGTCGTGGGATTTCATCCACCGCTGGTCGGACATTTCCAATATGGTCGCCTTCCGCGCGGCCACGGCCGGCCAGGGGATCGACCACTTCGTCAACGGCACGCCGAACCAGATTGCCTTTGCGCGCGGCAGCAAGGGCTTTGTTGCGATCAACAATGACGGAGCGGCGTGGAATGCATCCCTGCAAACGCTGCTACCGGCGGGGACGTACTGCAATGTCGTGACGGGCAAGCTCAATGCCGCGCAGACAGCGTGCAGCGGCGACAGCGCGACGGTCGGCAGCAACGGCATCGCCAGCGTCAGCCTTGCGGGCAACGGCGGCGCCAGTGTGCCGGCGCTGGCCTTGCATGTGAATCAGAAAGTCAGCGGCGGCGGTGGGACCACGCCGCCAGCCTGCAGCACCGTGGCGGTCACCTTCCGCGTGGCCAATGCGAATACGGTGCCGGGACAGAACGTGCATGTGACGGGCAACCGCAACGAACTGGGCAACTGGACCGCGACCAACGGCAACCAGCTGGCGATCGAGGGCAGCGGCGCCAATGCGGCGTGGTCGCGCACGGTACAGCTGCCGCCGTCGACCGCGATCCAGTACAAGTTCCTCAAGCACGGCGCGGTGGCCGATGTGTGGGAACGCAGCCAGGCGACCAGCAGCGGCAATCGCCAGGCCACCAGTCCGGCGTGCGGGGCGGCGGCGTTGGTGCTTGATGCGGGGAGTTTTGCGTTTTAAGTGTTGGCAGAATAGGAACCGGGGGCGGGGCGACGGTTGAGGGCAGAGAAGACGAGGGGGTATCAATCCGTACGGCAACAGCGCGTAGGGAAACAGTTGTCTTCTGTAGAATCGCCCCACTCCCCTCTTCCCGCCGATGCTATTCATGACGACTACCCACTGGTTTATTCTGATCGGCTGCCTGATGCTGGCGCGGGGCTTGATGGCGACCAGTATTTCGCGCCTGCCGTTCACGTCGGCCATCGTCTACCTGTGCGTCGGCCTCGGCCTCGGCCCCATGGTGCTGGGGATTTTTTCCTTCAGCCCGGTCGAGCAATCGCACCTGCTCGAAACCCTGACCGAAATTGCCGTGCTCGTCTCCCTGTTCTCGGCCGGCGTGAAGATGCCGGTGCCGATTTCGCGCCAGCGCTGGATGCCCGCCATCCGCCTGGCGTGGGTCTCGATGAGCCTGAGCGTGGGCGTGATCGCCACCTTCTGCTACTTCGTGCTCGGCTTGCCGCTGGGCGCCGGCGTGCTGCTCGGCGCCATCCTCGCCCCCACCGACCCGGTGCTGGCCACCGACGTCCAGGTGCGCCATCCCGACGACCGCGACAAGCTGCGCTTCACCCTCACCTGTGAAGCGGGCATGAACGATGGCTCGGCCTTCCCCTTCGTGATGCTGGGCCTGGGCTTGCTCGGCGCCCATGAACTGGGCGACTTCGGCTGGCGCTGGGTGCTGGTCGACGTGCTGTGGGCTACCCTGGCCGCGATCGCCATCGGCACCTTGGGCGGGGCGGCGCTGGGCCGGCTCGGATGGATGCTGCGCGGAAAAGATCCCAAGCACGAGGTACTCGACGACCTCGTCGGCCTGGGCCTGATCGCCGTGGTGTACGGGCTGAGCGTGGTGTTCGTGGCCTGGGGCTTCCTGGCCGTGTTTTTCGCCGGCGTGGCCCTGCGCCAGACTGAACTTGTGTTGTCGGGCGCCCACAAGGACCGCCAGGGCTTGCTGGTGCCCGAACACAGCAAGGACGACCCGGGCGCCGCCGCGCCGCCAATCGACGTTCCGCTGACCGTCAGCGCCGAGTCGCTGGTGTTCAAGGAGCATCTCGAACGGCTGTCGGAACTGACCCTGGTCCTGCTGCTCGGCGGCATGGTGTCGATGCACGACTGGAACTGGCGCAGCATCGGCACGGCCCTGTTCCTGTTCGTGGTGGCCAGGCCGCTGAGCGTGATGATCGGCCTGATCGGCTCGGACAGCTCGATGCGCATCCGCGGCATCACCGCCTGGTTTGGCGTGCGCGGCATCGGCTCGCTGTACTACCTTATGTACGCCCTCAACCACGGCCTGCCGGTCTCGCTTTCGGGCCAGCTGATCCAGATTACGATCGTCGTCATCATGCTCTCGATCGTGGTGCATGGCACCAGCGTCAAGCCGCTGCTCGACCGCTTCTGGCGCCGGAAACAGCGCTAGGCCAACAACCCGGCCGCATCGCCCACACGCGATGCGGCGCGCATGAGCCAAGCCAAACCGGCCTCGCGGGCCGCGCCTACAATCGAACTCCTCCCCAGTGATTTTTCGCGAGGCGGTGACGGTCATGGCTACTTTTTCCAGTGCATCGACGGCGGCGCTGACAGCCGCGCTGACCCTTTCCTGCGGCGCCGCGCTGGCGCAGGCCCACTTCCCGGCCGACGACCTGGCGCACTTCGGCGCGGCCGACAACAGCTGGCTGTCGGAGCCGCCGCGCTACTACGCGGGCGCGGCCACGCGCATCGCCTCTCCCGAGTTCGCCCGCGCCATGCGCTTGAGCACCAGCGCCTGGTGGGGCATGGCCAACAGCAACACCACCAATTACTCGGTGGGCGGCATCGCGATCATGCTCGGGCAGGATGCGCTGCCCGGCGCGCCGGTGGAGATCGCGCGCCTGCTGGCGCACCGCGCGCTGGCCGCCACGCCGGCCGCAACCTCAACCTGCATGGTGCCCTGGCTGCAGTGCGCCGCCTTCGGCAGCCTGGAAGCGCGCATGCGGGCGCATAACGCGTTCCTGAACGGCAGGAACCCCGACGACGACGCCATGGCGGGCAGGCGCAACTTCATCCATGCGCTCAGCGCCGGCATGCGTTTCGATTTTCCGTACACGCGCACGGCTGCGCATGGCCCCTGGTTCGTGCAACTGCGGGCCACGCGCCGCTCGTCCGCGTTCAAAGGCTCGCTGCACAGGCAGGGGCGCAGGGGCGTCTCCCTGACCATCGGCACCGAGTTCTGATCTATACTTGCTGGCATTACTCCACAGGAAAGCGATCATGCGCAGGTTCTGGATTTTACTGACGCCGCTGCTCCTGGCCGGCTGCATCAAGGGCTCGGCCAGTTACTACATCGATGACGCCAGCAACGACCACGTCATTACCGTGCGCGCGGAGCAGGAATACTTCTGGAAAAAAGACATCACCCTGACCCTGGTCGCCTCGCACATGCCGGAATGCCAGCGCGTCTTTCCCATGACCAGCATGCCGGCCGACGAAGTGTCGGTCGAGCTGTTCTCGAACGGCGACGACGTCTACACCGTGCGCTCGGGCACGGAAGTGATGCAGGTCGACACCCTCGGCTGCGCGCTGCTGGCCGAACCGGCGCCCAAGGCGCTGGGACAGCCGGTCGGCACCTTCTTCCTCGATGAGAAGACCATGACGTTTGAAAAGGCAACAGCGCCACCCGCGCCAGCAACAGGCGCTGCTGGCGCTAGCGGCTGAGGCGCCGCTGACGGGCGCCCCAGCCGGCGCGTCACTGCCGGGCCAGCACCTTGTGCAGGGTTGCCACGGTGGCGGGCCGGCCAATCTGCTCCAGCGCCGTTTCGAGCAGCATGGGTTCGCCCGGCCGTACCGCCGTCCACTGGGTGAAATATTCGTGCACCGTGCGCCAGGGCGGAAACCCCTCCGGCACGCCGCGCCAGGCGGTGCCACTTTCCAGAAAATACAACACTGCGCAAAACACATCGTACAGATCGTGCTTGCGCGGACGCGTCTTGCGGCGCGCCGCTTCCAGCATGCCGCGTACCGCCTCAAACTCTTCGCGCGAAACGTCGCTCGCGAACTCGGGTCGTGCCATCGTCGTTAACCTCAAATCTTGTTTGAGGGTCTGATCTGGAACAGGTTCCCTAAATTTATTCGTTGACTCTGATCAGTAAGCCCTGCTTAAGTTTTTCGACTTGCTCGCTGGAAGCATTCAAGGCGCTCAGCTTGTTCAGCATGCGTGCGAGCTGGGTGCCGTTGCGGCGGCAGTTGGCGTCCGTCATGCCGTCCACCTCGGGCAGCAGCGCGACGGCGAGGCGGCCGATGCGCTCCCTGTCATCCGGCGTCGCATCGATCAGCGCCAGCAGGCAGGTGGCGCCCCATTGCAATCGCGTGGCGGGGCCACTGGCCTGTTCCCAGGCTTGCTGGTACCAGTCGAGCATGGCGGAAATATCGCCACGTTTCTTGGCGACGGCGGCCAGATTGTGCATGAAGTAGAAAGGCGCGTGCGAGCCGGGCAGCGCGGCGCGCAGGAGCGCATCGGCGTCGTCGAGCAAGCCGGCATCGGAGAACGCGCCGGCCGCGGTATTGATCACGTGATGGCGCAGCGCCGGTTCTTGCGCGCCCGCCAGCGCGCTGGCACCCCGCTCGCGCAGCAGTGCGTTCAGGCCGGCAACAGGGCTGCCGAGGCGCGCCATGCGCACCCGCACGCGCAAGGCCGCCAGCTGATCGGCCGGGTCCAGCGCCTCGGACGACTCAAGCCGCTGCAGCGCCGCTGACCATGCCGTGCTCAAAACCATGCGCTGCTCCGACTGCGGCGCCGTCAGTGCGCGCACCAGGTCGACCGCGTAGTTAATCACCAGATCGACATGCGCCAGCACCGCCTGCGGGTCGGCCAGCGTGCGCAGCAGCATGTCCAGCCCATCCGGCTGGTTGGGCGATCCGGCGGCGTGCAGCGCGTGCCAGGCCAGGCGCAGCGCCGGCTCGGGCAGGGTGCAGGCAACGCACAGGGCGGCCAGTGTGGCGGCCAGGTCGCGCCCGGCCAGCAGTTGGCCTTCATCGGTATCCCAGGAATAAAAAGCGAGCAGGCGCCATTCGTCGGCCGACAAGGCGCGCTGGCCCGACAGGGCGTCCCGCAGCGATTGCGCCGCCGTGAACGGCGCCGTCAGCGCCAATTGCAGCATTTCAAGAAAGCGCGGACCGGCCAGTTCGCACGGCAGGCGCGTGATTTCGGTGCCGTCGGGGCGGTACAGCACCAGGGTCGGGTAGCTGCGCAGATGCAGGCGATCGGCGGCACGCTGGGCGCCGGCGGCGTCGCCATCGACGTGCAGCGGCACGAACGATGGCGCCAGCGCGGCAAAGCCGGGTTGCGACAGCACCGCCGCCTTGAGCCGGTTGCACGGCGGACACCACCCGGCGCCCCAGTAGAGGAACACCGGCTTGGCCGCCGCGCGCGCCTGGGCAAAAGCGGCGTCCGGATCATGATGCCAGCCGATGACGGTGGTTGTCTGCGCGTTGGCATCGTTGGCCATGGTCTGTCCCGTGAATATTGAAAATGGCGAAAGTATATCCAAAACCGGGGCATGCCGGCGGGCCTGCCCGGTGCTACACTCGACGCCTTTCCCGCCTCCGAGTTTCGTCATGCAAGCACGCATCAGGATCGCCGTCATCGCGCTGGGCGCCACCGTGCTGGTGCTGGGCAGCGCCCTGGGCATCCTGGCGGCCCGGTTCGATCCGAACGCCTACAAGAGCGCCATCGTCGAGCGGGTGCATGAAAAAACGCACCGCACCCTGAGCATCGGCGGCGATATCCGGCTGGCTGTGTATCCGCGCCTCGGCGTGCACCTCGGCAAGGCCAGCCTGTCGGAACTGGGCGGCAAGGGCGAATTCGCCGCGCTCGACAGCGTGCGCCTGTCGTTCGCGCTGGTGCCGCTGCTGCTGCGCCAGGAAGTCGTGATCGACCGCATCGAACTGCGCGGCATGCGCGCCACCCTGGTGCGCCAGGCCGACGGCAGCATGAACATCGACGACCTGACCGCCGCGCGCGTCAAACCCAACGCCGGCGAGCGTGCCGGCGCGGCCGGAAACGCCGGCGCCGGACCGGCCCGCATCCGTTTCGCGGTCGACAGCATTCGCGTCGACAACGCCCATCTGCGCTTCGACGACCGCAAGGCCGGACGCGTCTTTGACATCGCGCGCCTGAACATCGATTCCGGCCCGATCGCGCACGGCGTGCCGAGCCGGGTCGCGCTGTCGGCCAATATCGGCGTGGACAAGCCGGCGCTCAACACCGTACTGATTTTCGAGAGCGGCTTTGCGCTCGACCGCGACACGCGCCGGGTAGCGATGACGGAACTGGACGCCAATCTCGACCTGTCGAGCCGGGCGGGGATCGAGTCGCGCGCCAAATTGAAAGGCAGCATCGAGATCGACTTCGGCAAGAACGCCATCGCCGCCGCGCTCAAAGGCAAGATCGATGACAGCGCGGTCAGCGGCAAGGGCGCATTGCGCGACGGCATGCTGCAGCTCGACATCGATATCGACCGCCTCGACATGGCGCGCTATCTTGCGCACGCGCCATCCGCGCCGCCAGCCGGCGACGCAGCGCCAGACCAGCCGCTCGACCTGTCGGCCCTGGCCCGGCTGCGCGCCAGCGGCACCTTGCAGGTGGGCGAACTGACGGCGGGCGGCCTGCGCGCCGCGAACGTGCACGCGGTGCTGCTGGCCGATGCCGGCAAGACCACCATCAAGCCGCTCTCGGCCACGCTGTACGGCGGCAACGGCAACGGCTCGCTGAGCCTCGATTTCACGGGCGACGCCAGCAGTCCGCGCATGGCGCTGGTACAAGACCTGCGCGGCATCTCGCTCGGCGCCCTGCTGCTTGATGCTACCGGCAAGACGCCGCTGACAGGACGCGGCGACGTCCAGCTCGACCTGACCACGCGCGGCGCCGGCACGATGGCCCTGCGCGAGGCGCTCGGCGGCACGGCAGCGCTGCGGCTGCGCGACGGCGTCATCGGCGGCATCGACCTGGGCCGGATGGTGCGCGAAGCCAAGGCTGCCGCAGGCGTGGGCAGCGGTGCCGACTCGACCGGTTTCAGCGAATTGAGCGCGACGTTCCGCATCGACAGCGGCGTTGCCCACAACAAGGATTTTTCGGCGAGCACACCGCTGCTGCGCATCGGCGGCGACGGCCGGATCGACCTGGCGCACGCCACCATCGATGCCCGCCTGCGCTGCACGGTGGTAGCGAGCCTCACGGGCCAGGATGGACCCGCAGTTGGCACCTTGAACGGGCTGACGGTACCGGTCGCCCTGAGCGGTCCGCTGGCGCAGATGACATGGCAGGTCGATGTGGCGGCACTGGGCACCGAGGCGGCGCAAAAGATGCGCGGCGCCCTGCCGAGTGGCGGCAAGGAAAAACTGAAAGACCGGGTGAAGGACGCGCTCGGCGGACTGTTTCCGCGCTAACAGCCTATTCGTGGCAAGGGCGCCACGGCGCTTCCTTTTGTTGAGCAAAACGGCGCCGTGCGGCTGGGCTTTGGGCTAGCGTCGGAGATAGCAAACCTTGGCAAACACATCGGGAGGATCTATGTTCGGAAGCACAGTCCTTGAAGTGGCGGTTGGCCTGACTTTTTGCTACGCGACGGTAGCATTGATTGTCAGCACGGTGCAGGAAGCGCTGGCGTCGGCGCTGAAACTGCGCGCACGCGGGCTGCTCGAAGGCATCAAGAGCATGCTCAACGATCCAAATTTCAACGCCCTGGCGCGCACCCTGTACGCCCACGCGCTGGTCAATCCGCACAGCAACCCGGCTCTTCCCGAGCAGGAACACATCGGAACCAAACCGTCGTACATCAAGCCCGAGCATTTCGCCATCGCCCTGATCGACGCCATCGAGTCGATTCCGGGCGACTACGCCCAGCTCGGACGCGACATCGACGCCCTGACCGACCCGCAGATCAAGCGCGCGCTGCAAGGCATCTACCAGCGCGCGGAAGGCGACATGGCGCGCTTCCAGGCATCCGTGGAAGGCTGGTTCGACACGGCGATGGAAAGGGTGTCCGGCCTCTACAAGCGGCGCTCGATGATGGTCAGCGTGCTGCTGTCGCTGCTGCTGGCGGCGCTGTTCAACATCGACAGCATCCACCTGTTCAGGACGCTATGGGCGCATCCCTCGCTGGCGGCCCAGCTTGGTGCGGCCCCGGCCACCATGAACCCGCAAGCGCTGCAGATGCTGTGGACCTTGCCGATTGGCTGGGAACAGTTTCCCCCGGCATTGAACCGCGAGTTCGCGCTCAGTGTCGCCGGCTGGGCGCTGACGGCCTCGACCGCGCTATTCGGCGCCCCGTTCTGGTTCGACCTGATGAAGCGCACGGTCCAGGTGCGCGGCACCGGGCCCAAGCCATAGGGCCAGCGCCCGCCGTCAGGCAGTGCGGTCCGGACGGTGGGCGTCGACCAGGATCGTCGATACGGAAAAGTGCGGCACGCGTTCGGGCCATTCGTCGTTCGGCCCGAACCAGCGCGCTTCGACGATTTCGCTGGGGTCCACCCGGATCTCGCCGTCCAGATAATCGGCGGTGAAGGCAATCATCAGGGAGTGGGGAAACGGCCACGACTGGCTCGAAAAGTACTGCAGGTTGTGGACCCGTAATCCGACTTCTTCAAACACTTCGCGGTGCACCGCTTCTTCCACCGATTCGCCTGCTTCCAGGAAACCCGCCAGCGGCGTGAAGCGCTTGCTCGGCGAGGCGGCGTGCAGCGCCAGCAAGACATGGTCGCCCTTGCGGATCAGCACCATCATCGCCGGTGAAATGCGCGGATAGGCCATCATGCCGCAGGCGCTGCATACGTAGCAGCGCTCGCCGGCTTTAAGCTGCATCGGCTGGGCGCAGGCACCGCAGTAGCGGTGGGTGCGAGCCCACTCGGCAATCTGGCTGGCACGGCCGGCCACGCTGAGCAGATCCTCGTCGAAGCCGCCGAACAGGGAACGCATGCTGCGCCAGGTGTAACCCGGCAGGGCCAGCTCCTCGCTGGCGTGCCAGACGGTCTGGCAATAGCGACCGCCCAGGATGCCAACCGGATGCGGCGTGCCCGCGATGTCCAGGCCGGCAAGCTCTTCTACGGAGGGAATACCCAGGTCCGCTTCGCGCAGCAGCAGGCGGCTGCCATGGAAGACAAACGTCACCGGATCGGAGTGCGATTGCGCCGTGATCAGCGGCGTAAACGTTGATGGCATCTGAAGCATGCGGCCAGCCTTTTGTGTTGTGGACTGCAGGCAGCATACCGCATTTTTCAAGCACGGATTGCGAGGCCGGGGAGCCGCAACCGGCACCACATACGATTTGCATCAAGCTGGCGCGCGCTGCATCGAACGGATGCGAAAACGCCCTGTCATACCGGAAGTGCCCGCGCGGGCATGGCCGGGCTGCGCAATCGGCGGCAAAGACGTTCACATCAATGGCACTACCCCATGACGACATCCTCCTGGTTAGCCCGGCACGACAACGCCAGCGTGGTCATTTTCCGCGCGCTTCAGCTCGGCGATATGCTGTGCGCGGTGCCGGCACTGCGCGCCTTGCGGGCGGCCATGCCACGCTCGCGCATCAGCCTGGTCGGCCTGCCCTGGGCGGACCAGTTCGTTCGCCGATTCAGTGCGTATGTCGACGAGTTCATTGCGTTCCCCGGGCACGAAGCGTTTCCCGAGCAGCCGGCCAGGCTCGACCAGCTGCATGATTTCTACGCCGGCATGCGCGCGCGCCGCTTCGATTTGGCGCTGCAGATGCACGGGAACGGCCAGTACAGCAACGCCGTCGTGCGGGCATTCGGAGCGCGCGCGATGGGGGGATTCGGGGCCGCTCCGGGGCGTGGCGATGAATGCCTGATTCCCTTCCCCGACACGGGAGCGGAACCGCTGCGGCTGCTGGAACTGGCGACCGGCCTCGGTGCGCCGGCGTGCGGTCCCCAGCTTGAGTTTCCGATCACCGCTGCCGACGAGCGGGAGCTGGAAGCGAGCGGTGTGGCGCGCGGACTGGCGCCCGGCAGCTACGTGTGCATTCATCCGGGCGCGCGTTGCGCCGACAAGTGCTGGCCGGCGGAGAAGTTTGCGGCGGTGGCGGACCAGCTTGCGATCCGGCCACGGCTGACAACGGTGCTGACAGGCTCGCCGGCCGAGGTGCCGCTGACGGCCGCCGTGGCGCGCCTGATGCGGCGTGCACCGGTCGATGCGGCCGGACCCTTGTCGATCGGCGCGATGGCCGCGCTGATGAGCCGTGCGCGCCTGATCTGCAACGATACTGGCGTGTCCCACCTCGCGGCCGGGCTCAGGCTGCGCAGCGTGGTTATTTTCAGCAAGGCGGATATCCGGCGCTGGGCGCCGCTCGACCAGCAATTGCATCGCTGTTTATGGGACCCGTTTGGCGAGCAGGCGAAGACCGTGCTGGATCAGGCAAGAGCGTTGTTGATGCTGCGTTGAGGAAGGTGGCGCGGATGCGCCTTGCGTGCACTACGCCATGATGCTTTCATACCATTTGTGTACTGCCACCTTCTGATATTCCAGGCACTGCCCTTCGTCATTCTGGCTGCCATCTTCGTCGTTCCGGCTGCCTTCCGCGTCTTTCTGGTCAGCCCCGTCGCTCCGGTCACCCCCGTCGTTCCTGCCATTGGCAGAAACGACTTCCCGCGATAGCGGTGCAAACGCGATAGCGGTGGGAACGGCGAGCTTAGTTGCGGCTATGGGAATCCTGACTCCGGTGACCAACGCTGCTTGAGCCGACGCTATGAGCTTCAGTGCTGCGTCCGGCACGCAGCAACCCCAGCGCCAGCCCGTTGACCTCATCCTGCGTTACATCATCAACAAAGCTCGCATCATGCGCGCAGCGCGTCCTGATGTTTTCCTCGCCGCAAACAGGACAGTGCACGCGCAGCGATACCGCGGCGCGATGGCCGTCCTGCCGCAGCGGCCCGGATTCGATCAGGTTGGTCAGCCAGTAAATGCCCACGGCAGGCGTGCCAATCGCCAGCGCCAGGTGCAGCGGGCCGGTATCGTTCGATACCACCAGCGTGCTGCGCGCCAGAATCCCGCACAAGGCACCGAGCGACGCCTTGCCGCTCAGATCAATCGCCGGATGGCGCATCGCCCCGATAAGCTCGCGTACCAGCGGCGCTTCCTGCGCGCTGCCATTCACCGCGACGATGGCGCCTTCAGTCACCAGCAGATCGGCCAGCGCCGCAAAACGCCCGACCGGCCAGCGCCGCCGAGGGTCGCTCGCCCCCGGCTGCAGCAACACCAGCGGCCGGTCGCGCGTCGGCGGCAGCAGCAGCGCTGCCTGGGCAAGATCGTCCTCGGAAACGTCAAGCTCGCGCCGCATCGGCCAGGCCGCGGCACCGGCCAGGGCCGCCACTTCCAGCAGTTGCAATCGCCGGTTGACCAGCCCGTCATGCCGGACATTGCGGTCCAGCGGCTCGGCATCGCCCGCGCACATGCCCACCGCCAGGCGCGCGCCGAGCCGCCGGATGAACGGGTTGGCGTGGCGCCCGCCGCCGAACAGCTGGATGGCGAGATCGATCCCGCTCATGCGCAGGTTTTCCACAAACGCCTCGACGGCGCAGGGATCGGCATCGTCTTGCCCGCACACACCCATGCCGGGATACGGTGGCATGATGGCCACGGCATCGACCGGCCCCGGCCGCCCCTCCAGAAACGCCGAGTGCCACGGCAAGCCGATGTACAACAACTGCGCCTCCGGATAACTGTGCTTGAGTGCATGCAAGGCCGGCAGGCAGAACACGAAATCACCGAGCGCGTTCGGACGCAGCACGACGATCTTGCGCACACGGGCCAGCCGCGCGTGCTGCCCGCTCTTCACAGCAACACCCTGGGTGCGTCGACCCAGCGCGACACCACGGTGGTCGGCAACTCCATATGATAGGCACCGGACGGAATGATGCCGCACCCGCCCGAGCACGCCATCACGCGCAGTTGTGCCAGCACGTCCTCACCGCAGTGTTCCGGCGGCAGCTCCTTCCAGAAATCGAACCCGCCGGCGGCGCGCAGTTTGGCCGTGTCGAACAGCACGCAACCGCCGATCCAGGCAACCCGGTACGGCCGCGTTGCGTCGCGTCCGATGCCCAGTTGCGCCTGCACGTGGAACAGGTTGGCCGCGCTGTGCAAATGATGCCGTTCCCAGGCGCTGCCGCCGGGCACGACCAGTTCCGGTTCGACCTGCCCTTCCCAGAATTCGATGGCTTGCTGATGCGGCCGCCAGTCGTGCCGATGACTGAGGCCGTGCAGGGCGCTGCCGACAAAGCCGCAGCGCTGCTGCCGCATGGTGTACGCCAGACGCTCGATCAGGTCGCTTTCGATGATGACGTCGTCGTCGAGAAACAGGCACCAGGGCGCCGCTGCCTGCGCCAGCAGAAAGGCGCGCTGCTCGGCCATGCCACGCCGCGGCAGGTGGCGCAGCATGTCGACCGGCACTCCGCGCGCCGCAAGGTAGCGCAGCACGGCGCGCACTTCGGCGCTGGCGGCGGCGCCCTCGCCATCGGACTGGTCGGACACCACGATGCGCAGATTGCGCGCCGTTTGCGATGCCAGCGCCGTCAAGGTCACCGCCAGCGACGCCGCGCGATTGCAGGTCGGAATCAGCACATCGATGCGGCCGTCGCTCATGGCGCAGTCCCGCTGCGGTCCCGGCGCGGCGCGGCTCCGTACAGCCAGGGATTGAGCGCGGGGTCGTTGTACATCTTGAACTGGCGGTAGACCTTGAAGTAGGCATGCCCGCTGGCGACTTCGGCAAGCAGGCGGTCGAGGCAGCAAGCCAGGTCGTGCCGCTGCAGCACCAGCCGCTGCAGCCTGGCCAGGCAGGCGCTCACGTGCTCCGCGCCCGCCTCGGTGCGGCGGGTCTGCGCACGCATGTGGAAAATCTTGAGCGCGAGGATGGACAGCCGGTCGATCATGGCGCCCGCCGTCTCGCTGCTCAGGCGCGCGCCGGGCTGGGGCAGCGCGCCGTCGAGCTGCGCGAGCAGCGCTTCGTCGATCGCTTCGACCGCATCGTTGCGCAACTGGTTATGGCGGTCGATCAGGCGCTTGCTGGCGGCAATGGCGGCGTTGCCGGCATCGGTGCGGCGCGCGCGGTCTTCCTCATCCCACAACAGGTGGTTGTGATGGTGATTGGCCTCGACCCAGCGCCACAGCACACTGTCGGCCGGGGCCGGCAAGCAGGCATCGTCCAGTTGCGCGTCGTGCCACTGCAACAACGATACGGCATCGAACTCCTTGAGCATCGCCACTCTCCTCGGGGTGTACATCCGGATGCCAGCGCAACCAGGTACAGCTTGGAGCGCCAGAGCGTGCCCGAAGTTCCCGTAGCCGTTCAATCGTCGTCGTCGGGCCCCCTGAACGCCTGGCTGACCTCGGCCGGCGTCTGGAACTCGTCGTCGGGCAGCGCGTCGAGCGACGCGCACACGTTCTCATCGGCGCCGAGCTTTTTGGCGTTGGCGAGCAGGGCGGCCTTGTTGGCCGGATAGTCCACGCCCTTGAGGAATTTTTGAATCTGGATGGGGTTTGCATGCGCCATGGTCGTCTCCCGAGTGGTTCAGGGTTGGACAGCATGGCGCCGCGCAGGTTCACCCGAGATCGCGCTACGAGATGTCAGATACTAGCTTGCGCCCTGCGCGATCGCATGGCGCGACAGCGAGCGTTCCAGTTCGGCCATGCCAGCCGGCAGGTCGAGGCTGGCGCCGCCAGCCTGCATGCTGGAACCGAAGGCGTGCAGGGTGCGGAACAGGTTGTGCGCGCGGCTCTGCTCGCCCATCTGGCCGATGCGCAGGATGTTCAGGCCGAACGCGCCGGAAATTTCAACCTTGTGCACGCGCGACATGTGCGCCCGCACCACGTCGGACGATACATGATCGGGCGTGACGATGCCGATCACGGAATTGAGCCGGTGCTGCTTGGGCACCAGCAATGCCAGCCCCAGCGCTTCGATGCCGGCCTGCAGCGCTTCCGAGCATTGCTGGTGGCGCGCGAAGCGGCGCGGCAGGGTTTCGGCGCAGACCAGGCGCAGCGCTTCGTGCAGGGCCAGGATGCCCGATACCGGCGCCGTGTAGTGATACGACTTCTGGTTCCAGAACTGGTCGGCCAGCTGGGCGTCGAGGCACCAGTGGTAGGGCTGGTGGCTGCGCGAGGCAATCTTGTTGGCCCAGGCATGTTCCGAGAACGCCAGCAGCGACACGCCCGGAATCGAGGACAGCCCCTTCTGCCCGCCCGTGATGACCGCGTCGACCTGCCAGGCATCCATGTCGAGCGTCATCGTGCTCAGGGTGCAGACGGCATCGACAATCACCAGGCAGCCGTGCTCGTGCGCCATGCGCGCGATGCTGCCCAGGCTGTGGTTGCACACCGTGTTCGAGGTTTCGCCCTGCACCAGGGTGATGGCGGCATAGTTGCCCTTGGCCAGTTCGCGCTGCACCAGTTCGACGCTCGCGCTTTCGTTGTTGTCGATGTGCAGCAAGGTCGGCTCGCCGCGCACGCGGCTGACCATCTCGGCCATGCGCTTGCTGAAGTAGCCGTTGCAGATGCATAAAACCTTGTCGCCCGGATGGACCAGGTTGGCGATCGCCATTTCCATCGCCGCCGAGCCCGGCCCGCCAACCCCCATCACGTGCGAGGAACGGGTCTGGAAGACGTAGCGCCCCATCTCCTTCACCTGCGCGATCACCTGGTTCATGGTGTCGCCGAGGTGGTTGATGACGATCGAATTGGCGGCCGCCACGGCGGCCGGAATCGGCACCGGGCCCGCGCCCATCATCAGCAAGGGTTCATCCGGCAGGATGTGTTCGAGCGGAACTATGTCGGGAACGCGGATTGCCTCAACCATTCAATGACTCCTCAAATATGTGCGATGGATAGTCATCATAGCCTGCAATCGATTAACTAGTTTCCAAACGGTCATTTTTGATCGGACCGGGTTCCGGCCGCGCCAAGCGTGATCCGGACGGCGGTTTTTTCTCCCCGACATGAGGTAGATCAATAACTTTGCTGAATATGCGTAAATACAACCCTTTATTGTCCGTTTTAGCATAGCACCCGCCGTTCCGCACATTCCATTGCTGCATATTCAAGCGCACTCAGCTTAATAAACAGGCAGATGAATATGACAAGGCCGTGAAAAATATGGTCTTTTTACCATAACAATTAATGTTCAATTAATTAATCGAGGGGTTTCGTGTCTATACATATACTTCGCCGTCTAGCCCCGGGAAGGCAGTCGGGAGTGATCTAATTTTCAACATCTCAATTGGCGCAACAACAACACCATAAAATAGAAGCGAAAACCCAACCCGTTTAAATTCAATTACTTAGCGCATTTTCTTATGCGACATAAATTGCGATTGGTAATATGTGTGCAATATTGATTGACACTCCGATGCCAAATCGTTTTTAATCGCCCCGGCGAAATAACAATATTTCGCAAAAATGCCGCATCCGGCATTAACTGCGCGTTCCCGGCCGGCGCAAAAGGCCGGCCGTTTCATTTATCCGTCCTGCGAGTGGTGAATACAATGTCGACATGTCGATCTATTGATGTGATGTCCCGATCCGGGCAATTGGCCTTACCGGCCGGTTACACTGCGCCCTGTGCCATGGGCCGCGCGGAGCTGTGCCGGTGAGCGCCGCTTTGCCCACCTTCGCCGACCTGGCCGCGCGCGTCGCCGGCGGCGCACTGAACCGGCCCCGCATCGCCATCATCGGCGCCGGCAGCAGTGCTCTGGCCTGTGCCGCCGAGATGCTGCAACGCGGCCTGGACCCGGTCCTGTTCGAGGCGCGCTCGCAGCCCGGCGGGCTGTGGGGCAAGGATCCGCTGTCGACGATTTACCCGGACCTGGTCCAGAATGCGGCCGCGCAACTGCCGCTGTCGCGCCCGGAAGCCGGCAGCTGGGCCGCGTACACCGAACAATGCCTCGACACCATCAAGCGCCAGGGCCTGGCTTCCCGCATCTTCACCTCGACCAAGGTGCTGTGCGTGACGCCGTCGCTGCATTCGGGTGGCGCCGACCTGCTGATCGCCAGCGCGGACCAGGCCGCCCCGCCCCTGCTGCGCCACTTCGAGCAGGTGGTGTACGCGGGCGGGCTGTACCACACGCCGCAGATGCCTGACATCGCCGGGGCGGCGGACTTCGCGGGCCGCATCATCCATTCGTCCGACGTGCGCGACATCAGCCGCTTTGCCGGCCAGCGCGTGCTGATCGTCGGCCTGGGCAATACGGCCATGGAGTGCGCGGCCAGGCTGTTTCCGGTAGCGCAGCAACTGGTGCTGTCGGGCCGCAGTCCGACCTGGCTGGTGCCGCGCCTGATTTACGGCAGCCCGATCGATGTGGCCACGCGCGCGCTCAAGGATGCCTACCGCCACAGCTACCAGGCCAGGCTGTGGGAAGCGTGCCGCGTCCACGGGGCGGTCGGCCATGCGGTCGACCCGTCCAGCCACGAAATCGACGTGGGACGCCAGCGCATCACCGTCAGCGACGCCATGCTCGGGCCGGTGCGCAGCGGCATGGTGCCGCTGCGCCCGGCACTGGCGCACGTCGCCGAACGCAGCGTCCATTTTGTCGATGGCAGCAGCTGCGATGCCGACGTGATCGTCTGCTGCACCGGCTACCAGAGCCAGTCGATCCTGGCCGAGGGCAGCGAGGTGCCGCAGCAGCTGGTCGGCAACGTGCTGCATGCGCGCTACCCGGGCCTGTGGTTCACCGGCGCGCCGGCGCTGTGGGGCAGCCCGGCGCCGATTGCCAAGAAGCAGGGCCGCCTGATCGCCCATGCGATCGCTACCGGTTGGAACCGCGAGGACCTGACCCAGGCCGTGCGCCCGCACGCCAATTACGACAAGGCCGCCACGCGCCTGCCGTTCGGCTTCGAGGTAGCCGACTTCAGCGGATACGCACACATGGTCGACGAGGCCAGCGCCAGCGCGGTCCCCGGCGACGCGCACGCGCCGCTGGCCGGCAGCCCGGTCAACTACGCCGGATAGGATAGCGCCGCGCCGGACAGCGCCGCGCCGGATAGCGCCGGGCCGGCAAGGAGAGCGGCAACCGCCGGCAGCGTGCGCCATTGTGAAATCGGCGCATGTTTTTCCCTTGGTGAAGTTACAATCCCGCCTTGTCAAATGGCCGCCCCCGCACGGTCATGCATGATGGCTGCCGGCGTGTTCACCGGGCAGCCACGCTCCCGGAAAAATCCTATGCCTGCACAGTATGTCAACACGCTTCGATACTGGTTCGATGTCGAAGCGCTCATGTATCCGGATGTTCCCAGATCCGGCAAGCGGCCCGCCTTTTTCAAGCGCTACGACGAGAAGCTGCCGTGGCTGCCGGCGCCCCGCGGCACGCTGGCGGACGACGCGCCGCACGGCCGGCACAAGTATTTCGTCTGGTTCGGCCTGGTCGAGAAAGGCGTGCTGGAAGCGGAACTGGTGGAGATGTTCCCGCTCGAGGCGGCCGAGGAAAAATTCAGCGGCAACCACGTCCATCCGGCCAAGGGCAACACCTTCCTGTGCGCCATCGAGATCGGTTCGGACGGCAGGCCCAGTGTCGACACGCTGCAGCTGGCCGCGTTCGCCGTCGCCTTCGCGGAAAAGAAAAACAAGACCCGGATCGGCTACGGCGTGACCTTGTTCGGCCTGAAGAACAAGCTGCACGAACTGGCCATGGGCAACCACGGCATCGCCGACGCCGACTGGTTCGACGAAGTCACCGACTTCCTCATCAGCGAGTTGGACTGGAAGCCGCGCACCCTGCTCGCGCGCGCCCAGCTGTGCGCGCACGAGGTCACGCTGGTCGACCGCCGCGGCAAGAAATTTTCGCGTGAGCCGGAGATGGACCCGGTCAATTCTTTCTATCTCGACGACCTCGACCGCATGCGCCAGGAGGCCGAGCACGGCACCGGTTCGGCCCAGATCCAGGCTTACCTCGACGGCCACGAGCGTGGCGACGCCCGGCGTGGCGACGCCCGGCGTGGCGACGCGCGACGTAGCGACGCCCGCCTTGACATCACCCGTCCCGCCTCGGTCAACGCCGCGCTCGATCCGCGCCGTTTTCCGCTGGGACGCTGGCCGACCGAGTTTCCGCTGTTCCTGATGCAGCAGGTGGCCGTCAACATCGGCCTGGAAACCCTGGCCGACGGCGGCATCTTTTCGGTCAACGGCCCGCCCGGCACCGGCAAGACTACCCTGCTGATGGACATCATCGCCGCCCGCGTGGTCGAGCGCGCCAGGATTCTGGTGCAATTCGCCAATCCGGAAGCGGCGTTTGCGCGCTCGCCGCAGCAGGTGGAGTATCCGGCCAACAGCAGCGGCGTCGCCTACAAGGGGCCATGCTTTCACATCGATGAGCGCCTGCTGGACACCGGCATCGTGGTCGCCAGCGAAAACAACAAGGCCGTCGAAAACATCACGCTCGACCTGCCCAGCATCAAGAAGGTGGCGCCGCAGGCGCTGCTGGTGGACGGCGAACCGTTCGACTATTTTGCCGCCAGCGCCGAATCGATTCTCAACGAAGAAAAGAAAAAGGTGCCGGGCGAGGCCGACGTCGACACGCCAGAGGACAACGATACCGACGAAGACCATGGCAAGATTCGCTGCTGGGGCCTGATTTCGGTCCCCCTCGGCAAGATGGCAAACCGCAGCCTGGTGGCCAACCGCCTCAGCGCCTTCAAGGAGTTCGGCCTGGCGAAACAGCTCGCCGCCGCCGGCGCCTCGCTCAACTGGGAAGCGGCGCGCACCCGTTTCAACGAGGCTGTGGCCGAGGTCGAAGCGATCCAGGCCGCCATCCTCGATTACGACAGCGCGCTGCCGGAATGGAAGGCGGCGCGCGAGCTGAGCGCGGCTTTTGACGGCGCCGCCGCCGCGGCACGCCAGCGCAACGAGGATGCCAACGCGGCGCTGGCCACGCTCGATACCGATACCGCCGGCAATGCCTCGGCCATCGCCACCAATCTGCAGGAACGCGAACTGCACGCCACCGAATGGCCGGCCTGGCGCCAGTTGCTGGCGCGCTTTTTTAACAAGGCAAAATTCGCCGGATTCCAGTCGCGCCAGCAGGCATTATCGGACGAGTACGACGGCCTGCGCAGCGAGCGCGCGCGCCTGAAAGTGGCGCGCCTGGAAGCGCTCACCAGCGCCAGCACCTGCGCGGCGCACTGGCAGGCGGCCCGGGCCGACGCTGCCACGCACACCGCGGCGCTGCGCACCGTCCGCCAGCGCCTCGACGCGCTCGCCGCCACCTTGGGCGAAGCCGCCTTCGACCCGGCCGCGTTTGCCGCGCTGCCGGTCGAGCAGCAACAGAAGTCCCTGCCGCGCAGCAACGCCAAGTACCACGCGGCGCGCGCCACGGTGTTCGTCGCCGCCATGCAGCTGCACAAGGCGTTCCTCAAGCATGCCGGCAAGCCGTTCGAAACCAATTTCCGCCTGGCGCTGGCCATGCTGGCGCAGGAAGGCTACATCCAGCCGCACCTGGCGGCCATGGCGCGCCACTTGTGGGCCACCTTCTTCCTGGCCGTGCCGGTGGTGTCGAGCACGTTCGCATCGGTATCGCGCTGCTTCGCCGACCTTGGCGAAGGAGAAATCGGGCTGCTGCTGGTGGATGAAGCCGGCCAGGCGGTGCCATCGCACGCGCTGGGCGCCATCTGGCGCTCGAAGCGCGCGCTGATCGTCGGCGACCCGCTGCAGGTCGAACCGGTGGTCGCGATGGACAAGAAGCTCGACTACGGCATCCTCAGCTACCACCAGGCCCCGGCCGAGCACCAGCTGACCGCGTATTCGGCCCAGCACCTGGCCGACCGCGGCAACCGCTTCGGCGCCAACGTGGTGCAGTACGACGGCAGCGACCTGTGGGTCGGCGCGCCGCTGCGCGTGCACCGGCGCTGCGCCGACCCGATGTTTTCGCTGTCGAACCAGATTGCCTACAACGCCAAGATGGTCTACGGCCCGGCGCGTGCCGAGGAAGAACAAGTCACCGCGCTGCGGCCGCTGCTCGGTCCATCGTGCTGGCACGACATCGCCGGCGGCGAGTTCGAGGAGCACTACAACGAGCGCGAAGGCGCGGTTGCTGCCGGCATCGTGGTGCGCTACGCCAGCAACGGCTGGGTCGACAAGGCGCACGGCTTGCCGGACCTGTTCCTGATCTCGCCGTTCAAATCGGTGGCGCAAGAGCTGACGGGGCTGCTGCGGGCATGCGCCGACGAGTGGGCAGGCGAGGCGGACGACGAGGCCATCGCCAAATGGCTGCACGGGCACGTGGGCACGGTGCATACCTTCCAGGGAAAAGAGTGCGAGACGGTGGTATTCGTCCTCGGCGGCAAGACCAACGAAGCGCGCAACTGGGCCGCTGGCCGGCCCAACATCATCAACGTTGCCGCGACCAGAGCCAAGCGGCGCCTGTACGTGATCGGCAGCCGCCAGCAATGGTCGCGTACGCTGTTCGGCCGCCAACTGGCCGACGCCCTGCCCATTGTTTCCCAACCGGGGTCAGAGCTCTGACTCGAAACTTTTTCGTTGCCTAACCGGGGTCAGACCTCCGAATCGAAACTTTTTCATTGCCTGAGCGGGTCGGTACCACTGGTGCGGCACTTTTTTCGTTCTCATCAAGCATTTGTTTCTAATTG
>NZ_JAVCWL010000037.1:0-81767 GCF_030846505.1 Massilia pseudoviolaceinigra | reverse complement strand
ACCAGCGGAGTTGGTCGCATTCGAGGACTGCACAGCCAGTTCACGTACACGCTGCAGAATGTTGCCCGTCGATTGCAACGAACCCTCGGCCGTTTGCAACATCGACACGCCATCGTTGGCATTGCGCTTGGCCTGATCGAGACCGCGGATCTGGGACGTGAAGCGTTCCGAAATGGCCAGACCGGCGGCATCGTCTTTGGCGCTGTTAATACGCAGGCCGGAAGACAGACGTTGCAGCGAGGTCGACAGTGCGGAAGCCGAGGTGCTCAGGTTGCGTTGTGCATTCAGCGACGCGGTGTTGGTGTTGATTACGCTCATGGTAATACTCCTTCAGATACTACTTATTCATGTTGGCAACTTGCCTTCGCTTTGGTCTGCCCCTTCGGTCCGGGACAATCACACCGCAGTCCTTTTTTGTAACGGGTTACCGGGCGGAAAGTTTAGTGAAATCAGGCAGGTATATTTTTTATTTCCACCCTCAAGCAGGCGGGGAGCGCGGCGCTTGACGGCAGGCGCCGGCGGAACTTGAGGGGTAAAAATAGGAAATTGCGATCTTGTGTTTGCCAATCGCGCGCTGTCCGGGCGGCCTGGGATGATGCCTCAGGGATAAGAATGGGTACCGTCAACTTACGGGCGCCGGGAAAATTTTGTAAAGTATCGGGATGAAAAAATCCCTACTCTGCCGCGGCTTCCCCTACCCGGCAGAAATCATCAGTGATGTCGTGTGGCTCTACTTCCGGTTTGCTCTGAGTTTTCGCGACATAGAAGAGCTGATGGCCAGCCGTGGCATCATTGGCACGTACGAGATGATCCGCCAATGGACGTTGAAGTTCGGCCAGGGCTATGCCAATGAACTTCACCGGCGTCAACCGCAGCGCGGGGACAAAGGGAATCTCGGCGAGGTGGTCCTAACTATCAAAGGCAAGCACCATTACCTCTGGCGTGCAGTCGATCAGAACGGTCATGTGCTGGATATCCTGATGCAGAGTCGGCGCAGCCGGCAAGCAGCAAAATGCTCTTTTCGCAAGCTCCTCAAATGCTTGAGGTACGCACCGGGTGCTGATCACCGACAAGCTGAAGAGCTATGCCGCGGCGAAGACGCAAATCATACCGGGTGTCGAGCATCGCCGGCACAAAGGACTGGATAACCGGGCCGCACTCTCGCATCAACCGACGCGGCAACGAGAACGACAGATGCGCCGCTTCAAGTCAGTCGGCCAGGCTCAGCGCTTTTGTCGGCGCATGGCCCGATCAACAATGCCTTCCGGTGCCAACGCAACCGCTTGTCAGCGAAGCAGTACCGGCACGTCCGTACGCAGGCATTTTCTATATGGAATGAGGTCACCGACGTAGCAAAGAACGCCTGATCCGAGACACCGTGTTACCCAAGTCCATTTCGCCTGGAATTCTACAACTCGTCGTCCCGGTTCAGCAAGTTGACAATACCCTTGCGATACTGGAAATCTGGAATCGAGAATCGCCTCGACTTGAGCGGCCTCGAAGCATTGCCCTATCAGGCCAAGGCCGGCATGCAAGGATAGCTCAAGGTTGCTTGACTGCTTGACTTCAAAGTGTGGCATGATCGGTCGGGTGAAAGCGGGTAATGCAATAATACTTTCAAGTCAACGACTTGAGAAACTAATGCATGAGGTCGAATACGGATTCAGGATAAATGCAGGCTGGGAAGGACGGATCTGCCGTCTTTCCTCGCCAAAATTTCTAGGTTCTTATTAATATGACTGAAAGTCTCGCTGCTGTTTTTGCTTGCTTCCTGGTTCGAGTGTGCGGCCATGGCTACCTATCGCTATCTCTACCACGATGGGCGATTGGCTTGCGTAACTGCCGACTATGAGCGTTATGACTGGCGTTCGGACTGCGTGAAAGGTGCCGGTCGGCGCCCTGATGTGTCGCCTGTTCAGTCCATTCAGTTAGCACCTTTGTGGCCCCATGAGGTGCACGCGGAGAAGGCATTTCGCCGCGTAACCTTATTGGTGAGTTGCAAAAGGGCCTTGGAATATGCTGCTCGGATTTGGTATGTCGAATTGCGCTCTGTACAGGTGACCGATGCTGTGCAGGCTTGGCGCCTGGGCCGGAACCAAGTGACTGGATTTCGCCAGTCTGAAGGCGGGTCCGGATTTATTTGATCCGCCAGTCAACGGGATAACCGCATTCAATAAATGGAATGATGAATTTTATCTGGTGAATGCCCTGAATGGATGCCCGAAGGTGAAATTAATGAAAGATCCTTCGTTGCGTTTTGGGGGTATGGGTATCTGTTTAAGGGCCCCGGCGTGGATCAATATTACTGGATCGGGTCTTTCTTATGATCGTTTCTGCTGCCCGCAGCAGCGTTCACCGGCAAACCCGTGCCGTGGTCGGGCGATAGCAGCCATATTGCATCGGACAGCTTAAAGAACGCTCGTTTCAAAGTTGCGTTAGCCGGTAAATTACCGGGTTGTACATCAAGACCGTCTGCCTTTGCGCCGGTCCACGTTAAGTATTTCTGGATGACTTTTATGTCTACAGCGTCACGAAAATGCATGGTTGTTGCCGCAGCGGGATTTTTGCTCTGGTGC
This sequence comes from Massilia pseudoviolaceinigra, assembly GCF_030846505.1. Classification (NCBI taxonomy): domain Bacteria; kingdom Pseudomonadati; phylum Pseudomonadota; class Betaproteobacteria; order Burkholderiales; family Oxalobacteraceae; genus Massilia; species Massilia pseudoviolaceinigra. Next base: position 79,191 of record NZ_JAVCWL010000037.1, on the reverse strand, counting down.
ATCTATCTCTATCGTGGAGGCGAGCCTGAGTGCATGTTTTCGGCTAACAGGCGCTACGATTGGTCTGCAGCGCTGGATGGAGGTCGCGTCATCACGCCAGACGGTTCGCCCGAAGCCAGCATTCGTGAAGCACGGTTGGGACCGAATGGTGTCATTGCGGAGAAGACAATTACGCGGGCTACCGTTTTGATTGAGTGTAAGGCCGAGTTAGCTGACGCGAACCGCATCGTCTATCTTGAGATGCGTTCCCCTGATATTTCTGCTGCCGTCGCAGCCTGGCACGCCGGAACAAACAACGCGCCAGGATTCAAGGGCGGCCCCCTCAAGCCGAAAGTGTTGAAGCCTTTTTCGATAGAGGATCTTGACCAAAGGTTCAGAACATGGAATCCCGCTTATGTGTTCGAAGATGCACCGGACTGGTTCGTCAAGAACAAGTATGACCAAACGACGTTTGTCGCCTTCTGGGGAACAGGTCATCTATTCAAGGGCAACAGCCCGGATCAATATTTTTGGGTGGGATACGGTCCGTGATCGCTCCCACCCGGCGCTAGCGCTACCCCGCGAACGCCAACGTCGTATATCAAGACCGTCTGCCAGCCAGACGGATTGAATTCATAAGTTAATCAAAGAGTAACAAACCGATGCATGTATCGAAGCCATGGACCAGTGCACTTGGCGCGACCGCGAACAAACTGGCGCGCGCGCTGCTGTGTGGCGCGCTGCTCACCGCCAGCCGTTGCGCTCTGGCCCAGACACCCGTGATGCCACCGGCTGAAGGTGCGTCCTGCACCGTCAGCGCGGTGAACCGGAATGCACCAGTCGCTCCTGACGGCGCGTTTGCCATCTTTAATATCCCCGGCGAGACCGGGCCATTCCGCGCGCGCGCCACCTGTTCCGACGGCAGTGTCGGCCAGACCGCGGTCGCCTTTCCCGAGTTTGCGTCGGAACTGGTGTTTACCGGCTACATCGTCTGGGGCAAAATCGATCCGAGCCCGGTCGCACTGGGTTTGAGCGCGAGCAACAAGCGCCTCTCCACCGTTGCGACCAGCCAGCTGAGGGGCCACCGCCATTGCCGCCAATGCCATCTCGCGCGACGTCACGCCTTACCTCCAAGGCACCACCTATACCGTCAGCAACGCCTTGCTGGCATCGGTCAGCCAGAACGGGCTGGTCAAGGTGTTGCCGCTGTTTGCGTCCGGCTCCAGTGCGCGCCTGGTGGCAACCGCCACCAATGAAGGCGCGGTATCGGCAAGTTACATGTTCGTGCTCGGCCCGCGCGGCTTCGCTCGCGGGGCGCGTCCCGCAGGCCGACGGCAGCAGCCCGGTGACCGGCGCCCAGGTCACCGTGGTGCGCGACCAGCCGATGGAGCAGGTCGGCTTCGCCGTGACCGACGCGGCCGGCAATTTCACGCTCGCCGACGTCAGCGCCGGCAGCTTTACGCTGTCGGTGATCGATCCGGCCAGCGGCGACCGCGGCCGCGCCAAGGCCAGGATCGATACCGAAGGCGAAACCAGGAACGTCGATATTTGCCTCAACGGCCAGGGCCAGGTGAATGTCACCGTAACCGATGGCGGCGGCCCGAACGTGCCGAACACGACGGTCACGCTGACGGTCCTGAACGGGGTGCGCGATACGCGCACCATGGTCACCCACACCAGCGGCCAGGCCAGGTTCGTGGGCGTGGCGGCGGGCGACTTCTCGATCTCCAGGCGCGACGGCCGGCGTGTTGCGCGCTGGGACCGTGGTACCGGTCGCGCTGCGGCCGCAGCCGGTGGCAACGATCCAGGGCAGCGTCTACGGCGCCGATGGCAGCACCTTGCAGGAAGCGGTGCAGGTGCGCATCCTGTCGCGCGCGCGGCATCGTCTCGCAGTTCGTCACTGCAGCGGACGGCAAGTTCAGCTTCGATCCCCTGCCGCTCAGCGACGGTCGCTAGGCGCCAGGTCGGCGGTGTTCGTGACCAGCAGAAGTTTGCCCTCCATCAGGCGCGCATGCGCCAGTGTGCGCTCGTCGATCGCGGAGTCAGAGCTCTGACCCCAATTAGGAAATGTTTCGATTCAGAGGTCTAACCCCAATTAGGAAATGTTTCGATTCAGAGCTCTGACCCCGGTTAGGAAATGTTTTAGAGGCGGAAGAAGTCGTCGATCAGGCGGCGTTTCGATGGCTTGACGGTCAGTTCGCCCGCCGTGCCGGCAAACACCATGCAGTCGCCCGGCGTGTCGCGGTTGATGACGCCCGTGCCCTGCGCGACCGTGGTGTTGTCGCCAATCCGGCAGCGGCCCACAATGGCGCTGTTGGGATACAGGATCACGCCTTCCCCCAGCACCGGCGCCACGCCGTGGTTCTTGCCGACCGTGGCGTTTTGATACAGCACCAGGTAGTTCCCATACGTCGCCTTGGCCAGCACGATGCCCACCGAGTGCCCGATAAAAAATACCTCGGGCAGCTCGATCTCGTAAAACAAATCGATGCCGTTGAGCGCCTTGTTGAGCAGGAATAGCCGCGTCGCCACGCCCAGCGCTTCTTCGCTGCGGTCTTCGCGCCATATCGTATTCGACAAAAAATACAAATACTGGCAGTACTGGCTCGAGTTGAGATAGTTGAATTGCCCCAGCGGCCACATCGTCACCTTGTCGATGCAAGCTTGCAGACGCGCCATCGTCGTGTCCCAATGCGTCGCGATCACGCGCTGCAGCACGGCCGCTTCCATGCCCGGAAAAAACGTCGTGACCTGCTGGCACGTGTAAGCGACCAAGTGTTCGTGGGCCATGCGCGGCTACTCCGGTGCCTGATAACGCATGTACACCAGCGCCGGCGCATCGCTGCCGGCCGTCGGATCTTCGACCCACGTCACCTGGCCGTCCGCACTGCTGCTGGCCAGCGGCACGCGCTTGACCTCGCCAAAGCCGGCTTTCGCGTAAAACGCCACCGCCGGGTTGTCCGAACGCACCCGCACCCAGGCCTCGTCCAGCCCGAGCCCTGCGCGCGCCCAGTGCAGCAGCGCCTGCAGCGCGAGCGTCATCAAGCCCTTGCGGCAGTCGCCGCCGCGCACGATGGCGTCCGCCTCCACGTAGCCCTTGTCCCAGTCGATGAATCCCAGCCCCACGTGGCCAACCGGGCGCCCGTCGAGGGTGTCGACCATGAACAATATCTTGCCGGGATCGCGCGCTACCGCACCCGCCAGCCAGTTGGCGGTGCGCGTTTCGTGCGCGTCGAATTCGGTCAGGAACGATGCGACGAAGCGGTTGCGCCACTCGCTAAGCAGACGCGCATCGTTCAAGTTGATGTGGGCGCTGGCCGTGGCGATCGGGCGCAGCAGCGCTTCGACCGGCTGGCCCACCGGGATCACCAGGTCGGCCCCGGCGCCGGCCGCCTGCTTGTAGGCGGCAAACAGGGCTTGCCCGCTCATGCCGGCGTCCCGGCGACCGCTTTCCCCGCGAAATACAGGCCGATCTGGCGGCACACTTCATCGACCAGGGCCAGGTCCATGCGCGAGTGCAGCGGCAGGGACAGGATTTCATTGCCGACCCGGTCAGTCACGCTCAGGTCGCCCGCGCGGCAGTTTTTCCAGAGCGAAAACCAGTGGCCCGGCTGCCAGTGGATGCCGGTGTCGACACCGTTTTCCTTCAAGAACTTGCGCAGCTCGTCGCGGTCGTCGGCCGGCACGCGGATGTAGTACAGGAACGGGTTGACGTCGGCAAAGTCGGTCAGCGGGGTACGCACCTGCGTGACTTCGGCCAGCAGCGCGTTGTATTTGATGCAGGCGTCGCGCCGGCTGCTGGCGATCAGCTCCAGCTTGGACAGCTGGGCCAGCCCGATGGCGGCGTGCATATTGAGCATGTGGTAGCGGTAGCCCACGCGCTCGACGTCGAAGGTCCAGGCGCGCTGGTTCTGGTACATGACCGAAGCCGGCTGCTGCATGCCCAGCAGGCGCAGTTCGTGCACCATGGCCAGTTCTTCCTTGGTTTTCACCACAATCGTGCCGCCGTCGAGGCAGGTGATGGTTTTCACCGGGTCGTGGCTGAACACGCAGATGTCGGAAAAGCTGCCGACCGGCTTGCCCTTGTATCTGGACCCGAAGGAATGCGCGGCATCGTGGATCACGCGCAGCTTGTGCGTGGCCGCGAATTCGGCGATTTCATCGTGATCGCAGAGGATGCAATCGTAATCCATGACGATGATGGCTTTTGTCTTCGGCGTGACCAGCTTGGCCGCCTGTTTCATGTCGATCGCCAGGGTGTCGTCGAGGCAGTCGCAGAAGACGATCTCGGCGCCCACCCACGAAATGGCCTGGAAATCGGCCGAGCAGTTAAAGGAAGAGACGATGACTTCATCGCCCGGACCGACCCCGGCGATGAGCAAGGCCACGTGCAGCCCGGCGGTGCCGGTACTCAAGGCGGCCACGTAGCGCTCTTCCGTGCCCAGGATCTCCTTGACCTTGTTTTCAAAACCGGACACGTAGCTGCCCATGCCGAGCCAGCCCATTTCGAGCGATTCGCGGCTGGCGTCGATTTCTTCTTTTTCGATCAGCGGCTTAAATACGGGGATCATGGCAGTCCTTCACAAAGCAGGTTAAAGGTTCAGGGTCAGGGCGCGCGTGCGGGCGGCCAAGGTCGGCCATGCCCGGTCATTGTCGGAGATCTTGCGCGATGCGCACACGGGCCAGGGAATGTTCAGCGCCGGATCGTCCCAGCGCAGGCCGCGTGCGGAGGCGGGGCGGAACGGTGTACTCATCTGGTAGAGCACTTCCGTGTCCGCTTCCAGGCTCTGGAAGCCGTGCGCCATGCCGGCGGGAATATACAACTGGCGGCGGTTCCCTGCCGACAGTTCGGTGTGGAAGGCCTTGCCGTAGGTGGCGGAGCCCGGCCGCAGGTCGACGATGGCGTCGAATATGGCACCGCGCGTCACCCGCACCAGCTTGATTTCCTGGTCGGGCGCGATCTGGAAATGCACCCCGCGCAGGGTGCCTGGGTGGGGATTCCATGAAACGCTTTGCTGCACGAAACGGCCCGCCAGCCCGTGCCGCGCGAACTCTTCCTCGCAGACGGTGCGGGCAAACAGGCCGCGCTCGTCTTCGACGGGTTCGATGTCGATCAGAAAGGCGCCGGCCAGCGGGGTAGGGTGAAATTGCATCAGGCCACCACGTGGATGTGCGGGTTGGCCAGCAGAAATTGCCCGCCCCAGCCGCGGATGCCGGCCATCTGGGTCATCAATTCTTCCTTGATGTTCCACGGCAGGATCAAGAGGTAGTCGGGTTGCGTTTCAAACACCGCCTCGGGCGCGCGCACGGGAATGCGGCTCCCGGGCAAGAGCCGGCCTTGCTTGGCGGGATTGCTGTCGACCACGTAGTCGATGATGTCGGCGCCGATGCCGCAGTAGTTGAGCAGGGTATTGCCCTTGGCGGCGGCGCCGTAGGCGGCGATGGTCTTGCCCTCATTCTTCGCGTCGATCAGGAAACGCTGCAGCGCGCGCTTGGTGGCGCGCATGCGTTCCCCAAAAGCGGCATAGGTGTCCAGGCGCGCCAGGCCGGCTTCCTGTTCCAGCGCCAGGCAAGCCTCGACCTGCGCCGTGGTCGGGTGCGACGCCGTTTGCAGGCAGGCGTGCACGCGCAGGCTGCCGCCGTGGGTCGGGAGATGCTCGATGTCGAACACGCGCAGGCCGGCGCGCGCGAATACGGGCAGCAGGGCCAGCAGGGACAGGTAGGAATAGTGTTCGTGGTAAATCGTGTCGAACTGCTGGTCGGCGATCAGGCGCAGCAGGTGGGGAAACTCCAGCGTCACCACCGCCTCGGGTTTCATCACGGCCGGCATGGCGCCCACAAAATCGTTGAGATCGGGCACGTGGGCCAGCACGTTGTTGCCCAGTAAAAGGTCGACCTGTTCGCCCTGGGCCGCGAGCGTGCTTGCCGTGGCGCGGTTGAAGAACAGTTCGCGCGTATCGATGCCGCGTGCGCGCGCCGCCGCCGCCGTGTTGCCGCTCGGTTCGATGCCGAGGCAGGGAATGCCAGCCTGCCGGAAATACTGCAGCAGATAGCCATCGTTGCTGGCGATTTCCATCACGCGGCTGGACCCGTTCAGGCCCAGGCGCGCCGTCATCTGTTCCACGTAGGCGTGCGCGTGGGCCAGCCAACTGCTCGAAAACGAGGAAAAATACACGTAGTTGGCGTGGAAGTGCAGTTCGGCGCGGGTGGCGTCGGCCAGTTGCACCAGCCAGCAGTGGTCGCACACCATGGCGTGCAGGGGGTAGAACATTTCGCCCTCGGCCGCTTTGTCCGGCTCGACAAAGGCGTTCGAGACGGGCGAGAGGCCCAGGTCGGCAAAGCTGTGGTGGAGAGCGGTGCCGCAGGCGCGGCAGGAGCGGGCGGGACTGTTCATGCGCAGAAGTGTTCCAGTTGCTGTTCGGTGAAGGCGCGCGCGCCGCCGGGGTCGCGCGCGGCCGCGGCGTACCAGGCGGCCGTCTGTTCGATGCCAACCGCCAGCGGCCAGCGCACCTGCCAGCCGAGCTCCTGGCGCGCCTTGCTCGAATCGAGATAGAGCAGGGCGGCTTCCTTGGCCGCATGCTGTTCGCCGTCGAGGCGCCAGGCCAGCTGCGGCCAGTGTTCCTGCAAGCCGTTCAGCAAGGTGGCGACCGAGACGTTGTCGGCGGCGTCCGGGCCGAAATTGTAGGCGCCGGCGCAGGATGTGTCGCCGCCCAGCAAACGGGCGGCCAGCAGCAGGTAGCCGTGCAGCGGTTCGAGCACGTGCTGCCAGGGACGGGTCGCGTGGGGACTGCGTACCGGCAGCGCGCTGCCCTGCTGCATGGCGCGCACGGCGTCGGGAATGAGGCGGTCGGCGCTCCAGTCGCCGCCGCCGATGACGTTGCCCGCGCGTGCGGTGGCGATCAGCGGGCCGCCGGCGGCAAAAAAGCTGCTGCGGTAGCTGTGCGCGACCAGTTCGGCGCCGGCCTTGCTGGCGCTGTACGGGTCATGTCCGCCGAGGCGGTCGTTTTCGCGGTAGCCCCATGGCCAGTGCTGGTTTTCGTAGCATTTGTCGGTCGTCACCACCAGCGCCGCGCGCGCGCCGGGACAGGTGCGCAGCGCTTCGAGCACGTGCACGGTGCCCATCACGTTGGTCGACCACGTGGTCACCGGGTCGGCGTAGCTGTGGCGCACCAGCGCCTGCGCAGCCAGGTGCAGCACCAGCTCGGGCGCGGCGTCGGCCATGGCGCGCGTCAACGCCGCCTGGTCGCGCACGTCGGCGATGTGGTGGCGCGCCAGGGTGTCGCTAACCCCCGCCAGTTCGAACATGGTGGGCGTGCCAGAGGGCGCCAGGGAATAGCCGGTCACGCGCGCGCCCAGCCGCGCCAGGAACAGGCACAGCCAGGCGCCCTTGAAGCCGGTGTGGCCGGTGACGAACACGCGCCGCCCGTTGAAGGCGAGCGCCAGCGCGTCCATGCCGCTCACGCCCACACCTTCCACGGCGCCGTGCCGGACTGCCACATGTCTTCGAGCATGTTCTTTTCGCGCAGGGTGTCCATCGGTTGCCAGAAGCCGGCGTGTTCGTAGGCCATCAGCTGGTTTTGCGCGGCCAGCGCTTGCATGGGTTCCACTTCCCAGCTGCAATCGTCGCCATCGATCAGGTCGACCACGTCCGGTTGCAGCACGAAAAAGCCGCCATTGATCCAGCCGCCGTCGCCCTGCGGCTTTTCCATGAAGGCGGTGACGGCGTCGCCCTGGCGCACCAGCGCGCCGTAGCGTCCGGGCGGCTGCACGGCGGCCACGGTGGCCAGGCGCCCGTGGGCGCGGTGGAAGGCGATTTCGGCCGCGATGTCGATGTCGGCCACGCCATCGCCATAGGTGAAGCAGAACGGTTTGCCCGGTTCCAGGTATTCGCGCACGCGCTTCAGGCGCCCGCCGGTGAGGGTATCGGCGCCGGTATCGACCAGGGTCACGCGCCACGGTTCTGCGTGCCGTTCGTGCACTTCCATGCGGTTGTTCTGCATGTCGAAGGTGACATCCGACATGTGCAGGAAGTAGTTGGAAAAGAATTCCTTGATCAGGTAACCCTTGTAGCCGACGCAGATGATGAAGTCGTTCACGCCATGGTGCGAGAACACTTTCATGATGTGCCAGAGCATCGGTTTGCCGCCGATTTCGATCATTGGCTTGGGCTTGAGATGGCTTTCTTCGAGAATGCGGGTGCCCAGGCCGCCGGCCAGGATGACTGCTTTCATGACAGCGCTCCTTCATTGCTGGTGTTGCACCATTGTTCCCACATGCCGCGGTATGCCTGTTCCAGGTGGCGCGTGAAGCGCTCCATGTCCATCAGAGGACTGGCGCGGGTGCGCTCGCGCAGGCCGCTGCGCAACTGGCGCAGGCGGGCCGGGTCGAGCGCGAGCCCGGCGGCGATGCGGACATACGCCTCTTCGTCGTCGGCAATGAGTTCGTCGAGGCCGCCGTTGTGCAGGATCGTCACGCCCAGGCGCGAGATGAAATTGCTGCCGGCCAGGGTGACGAAGGGCACGCCCATCCACAGGGTGTCGAAACTGGTGGTGCCGCCGTTGCAGGGGAAGGGGTCGAGCGCGATGTCGATCCGGTTGTAGAGCACGAACTGGTTCTTGCGGTCGTTGGCGATCAGGATCAGGCGCGCCGGGTCGATGCCCAGGCCCGCGAAACGCGCTTGCACGCCGTCGCGCATGCCGGGGTTGTCCAGGCCCAGGATTTCCAGCATCAGGCGCGAATCCGGCACCTGCTGCAGGATCGCGGCCCACAGCACGATGGTCGGGTCGCTCACCTTGGCGTAATTGTTGAAGCAGCCGAAGGTGATGTACTCATTGTCTTCATGTGGCGGATGGTCGATCACGGCCGGGCTGTTGGCGTGCGCGGCGTAGCAGCAAAACACTTCCGGCAGGCGCCACAGGGTTTCCACATTGAAGTGTTCGCTCAGGCCCGGCGGCTCGGCGAAGGCGTCAGTGAGGCGGTAATCCATCGTGCTCAAGCCGGTGGTGGACGGGTAGCCGATGTAGGTCAGCTGCACCGGCGCCGGCTTGCGCGCGAACGCCAGCAGGCGGTTGCCGGCCGTATGGCCGGCCAGGTCGACCAGGATGTCGATGCCATCGGCGTGGATGCGCTCGGCCAGCTGCTGGTCGGACATGCTGCGGCACGGGATCCAGTGGTCGGCATCGGCGCGGATGCGGGCCGTGAATTCATCGTCGATCACATGGCTGTAGTAGCAGAACACCTCGACCTGCGATTTGTCGTGCCGCGACAGGATCGGTTCGATGAAAAACGCGACCGCGTGGCGCCGGAAGTCGGGCGACACATAACCGATTTTCAGGCGCTTGCCGGGCTCAACGCCGGGCGCGTGTTGCATGCGCTGGGCCGCCAAGCCTGGTTCGAACTGGGCGGCGAAGCGCAGGTGGAGCGCGAACAATTGTTCCTGGGTGATGCCGGCCGCGTACTGCATCGACAGCAGCAGGTTGTTGTGGGCCGCCGCATAGTTGGGCGCCAGCGCAATGGCTTGCTCGTACATGAGGCGCGAGGCGTCGGGTTTACCCTGGTCTTTCAGCGCGCTGCCGAGGTTGTTGAAGGCTTCGGCAAAGCCGGGGCGCAGGGCGATGGCTTGCTCGAAGCAGGCGACCGCCTCGTCGTAGCGGCCCTGTTCCTTGTAGGCTACGCCGAGGTTGTTCCAGGCGTCGGCAAACTCGGGTTTGCGCAAAATTGCCTGCTCGAACGAAGCGACCGCTTCGCCCAGGCGGTTCATGTTGGCGAACGCCACGCCCAGGTTGAAGTGGGCGGCGGCGCTGTCGGGCCACATGGCCAGGGTCTTTTCGCACCAGGCCAGCGCCTGCACGTGGCGCTGCAGGTCGGCGTTGGTCAGCGCCAGCATGGCGTACGGGTCGGCGTAGCCGGGTTTCAGGTGCACCGCGTTCTCGAAGCAGATCAGCGCTTCTTCGAGCCGGTAGCTGGCCTTGTAGGCGATGCCGAGGTTGCAGTAGGCCTCGGCGTAGTCGGGGCGCACCGTGACGGCGTGCTCGAAGCGCTGGATCGCCGCCTCGGTTTCCTGCTGTTCGAGCAGGGCGCCGCCGAAGTTGTTGAGCGCTTCGGCAAAGTCGGGTGCCAGCGCCAGCGCGGCCTGGTAGGCGGCAATCGCTTCGTCCAGGCGGCCGAGTTCCTTGAGGGCGATGCCCATGTTGTTGTACGGCTGGACAAAGCGCGGGTCGATGGCCAGGGCGCGCTGGTAGCAGGCCAGGGCCTCTTCCGGCGCGCCCTGGGCCTGGCGCGTGACGCCGAGGTTGTAGTGGGCCGCGGCCAGGTCCGGCTGCTGTTCCAGGGCGGCCTCGAAATGCGCGGCCGACAAGTCCCACTGTTCTTGCTGCTGGTACAGCTCGCCCAGGTTGTTGTGCACTTCGGCAAAGCCGGGGCGCAGTTCGAGCGCCCTGGCGTAGCAGACCCGGGCTTCGTCCAGGTTACCCATGAGCTTCAAGGTGTCGCCCAGGTTGCTGTACGCCTCGGCGTGCTCCGGCTGCAGCGCCAGCACGGCCAGGTAGCTGCTCAGTGCGTTGGGAAACTGGCCGCCGTCGCGCAGGGCGTGGCCGAGCCGCAGGTGGGCCTCGGCATTGTCCGGCGCCAGTTTCAGCAGGCGCTCGTAGCTGGCTTGCAGCTCGGGCAGCATGTTCAGGGCGCGGCAGCTGGCGTCGAGCGCGAAATAACAGGCCGGGTTGGCCGGCGCCCTGTCGATCGCGCGCCCCAGGGCATCGATGGCTTCCTGGTGGCGGCCGCGCTGCTGGTGGAGCAGGCCGAGCAGGTGGAGGACGTCGGCCCTGCCGTCCAGTTTGCGGTACAGCGCTTCCGCCTGGTCCAGCCGTCCCGCCCGGTGATGCTCCATGGCGATGTCCAGGGGGGAGGGCGGGGCGTAGGAAGCGGGTTTTTTCATGGGGCGCGGTCAGTCATCCTGGGTGAGGGGAACGGGGGCGGTCAGTCGGCCACCACGACGCGGTTCTTGCCGGTTTGCTTGGCCTGGTACATGGCCTTGTCGGCGCGCCGCACCAGGCTGGCCTGGTCTTCGTTGGGGCTGCGCAGGGCGACCCCGGCCGAGAAGGTGATCAGCACTTTCTCGTTATCGTGCAGGAAAAAATGCTTGGTCAGGTCGCGCTGCAGGCGCGTCATGGTCAGCGAGGCGGCTTCCACGTTCGTTTCCGGCAGCAGGATCAGGAATTCCTCGCCGCCGAAACGGGCGATCACATCCATCGAGCGGATGGTTTCCTTGACAATCTTGACCAGGTGCTTGAGGGCATTGTCGCCGGCCAGGTGGCCGTACCTGTCGTTGAGGCGCTTGAAGTCGTCCAGGTCGAGCATGGCGATGCACAGGGGCGTGCCGCGGCGGTCGGAGCGCGCCGTTTCGCGCTCGAACACATCGTCCAGGCCGCGCCGGTTCAGGCTGCCCGTGAGCTGGTCTTCGCGCACCAGCTCGCTCATGTGCTGGAGCTTGGCCTCCAGGGTGTGGATGCGCTGCTCGGCTTCCTGCACTTCCTGGCGCGCCAGCACCATGCGGTCGCGCGACTTGAGCGCTTCGGTCTGCACCAGGCGGGTTTCGCGCAGCACTTCCTCGAGAATCACGTTCAGTTCGGCGATATTGTCGGTGTGGCTGATCTTTTCGGAAAAGGAACCGATCTTTTCGTGGAAGTCGCCGGTCGTGGTCGCCACCGAACTCAAGCGGTCGATGAAGGTGAGCATCATGTTCTTCACCGTCAGCTTGACGTCCGACAAGCTGTGCTTGAGCTGGCTCTGCTTGTAGATGACTTCCTTCAGGCTGCGGGTGGCGTCTTCCAGCGCGCGCTGGTCGATCGGGCCGGCGATGAGTTCCTGCACCGAATCGATCTGGCCGCGCAGCCAGCTGTCGTCGTCGAGCAGTTCGCTGACGTTTTCCAGCAGCAGCTTGAACAGGCGCAGCAGCAATTCCTGCTGTTCACCGACGTCGCCGCTTTTAATGTCGATCTGGTAACACAGCTGCTTGAGGCGCACGCTGACATCGTTCAGGGCTTCTTCGGTGGTGGCGACCTTGACGGCGGTCCCCAGCGCTTCGGCCTCGGCCATCAGGGCCGGGGTATCGGCCAGCAGCGAGGCAACGGCAACGCTCAGGGTGCGGCTGAGCAGGTCGCGCAGGATCTTGGCGTCCGGCTCGTCGGACATGGCCGACAGCGCCGACAGTTCGATTCCGCCGCTCTTGCGGATGTGTTTCTCGACCAGCTGGGTCAGGTTGCGCGCGTAGCCATCCCAGTCACGCGTCTTGACCGCGCGCGCGAAGCGGCGGCCGAAGTCGGCCAGTTCGCCCGGCGACTCGCTCAGTTTGGCCGCGAAGTCGCCCAGCACGTTTTCGGCGCCCGCGCCGGCGCCGGCCTCGGGCGCGGCGGGCGCGGCCTCGGGCACCCGCGCAGGCGGCGTGTCGGCGATGCCGGCGATCTCGTTATAGATCTCGCGGTAGGCTTCCGGGGTCGGCGCGATGCGGCGCGTGGCCAGGCGCCGGAAGGCCTCGCGCGCGATCTCTGCGGGATTCTGGGCGCTGGCGGGGTTCGGCGTTGTGGACATGGTAAAACAGTGCCTCAGTCAGGTTTGGCGATGATGCGCCAATGATAAGCGAGTTTATTTCCTGCCATCCCTAGAAAAGAGACGGATAAGGCATCTTACTCCAGAGCATTAACCTGGCGCGCAGCGCAGGAAAAACTTATTCAATCAACTGGTTTTTGATCGCATAGTGCGTCAATTCGGCACTATTCTTCAGTTTCATCTTGACAAGCAGGCGCGAGCGGTATTCGCTGATGGTCTTTACCGACAGCGACAATTCCTTGGCGATCGCCCCCACTGTCTTGCCGGAAGCGATCATGGTCAGGGTCTGGTATTCGCGGTCCGACAAGGTGTCGTGCAGCGGCGTGTCGTGGTTCTCGCCGACCGCGCTGGCCAACTCCTGGGCCAGGGCCGCGCTGACGTACTTTTGCCCGGCGGCGACCTGGCGGATGGCGGTGACCAGCTCGCGCGGCGCGCTCTGCTTGGTCAGGTAGCCGGCCGCGCCGGCCTTGAGCGAGCGGATCGCGTACTGGTCTTCGCGGTGCATCGAGAGCATCAGCACGGCCAGTTCGGGATGCTCCTTCTTGACCAGCTTGAGCACCTCGATGCCGCTGCGGTCGGGCAGGGAAATGTCGAGCAGCATGACGTGGCACTTGGCCTTGCGCACATGCTTGATCGCGTCGATCCCGTCTTCGGCTTCGCCGGCGACGATGATGTCGGGCGACTCGGCCAGGATTTGTTTCAAGCCTTCGCGCACGATCGCATGATCGTCGGCGATGAAGACCCGGATGATGGCTTTGTCGGTCATTGCAGCTTCTTACTCGGTTCGGGTGGCGCCGGGCGCCGGGGGTACAAGGTGGGCCGGGACTGGCTCGGCGGACTCGGGTGTTTCATCCCCTATTATCGTCGCTCTGGCCATACTCAGCTTGATTTTGATGGTCACCACTGTGCCGCCCCCTGGCGCGTCGGCCAGGGTCATGGTGCCGCCCAGCGCCTGGGCGCGCTCGCTCATGCCGCGCAGGCCGAACGATTGCGGCTTGTGGCGGTCGGCCTGGGCGATGCCGGCGCCGTTGTCGGCAATCGTCAAGACGATGTGCTGGCGCAGCAATTGCAGGCGCACTCCCACCCGGCTGGCGTGCGCATGCTTGGCGATATTGGTCAGCGCTTCCTGGAAAATCCGGAACAGCGCCGTCGCATGGTCCAGGTGCAGGTCGATTTCCTTCTCCGGACAGGTGAAGCTGCAGGCGATGCCGTTCTGCTTTTCGAATTCCTTGACCTGCCATTCGAGCGCGGCGACGATGCCGAAGTCGAGCATCGACGGGCGCAGGTCGAGCGAAATGCGGTGCACCGCGTCGATGGTGCGGTCGACCAGCGAGTCGACATAGGCGGCGCGCTCGGCCAGCTGCGGCTGGTCGGGCGGCAGGCGCTGGGTCAGCATCATCAGGGCCATCTTGATAGCGGTCAGGTTGCCGCCCAGGTCATCGTGGATTTCGCGCGCGATGCGGGTGCGTTCCTGTTCCTTGACGTGTTCCAGGTGGGCCGCCAGTTCGGCCAGGCGCGCGCGCGAGCGCGTCACTTCCAGCTGTTCGAGCTTGCTGGCCGTGATATTGGTCATCAAGCCTTCCCAGTGCACGCTGCCCGGGTGCTCGGGCATGGCGCGCGGGGTCGAGCGCAGGTTGATCCATTTCTGGTCCTTGTATTCGTGGATCCAGACCCGGCCCTCCCAGTTCCATCCGGACAGGCTGGCGGCCGAGGCGTGCATGGCGTCGAGGTAGCTCTTGCGGTCTTCCGGCAGGATCAGTTCGATGAAGCGTTCGGGTTCGGCCTGCAGTTCGGCGGCGGACAGGCCGAGCAGGGCGGCGCAGCCCTCGCTCAGGTAGGGAAACGCCACCCGGCCGTCCGCATGCAGCTCGAACTGGTACACCAGCGCCGGGGTGTTGCTGACGAACGGCTTCATGGTGTGGGCGATGGTGGGTGGAACTGGGCTCATCAGGGGTCGGCGGAAGAATAATGCTTGGAATCATACGGGAAAAACGGCGGGGTCTGCTGTCCCCTTGCACCGCGATGGCGCGACCGGCGCAGGGTTCGTTTCAGTGCTGACAAGCTGGCTAAATCTTTTTACAACTAATGTAAGAATTAAACTTGACGACTGGTAATCATTTCTATAAAACAATGTACTTACATAATTTACAGGATGATTTCATGGCAAATTCCATCGTCGGCGATAGTGGCAATAACTTTTTGCCTGGTACCTGGGGTGACGATCTCATGGAGGGCAAGGGCGGCGCTGACATGCTGCACGGCGTCGATGGCAACGATACCCTGATCGGGGGCACCGGCGACGACACCATCGACGGTGGCCCGGGCAGCGATACGGTCGTGTTCAACCGGGGCGACGACCAGGACACCCTGCGCGCATTCGGCACCGGGCCCGGCATGCACGACCGCCTCGTGTTCGGCGCCGGCATCGCGCCGGCCGACATCTATCTGCAGCGCCTCGGCCCCAACCTGTACATCGAACTGCGCGGCACCATGGACCGCATCCTGGTCGAGCGCTTCTTCGACCGCCCCCAGAACATTGACGGCGTGCCGATGCAGCAGGGCGCCATCGAGCAGATCGTATTCGCCGACGGCATGCAGTGGAACCGCGACACCATCCTGACCCGGCTGGCGCTCGACACCACGCCGCTGACAACCCTGGGCGAGCTGGACGACCGTTTTTACGCTTACGGCAATGTGGACGCCGGCGCCGGCAACGACACGGTGGACGGCCACGCCGCCTACGTGGCTGGCGGCGCGGGCGACGATGTCCTGACCAATATCGGCGGCCCGAATGGGGCGGTGCTGCTGGGCGGCTCCGGCAACGACCTGATACAGGCGGGCCCGAGCGACGATGTGCTCGACGGCGGCAGCGGCAATGATAGCCTGGACGGCGGCGCCGGCAACAATACCTATCTGTTCAGCCGCGGCTGGGGTGAGGATCGCCTGCAACTGGCGTCGCCACAGAGCTGGGAGCAGACCCACCACAACATCGTGCTGGCCGACGTACTGCCGGGCGGCATTGCGCTGGTACGTTCCGCGCAAGGCATGGGTAACGATTTGCTGATCACCCTCAGGGGCGGCGGCGACAGCCTGACCGTGGCCGACTTTTTCTCGCACCGCGGCATCACCAGCATCACCTTTGCCGACGGCACCGTCTGGAATTCCAACGATATGGAGCTGGCCAGCATGCGTCCCGTGATGCCCGACATGGTCGGCGGCAGTGCGCCGGACACGCTGTACGGCAGCTGGGAGAGCGATATGCTGTCCGGCGGCGACGGCGACGACATGTTGGGAGGCTTGGATGGCAACGATGTCCTGATCGGTGGTAACGGTAACGACTCCCTGAGCGGCGGCAGCGGCGACGACACCCTGATTCCCGGCGCCGGCTTCGATTACCTCGAGCCCGGCAGCGGCAGCAACATGATCTTGTTCGGACGCGAGAATGGCCAGACGGTACTGCTGCCGGGCCCGCTCAACGATACCCGCAACACGGTCGTGATGGCGGCCGATGTGCGCCCGGCCGATGTCAGCCTGGCGGCCCAAGGCTCGCATCAGGTGCTGCTGCGCATCGCCGGCAGCAACGCGACGCTGCAAATGGACTTCGTTCCCGAACCCCTCCCGTCCGGACCGGTCCAGTGGCGCTTGCCGGCACAGTTGCAGTTCGCCGACGGCACCCGCTGGGACAGCGCCAGGCTGATGGAGATGAGCCTGACCCAGACCGGCGACGAGGGCAATAATGTGCTGGAGGGTTACCCCGAGCGCAACGACCGGATCGACGGCAAGGGTGGCCACGACATGATCAGCGGCTGGAGCGGCAACGATCTGCTCTCCGGGGGCGATGGCAACGATCACCTCAACGGCGGCGACGGCAACGATACCGTCGATGGCGGCGCGGGCGACGACATGCTGTACGGCGGCGCCGGCAACGATCTTCTGCGCGCCGGCAAGGGCAACGATTACCTGGTCGGCGGCGCCGGCGAGGATACTTATTTCTTCGCCCACGGCGGTGGCGTGGCGATTGTCGACGAACTGTCCCTGGAAGGCGGGCCGGGCAATGTGCTGCAGTTCGGCGCCGGCATCACGGCCGCCGACCTGCGCTTTGTCGCGGCGAGCAGCGAGCTGCACATCTATTACGACGCGACCAGCCAGATCAAGCTGTTCGATCACGGCAAGGGTGTCGCTCGCATCGACTTTGCCGATGGCACTTCCACCACCATCGACGCGCTGAACGGGCACGCGCCGGTGCTGCAAACCCCGCTGAACGACGCCGATGTCCGCGCCGGCAGCCCGTTCATCATGGAGATCAAACCAGGCATCTTTACCGATGCCGATGCCGCTGCGGGTGACGTGCTCACCTACAAGGCCGCGCCCGCCGGCGGCGGCGCCTTGCCGTCCTGGCTGCATTTCGACGCAGTCAACGCCATCTTCGTCGGCACGCCGGGCAGCGCCGACGTGGGCAGCTTCGACGTACTCGTCACCGCCACCGACAGCACGGCGCGCTCGGCCACCGATACCTTCCGCGTGACGGTCGGCGCCGGCAACGTGGCCCCGACGCTCGTCTGGCCGGTTGGCAATGTCACGCTCAAGGAAGGGTACGGGTTTTACCAGCGCCTGCCGGACTTCAAGGATGCCGATCCGGGCGACGTGCTCAGTATTGAGCTCTCCAGCGCGGACGGCAGCCCCCTGCCGACATGGATGGCGCACGATCTCGCCCAGTACGGCCTGACGGGCAGCGCCGGCTACGATGCGGCCGGCACCTACGGTATCCGGGTTACTGCAACCGACCAGGGCGGCCTGTCCGCCGTCAGCACGTTTAACGTGATCGTGAGCGACGTCAACCGCACTCCGGTGCTGGCCAAGGCGCTGCCTGACGCGGCCGCGAGCGCCGGCACGGCCTTCGCGCTCGCCATTCCGGCCGGCAGCTTCAGCGACCCGGACACGCATGACGCGCTGGCGCTCACGGCCAAGCTGGCCAGCGGCGCGCCGTTGCCGTCATGGCTCAAGTTCGACGCCGCCAGCGCCACCTTCAGCGGCACGCCCGGCCACGTCGACAGCGCCGTGCTCGACATCACCGTGAGCGCCACCGACAAGGGCGCCATGGCGGCCAGCGACGTGTTGCGCCTGACGGTGACCGACGTCAATGTGGCGCCGACCGTCTCCGCGCCGGCCAATGGCGGCAGCGTGGCCGAAGGCAAGGCATTCTCGGTATCCGCACCGGCTTTCCAGGACGCCAACCCGAACGACGTGCTCAGCGTCGTGGTGACCCGCGCCGATGGCAGCGCGCTGCCGGCGTGGATGTCGTACAGCCCGGCGACGGCCACCATCGGCGGCACGGCCGGCTACAGCGATAGCGGCAGCTATGCGCTCAAGGCCACCGCGACCGACAAGGGCGGCCTGTCGGCATCGAGCCTGTTCAACATCACCGTCGCCAATACCAACCGCGCGCCGGTGCTGGCGGCGCCGCTCGCGGCCAAGACGCTGGCCGACGGCGTGGCCTTCACCTACAGCGTGCCGGCGGCGACCTTTGCCGATCCGGACGCGGGCGACACCGGCAGCTACAGCGCCGGCGCGCTGCCGGCGTGGCTGTCGTTCAATGCGACAACGCGCACTTTCAGCGGCACCCCGGCGTCCAGCGACGCCGGCAGCAGCAACGTCATCGTGCGCTACACCGACGCCGGCGGCCTGGCGGCGACGGCGACCCTGGCGCTGACCATCACCCAGACCCCGAGCGTGACGCTGACCGGCACCGCCGGCGACGATATCCTCACCGGCAAGGCGAACAACGACACCCTGTTCGGCCTGGGCGGCAACGACCGCCTCGACGGCGGCTATGGCGCGGACAGCATGGCTGGCGGCAAAGGCAACGATACCTATATGGTTGGCCAGGCCGGTGACGTGGTGACCGAAGCGGCGGGCGAGGGTAGCGATAGCGTGAGTACCGGCCTGAGCTACGTGCTGCCGGCCAACGTGGAGCACCTGACCCTGACCGGCGCCGCCGCGGTCAACGGCAGCGGTAACGCGCTGAACAACGCGATCACCGGCAATTACCTCGCGAACGTGCTCGACGGTGGTGCGGGCGCAGACACCCTGGCCGGCAACAACGGCAACGATACGTATTACGCCGATCACGTGGACGACATCATTACCGAGTGGGCCGGCAATGGCTTCGATCAGCTGTTCAGTTCGGTTACCAAGACGCTGGCGCAAAACGTGGAAGTGCTGACCCTGACGGGCACCCAGGCCATCAACGGCATGGGTAATCCGACCAACAACCTGGTCAAGGGCAATGGCGCGGACAACACCCTGAGCGGCAACCTGGGCTACGACATCATGCTGGGCGGCGCAGGCAACGACCGGCTCAACGACACGTCGAAAGAGTCGAACGTGTTTCATGCCGGTGCGGGTAACGATTCCCTGTCGGGCGGCGTCGCCAGGGAACTGTTCATCGGCGGCGCGGGCAACGACAGCGTCGACGTCCAGACCGGGGTGGACCTGCTCGCCTTCAACAAGGGCGATGGGCAGGACCAGGTGCTGGCGTTCGGCGGCAACGACGACACGCTCTCGCTCGGCCATGGCATCGTGTATGCCGACCTGGCCCTGAAAAAGGTCGGTGCCGCGCTGGTGCTGACGGTGGGCGCGAGCGACCAGATCAGCTTCACGAACTGGTACGGTTCCAGCGGCGGCAGCGTGTCGACCTTGCAGGTGGTGACCGCCGGCGGCGCCGATTATGTGCCCGGTTCGGCCAGCGCGATCAACGACAACAAGGTCGAGCTGTTCGACTTTGCCGGCCTGGTCGCTCAGTTCAACCAGGCGCGCATCGCCAACCCGGCGTTGACCAGCTGGAGCATGGCGGCCTCGCTGGCGGCGTTTTCGCGCGGCGGCAGCGATAGCGCGGCCATCGGCGGCGACCTCGCTTATCACTACGCGGTGGACGGCGACTTGTCGGCGGTGGGCATGAACGCCGGGCTGACCATCATCGGCAGCGCGACCTTCGGCAGCGGCATGCAAACGCTGCTGGCCGGGGGCGCGCTGGCCGACGCTTCGCCGATGCTGTTCTAAGCGGCGGCGTGGGCCGGGGAGAATTGCCTTACACTGGAGCGATGAAAAAGCTCCTGTTCTCCCTGCTTGTATGCCTGTCAGCCCAGCTGTGCCAGGCGGCCGATACCCGTTTCACGGTGGTGACGGTCGATCCCGCGCGCCAGGACCTGCGCCTGTTTCTGAACGACGAGACGGGCCAGCCCTTCAAGGGCTTCGGCCGCCTGCAGGATTGGCTGCGGGAGCGCAAGCAGCGGCTGGTGTTTGCCGTCAACGCCGGCATGTACCATCCCGGTTTCGCGCCGGTGGGCTTGCATGTGGAAAATGGCAAGGAACTGGCGCCGCTGAACCTGGACGATGGCAAGGGCAATTTTTTCCTCAAGCCGAATGGCGTTTTCTTTTTGACCAGGACCGGGCCGCAGGTGCTCGAATCGACGGCCTACGCGGCGCAGGCCGCGCAGGTGCGCCTGGCGACCCAGTCCGGTCCCATGCTGGTTATCGACGGCAGGATGCATCCGCGCTTCGAGGCGGACTCACGCTCGCGCCACGTGCGCAACGGCGTCGGCGTACTCGATGGCAAGGCGATTTTTGTGATCAGCAACGTGCCGGTCACCTTGCACGAATTCGCCACCTACTTCCGCGATACGCTCCATTGCAAGAACGCCCTGTACCTGGACGGCTCGATCTCGAGCCTGTTCTCGACCGAACTGGGGCGCGCCGACTTCGGCCCGCCGCTGGGACCGATCCTCGGCGTGGTGGAGCCGGTCCCACGCTGAGGCAGGCGCTGGCGCGTGCCTCAGCAAGTCCTGCATCAGGCCTTGCGCGCTTTCCGGCGCGCCGCGCCGATCACCAGCAGGCCGGCCGCCAGCATGCCGTACGTTGCCGGTTCAGGTACCGGCGAGGTCGGGGTGCCGGAAAAGTAGGACAACTCGACGGAGGCCTTGGCATTGAGCCTGCCGATGCCGACCGCCTTTCCCGTCTCGAACGCGCCTTGCAATAGTTGGCTGCGCTGTCCCTGCGTGTTGGTCAGGTTCATGGAAAATACTTCGCGACCCGACACGCCATTGATGTAGGTCGTTAAATCGCCGCTGATGCCGGCAATCGACACTGCCTTCGTGAGCCCGACCTGCTCCATGAACGTATCGGCCTGGGCCGAGAACGTTAGCCGGGTCGATGGCGACAAGGTAAAGCGCAAGAGCTGGTACGTGGAGGAACTGGCTCCAAGGGGGTTGGGCACCGTGTCCGCGTGCGCTTCGGCGTACATGCTGGTGGCTGCGTTGCTTAAGCTGACGCCGCCATTGGGAACGATACGGCTGATTGCCCCGTAGCCCTGCACAAAGTCCACGGGACTCGGTTCGCCGGCAGCGGAGAAGAAGTAGGAGCCGCCGCCGTCCGTGCTGGTGAAAGCGATGCTCGGGCTGATATTGTCAGTCAAGTCCAGGTCGGTCAGGTGGAACTCTATATTGTTCAGGCTGGCGGTGGCCTTGGCATAACCCGCATGGGCCGGGGCGCAGGCCAGCATGCCGGCTGCAAACAGGCCGGCGACGATCTTCAATGGGTGGGCAAGCATGGTGGACTTTCGATCAGGATGGTGGTTCGCGGTCGTGCCGACCGGACGGGGATGCGCAGTGGAGGCGGCGTTCATGCCGCCTGGCGGGCGACTGCCCGGCGTCGACGGCGCGCCACCGCGCCCACTAAACATGTTCCCGCCAACAGCATTGCGTAGCTCGACGGTTCGGGAACGGAGGGGATCGGCGCGATCGGCGCCGAAAGAGAAGCGGCGGT
This sequence comes from Massilia pseudoviolaceinigra, assembly GCF_030846505.1. Classification (NCBI taxonomy): domain Bacteria; kingdom Pseudomonadati; phylum Pseudomonadota; class Betaproteobacteria; order Burkholderiales; family Oxalobacteraceae; genus Massilia; species Massilia pseudoviolaceinigra. The sequence continues at coordinate 57,789 of NZ_JAVCWL010000037.1, read as the reverse complement.
CTCCAGAGAGAACTGGCCCTGGCGTGCCTGGGCGTCCGAGATCAGCATCCCGTACAGGTTGATGGTGGCCGCCCCGTCGTTGGTCAGGTAGGACTTCTCGAACGTACTCATCAAATCAGCTTCGTCCCCCAGCGTGCCTTGCATTTTGATACGACCGGCAGAGTAGTCAAACTTCTGCACGAGTTGTTCGGACAGCCTGGCCACACCGGTAAAAATCAGCTGCGTATTGGGGCTGAGGGTGAACGAGGCGGAATGCGAGTTACGGTTCCAGTACAGGTGCTTGACGCCATCGGCGGGGACGGGAAAATTGACGCTTGCCGTGGACGACAGGGTGCTGTGCGAAAGCGTGGTGCCGGACGTGCCGAATTCGGTCACGATCGAGGTGGTTCCCGGCGCTGCGAGGCTCTGCTGCTGGCCCGCCCCATATGTCTCGCTCGACCAGCGCTCGTTGGCGAAGATGATCGATGGGGAAATGCCGTCGGCCAGGTCGAGGTCGACGAGCTGGTACTGGAAGTGGTCGATGCTGGCGGCCACCGTGCTGCTCGCCGCTTGGGCGGGCGCCCACGCGGCGGCCAGCGCCGCCAGTGCGCAAAGAGAAAATTTGTTAAGGTGCGCGTACATTTTGTGCCTTTGGAAAGTTGACTGTCATTTATCGACAGACTATCGACCAGGGTACATGGCATTTGATTAATATGCCATAAAAAGCAACAGCGTTGTCCAAGAATGTCGCCACCCACCTCCGCGATACGCTCCATTGCAAGAACGCCCTATATCTGGACGGCTCGATCTCGAGCCTGTTCTCGACCGAACCGGGGCGTGCCGATGTCGGCCCGCCCATGCTTCAGCCGGTGGTAAGCAGCGCTGACTTCGGCGGCCTTGCCTCAACGGCGCCGGGCGCGCCACATGGCCACGAAGCGGCGCAGGATGCGGGTCGTGCGCATGCTGTGGCGCCCGCCCCGTGCGCGCCGCCGGAACGCCTTGAACGCCCGGCGCAGACGGTCGCGCAGGGCGAGCGCCGCGCGGCTGCTGCGCTGGTAGGCGAGGGTGCCCTTGAGCGCGCCGATCCACTTGTCCTTGAACGCCATGAACGCGCCATGCCAGCGTGCGAACCATGCCAGGGTCAGCAGGCTGGGCAGCGTGAGCGAGTACAGGCGCGTGACCGCCGCCGCGCCGCCGATCTTGGCCAGCACGATCACCGCCACCCCCGTCACCGCATGCCCGTTGGCAATCGCGATCAGGGCCAGCAATTTCACCGGAAACAGCAGCACGGCGGGCAGCGCGAAGGCGCACAGCGCCCAATAGGGCGGCAGCGCCCGGATGCGCGCATCGAGCTCGCGCACCGGCGGCCAGCGCGCAATGACGGCGCCGATGCGCGTGCCGGTATCCCACAGCCATTCTTCCAGCAGCAGGATCAGCGCCGCCAAATACACCAGCGGTGCCAGCAGGCGATAACGGCGTCGCGTGGGTCGTGTCATGGTCCTCCCTTTGGATTTCATGATACGTGAAAACATTGACAGCGCGTAAATAGGGTATCGCCCGGACAGGAAGCGCCTGCGCCATTACAATGAGACGCATGAATAAAGCATTTGTCAAAGAATCGGATAACGACGACGAGGAAGCCATTGCGCTGGCGCAAGCCATTCCCGCGGGCGCCAAGAATTACATCACGCCGTCCGGCTACCAGCGCATCAAGGATGAGCTGCTCCAGCTGATCGATGTCGAGCGGCCCGAGGTGGTCAAGGTGGTGCACTGGGCGGCCTCGAACGGCGACCGCTCGGAAAACGGGGACTACATCTACGGCAAGCGGCGCCTGCGCCAGATCGACGGACGCATCCGCTTCCTGACCAAGCGCATGGATTCGGCCGCCGTGGTCGATCCCAGCGTCCAGCATGGCAACGACCAGATTTTTTTCGGCGCCACCGTCACCTATTGCAACAGCGCGGGCGAGGAGCACACCGTCACCATCGTCGGCATCGATGAACTCGATCCGCTGAACGGCAAGATCAGCTGGGTTTCGCCGGTGGCGCGCGCCCTGACCAAGGCCAGGGAAGGCGATCTGATCACCTTGCAGACGCCGCTCGGCCCGGATGAGCTGGAAGTGATCAGCGTGCGCTACCCGGCCCCCGCCGCGGATTGATTTTTCATTTTAGCGAGTTGCCGATGTCGATTTCCCACGCCACTTTCAATCACGCCCTGCGCATCCCGCTGGCAGCCGAAGTCCATTCGCGCCCGTCGCTGCGCCTGAACGGCCCCGAAACGTTGACCCATCTGGCGGTCTATGCGCGCGAGGAGGGCGATGCCGATGCGCATCAGCTGGCGTGCCAGAACCAGTTGCTGGCCGGCCTGTGCCGTCACTTCGGGGTGGCGCCGCCCCATCCGCAAGCGCGCTACTTTTTCCACGATTTCGGCAATTTCCGCCTGCAATGGGAATCGCATACCGAGTTTTCCACCTACACCTTCGCCGAGCAGCGCGCCAAGCCGGTCGCGGCCGAGCACGCGTTCGAGCAGGTGCCGCTGCGCCATGTTCCCGATGAGTGGCTGCTGAGCCTGGAAGGCACGGTGATGGCCGCCACCCACGTGACCTTGCAGCAAGTCAGCGCCTCGCTGACCGAGATGCGCCACGTGTTCGCCGGCAATCTGCTGGTTGGCTGCGATAGCCAGAATTTCGCCAAGGTCTGGACCGATTTCGCGATTGCGCCCGACGGTTTTGGCAGGGTGGTGATCCAGGACCTGGGCATGCAGTACCAGCAGGCCGGGCGCCTGGTGCAGCGGGTGCTGGAAATCGAAACCTACCGCATGATGGCGCTGCTCGGCTTGCCGCAAGCGCAGTTGGCCGCGCCTGTGCTCAACGGCATCGAGGCCGACCTGGCGCGCTTGTCGGCAGGCATGACCGATGCCGGCGACGCCGACGCGGTAGGCGACGCCCCCGATGCGCCCGACGACGAGCGCGAGCTGCTGCATAAAATCACGGTGCTGGCGGCGCGCATGGAAAAGCTGGCGCTGGAAAACAGTTACCGCTTTGCCGCCTCAAAAGCGTATTACCGGCTGGTGCAGGCGCGCATCGAGGAGTTGCGCGAAACCCGCATTCCGGGCGTACCGACCATCCGCGAATTCATGGACCGGCGCCTGGCTCCGGCCATGAACACGTGCGAATCGACCGTGCGGCGCCAGGAAGCGCTGGCCGAGCGCATCGGCCGCACCAACGACTTGCTGCGCACGCGCGTGGGCATCGTGCAGGAACAGCAGAACCGGCGCATCCTGGAGTCGCTCAACGCCCGCGCGGCCCAGCAGCTGCGCTTGCAGCAGGCGGTCGAGGGCTTGTCGGTGGTGGCCATTTCCTACTATTCGATCGGGCTGATCGCGTATGCGGGCAAGGCCATGAAGGCGGCCGGCGTGCCGATCAACCCGGACATGGTGACCGGCGCCGCGATGCCGGTGATGCTCGCCGTCGTCTGGCTGGGGCTGCGCCGCATGCATCACCACGTGAGCCGCTAGGCTTACCTGCGCTGCAGGGTAGCCCGTCCGGGCTGCTGGTCGAGTGCCTTGCCTGGCGTGAAAATCCAGGAGGTTTTGGATACGGCCAGGTCGGACCAGCTGACCCCGTTGTCATGCGATTCGCTGCGCAGCACGCCGCCGACCGGACAGACGGGGACCTGGTCGCCCCGGCCACCGCTGGCGCAGACCTGCGACACGAGCGGGTATTCCAGCCCGATCAGCTGGCCCCGGCGGCTGACTGCAACGTTGATGCCATAGGTCAGTTCCTGACGCATCAGCATTTCCCTGACCTGGCGCGGCGGGTCGCCCGGAAACCAGATCTTGTCCGGATAGTTGAATCGGGTGAAGCGCTTGCCGTCCTGGTCGAGCATGGTAATGCCGATGTAGGGAACCCCGTTGGCAAGGCCGGCGCCGTTGCAGACTTGATCTTGCGCAGGACCCGCGGCCGCCGTCGGCAAGCCCATGAGCAAGGCCAGGTCGGGATCCACGCTGATGGCGGCGCGGCCCGGTGCGGCCACGTAGCTGACCGAGGCGAGCGGCACGAAGGGCTGCATTTCGCCGCCAGACTGGCGGTGCGCATCTTCGTCATCCTGCAACATGCCGGAGAGAATAAATTCGGATTGATCGGGCAGGCGGCAACGCAGTACCAGTTGCTTGCCCTGTGCCATCAGCGCGCGCCGGTCCTGGCGTTGTGCGTCGATGGTCGAGGCACCGGGTTTGGCGGCGTCCGGCTGGTCCTGCGCCGATGTGCCGATGGCGAATAATCTGGACTCGCTGGTGATGACCGGGGCGCTCCAGCTTTTGCCCTGGTCGGTGGACAGCGTTTGCGATACGTGCGACAGCGGCTGGCGGTAAAAATCGGCATCGGCATAGTGGCCCCAGTGCCAGCGCGTGAGTGCGTCTTCGACCACCCAGGTGGAGCCCTGCACCGCCATGCGCGTATAGCCGGGTCGGCTCAGTGCGCGCCGGGCCGATTCGCGGTTGGCCTCCTTTTCCACTTCTTTATCGTAGTGCGGTTTCGCTTCCAGTGACGCAAGCTGGCCTCTAGCGACGGTACGGTATTGCCCATACTCGGCGCCGCCCGCGTGCACAACGCCGTCGCGAACATAAAAATTGGCACACATTTGCGCCGGCGTACCGGAATCGTCGGTGCGACGCATCGAGGTGATGCCCAGCTCGACCGGCGCGGCCCCGTCCGGCCCGAGGTAGCGCGTGGCGTACTGCGTATCGCAGATTTCAGGGTCATTGCCGTAGAGCGCTTTGCAATCTCCCTCCATCACGATGCGGCCGCCCTGGGGCAGCACGCATTCCAGGCGGTCCTGGGCGAAGCCGGACTGGGCGTGCAGGCCCAGCACCAGCGCGGTCACAAGGGATGTTTTCATTCGGTGCATTTCTTTTGGCATGGCTGCTCAAGCGGCTTGGCGCCGTTCTCATCGCGGTTACGGTAGTTGCGCAGGCTGCGCGCGGAAGGGCGGGCCACGCCGGCTTGCCGCGCGAGCGCCACGCCGGTCTTGAAGAAATAGGGCGCGCTTTCGATGCTGGCCGGCTGCCAGGTTTCGCCCCGGTCGTTTGAGGTCATGCGCAGCACGGCGCTCACCGGACACTGCTGAACGTTTGGGTCGGCGCAGTCCGGCGCGTTGGTGGCGTACAAGGGCAGTTCCTGCACCAGCTTGCCCTGGCGGATGGCGATGGCGCTGTTTTTATCCATCACGTGCAAGCCGCGCTGCTTCAACTGCGCATCGACGCGCTGCTTTACCACTTCGTCGAGGTCGCCCATGGCGGTGGACGCCGGTACCCAGAAGCGTTTTTCTCCCGGCATGCGCAGGGAAGCACCGGTGCCCGGCTGCCCTTCGTACATGCCCAGGCGGGCGCACAGGACTTCCATATTGGCGCGTTGGTCCAGGCGCTGATGTGCCAGTGCCGCGCCGGTGTCCACCAGTTCCCTGCTGCCGCGAGCGCGGTAGGACACCTTGAAACTGTCCTGGTCCTCGCGCGCGCTGGCATGGCGCGCGAACACCGCCAGCGGGGTCCACTGATGTGTCGCCTGGAGCACGAAGGCGCTGCCATCGGCCAGCTCGCACTCGACGGTTTCGGTGCGTTCGACGGCGCCGGCGCTGCCCATGAACGCAAGCGCAAGGCAAAAGGGGAGCGTGCTTAACAAACAGCGATAGGCCATGGAGACTCTTCCGACAGCTGACAAGGGTGGATGTGAGCGGCGATGTTAACACATGATCAACATGCGGCATCGGTCGGATGCCATGTCACAAAGTTGAATCCGAAATCGTGTAGCGGCCGAATAAAGGATGTGACCGCAGTTTGTTTCATCGCTTTCCCCTTTCATCATAGGCCTGCCCATGCACGATTACCGACTTGTACGCCATCCTCTGAGCGCCTTGCTGCTGGGCGCCTCGGCCCTGGTCCACGCCGACGAGCCGGCGGAACCGCTGCCGCAAGTGGTGGTGGCCGCCTCGCGCGTGAGCCAGCTCGGCGTGGCCGATTCCGCCAATGCCGGCCTGGTCACCCAGCAGCAACTGGCGGCGCGCTCGGTCTACCGTCCCGGCGAGCTGCTGGAAGCCACGCCCGGGCTGATCGTCAGCCAGCACAGCGGCGAAGGCAAGGCCAACCAGTTTTACCTGCGCGGCTTTAACCTCGACCACGGCACCGACCTGCGCACCACGGTCGACGGCATGCTGGTCAACCAGCGCAGCCACGCCCACGGGCAGGGCTGGACCGACCTGAACTTCCTGATTCCCGAACTGGCCAACCGCCTGGAATACCGCAAGGGCCCCTACCATGCCGACGAAGGCGACTTCGCCGCCGCCGGCGCGCTGGCCGTGCGTTATGCCGACACCCTGCCGGAAGGCATCGCCAGCCTGGGCCTGGGCCAGAACGGCTACCGGCGCGCGCTGCTGGCCGATTCGCCCGCGTTCGGCAAAGGCAGGCTGCTGTACGCGCTGGAATCGTTCCATAACGATGGACCGTTCACCCGCGGCGACGATTACAACAAGGTCAACGGCGTGCTGCGCTTGAGCCAGGGCGACGCCGCCAATGGCTTGAACCTCACGGCCATGGCCTATCGGGCGCGCTGGAACGCGAGCGACCAGATTCCCCGGCGCGCCCTGGCCGATGGCCGCCTGGGGCGCTTCGACACGGTCGACGCCAGCGACGGCGGCAGCGCGCGCCGCTACAGCCTGTCCGGCGGCTGGCACGCCGCGTCGGAGGCGGGCGTGACGAAGGTGAATGCATCGGTGGTAGCGAACCGGCTGGCGCTGTACTCGAACTTCACTTATTTTCTGGACGACCCGGTCAACGGCGACCAGTTCAGCCAGCCGGACCGGCGCGTCACCAGCGCCCTGAACGCCGAGCACCGCTGGGGCAGCCACCGGGTCGGCTTCCAGTTCCAGAACGACAATATCCACAACGGCCTGTACGACACCGTTGCGCGCCAGCGCCGCGCCACCACGCGCGAGGACCACATCGTCGAAACCAGCGCCGCTGTGTTTTACGACAACAGCACGCGCTGGACGCCCATGGTCCGCTCGGTGGCCGGGGTGCGGGTCGACCACTACCGTTTCGATGTCGACAGCATCCTGCTTGAGAACAGCGGCCGCGCCGGCGCCATGCGCGCCAGTCCGACCCTGAGCCTGATCGTCGGCCCCTGGCGCCAGAGCGAGCTGTACCTGAACGCCGGCACCGGTTTTCACAGCAACGATGCGCGCGGCACCACGATCCGTACCGACCCGAAAAGCGGCGAGCCGACCGACCGGGTGACGCCGCTGGTCAAGGCGCGCGGCTATGAAGTGGGCTTGCGCAGCGAAGCGCTGCCCGGCTTGCAAAGTTCCTTGTCGCTGTACCGGCTCGATTTCGATTCGGAACTGGTGTTCGTGGGTGACGCGGGGACCACCGAGGCGGGCCGGCCGAGCCGCCGCAGCGGCGTCGAGTTTTCCAATTACTACAAGCCGAATGACTGGATGAGCATCGATGCCGATGTGGCGTTCGCGCGCGCGCGCTTTCGGAATGCCGATCCGGCCGGAGGGCGTATTCCCGGCGCGGTCGAGGGCGTGGCCTCGCTGGCGCTGGCGCTCGACAAGCTCGGTCCGTGGTTCGGGGCGTTGCAGCTGCGCTATTTCGGTCCACGTCCGCTGATCGAAGACAACGGCGTGCGCTCGCGTTCGACGACCACCTTGAACGGGCGCATCGGCTACAAGCTGGGCAAGCGTCTCAAGCTGGAACTGGAAGGCTTCAACCTCGCCAACCGGCGCAGTTCGGCGATCGATTATTGCTATGAATCGCGCCTGCAAGGGGAGGCCGAGCCGGTCGAGGATATCCATTTCCACCCGACCGAATCGCGCTCGTTCAGGCTGACGCTGAGTTCATCGTTTTGAGGCGTGCGGAGCAACAAGGCTGATAGACTGTGATGCGAATGCCTTACAGAACAGGAATTATCTATCAATCAACATCCCAACCGTGCGCAGGCCGATGCGCTGAGCGCCCTGCGCATTGCCACAGCCGACCGCCACGCCGTGCTCGACGCCGGCATGCCGCTAGCCCAGCCGGACGCCGGCTTGCAGCATTACAGCGACCACCTGCACATGCTGCGGCGCTGGTTGTCTCCCTTGGAAGCCTGGCTGGCGCCTTACAGCGACGGTCCGCAGGGTGAGTCCCGCTTGCCGGCGGTGGCGCGCGTTGCGCTGATCGATGCCGATCTGGCCGATCCGGCGCTGCATGGGGTGCATGCCGAGACGCGGGCCGAGGACGATACCGTGTGGCCGATTGCTGCCAGCGCGGCGTACCGCTGGGGTGTGACGTATGTGATCGAGGGTTCGCAACTGGGCGGGGCGGTGCTGTATCAGCGCCTGGCGGGGCCGCTGGCGCCACATCCGCTGCGTTATCTGCGCAGTGGCGCCGAGGGGCCGGGCCCGCGCTGGCGCAGCTTCATGCTGGCGCTGCGCGAGGGGGTGAAAAGCGAAGGGGAGATTGCCGATGCGTGCAGGGGAGCGTGCGATGCGTTTGACCGGATTTTGGCGATGAGGTAGGGGGAAGGCCAGTCGCTAGCCTTCGCGTCGTCATTCCCGCTTGCGCGGGAATGACGGTAATTAATTCCGCTCGCGTTCCACCCTGGTCACGCCCATCACGCGCCGCAGATTCCTGATCAGATGCGCCAGATGCACGCGGTCCTTGATCTGAATCGTAAACCGCAACTGCGTCATGACGTGTTCTTCATCCTCGTCCATGCCCACATACGAAATGTTCGCATCCGATTCGCCAATCTCGGCGGCCACGCGCGCCAGAATGCCTTTTTCATTATTAATCAGCAGCCTGATCCGGCAGTCGAAGCGGCGGTTCAATTCTCCGCCCCACTGCACGGCGATCCAGCGGTCCGGCTCCTTGCCGCGCAGCCGCTTGGCGCCAGCGCAATCGCTGGTGTGCACGATCAATCCCTGATCGCGCCGCAGCTGCCCGATGATCTGGTCGCCCGGAATCGGCAAACAGCACGGCGCCAGCTGCACCGACACGCCTTCGCTGCCATAAATCGTGACCGGATCGAGTTCCCCCGGCGTCGCATTCGGATTGGCCGGCAAACTCACCAGATCGTCATCGACCAGGCCGAAAATATGCCGCGCCACCAGCGCCGCCATGCGCTTGCCGATACCGATGTCCGCATACAGCTCATCCATCGACTTGGCCGACGATTCATTGAGCAGTTTCTCGACCGTCGGCTCCGGCAGGTCGGGCTGGATATTGAGTGCCGTCAATGCCTGCGCCAGCAACTCGCGGCCCAGTTCGACCGACTCGTTCAGGTTGATGGTACGCAGATGATGGCGGATCGCCGAACGCGCCTTGCCGGTGCGCACGAACGCCAGCCACGTCGGGCTCGGCCGTGAATCGGGATTGGTGACGATCTCGACAATGTCGCCATTGCGCAACTCGGTGCGCAGCGACGCCGCTTCGTTGTTGATCTTGACCGATACCGTATGGTCGCCGATGCCGGTGTGAATCGTGTACGCAAAATCGAGTGCCGTGGCGCCGCGCGGCAGGGCGATGATCTTCGATTTCGGCGTGAACACGTACACCGAGTCGGGGAACAGGTCGACCTTGACGTGCTCCAGGAACTCGGCCGAGTCGCCGGTCTGCTGCTGGATGTCGAGCAGCGACTGCAGCCAGGCGTGGGTCTTTTGCTGCAGGTCCGACAGGTTCGACTCGCCGTTCTTGTACAGCCAGTGCGCAGCCACGCCGGACTCGGCGGTGCGGTGCATTTCCTGGGTGCGGATCTGGAACTCGACCGGCGTGCCGTACGGGCCGATCAAGGTCGTGTGCAGCGACTGGTAGCCGTTGAGCTTGCGGATCGCGATGTAATCCTTGAACTTGCCCGGCATCGGCTTGTACAGGCCGTGCAGGGTGCCCAGCGCCACGTAGCAATTGGCGAAGCTGTCGACCACCACCCGGAAACCGTACACATCGAGGACCTGCGAGAACGACAGATGCTTGCTGCGCATCTTCTTATAGATGCCGTACAGGGTTTTTTCGCGCCCGTAGACTTCGGCCGGCAGCTCGGCGATGGCGAGCGTGTTCTTGACCGACTCGAGGATCTTCTTGACCACTTCGCGCCTGTTTCCGCGCGCCGCCTTGACGGCCTTGGACAGGGTGCGGTAACGCACCGGATACAGGTGCGAAAACGCCAGGTCTTGCAGTTCGCGGTAAATATTGTTCAGGCCAAGACGGTGTGCGATCGGCACGTACACTTCCATGGTTTCGGAAGCGATGCGGCGCTTCTTGGCCGGCGTCATGTGCTCGAGCGTGCGCATATTGTGCAGGCGGTCGGCCAGCTTGATGAGAATGACGCGCACGTCCGACGCCATGGCCAGCAGCATCTTGCGGAAGTTTTCCGCCTGCGCTTCGATCAGGGTCTGGAATTCGATTTTTTCGAGCTTGGACAGGCCGTCGACGAGGCTGGCGACGGGGGCGCCGAAGCGCTCGATCAGCTCATCCTTCTTGACGTCCTGGTCTTCCATCACATCGTGCAGCAGCGCGGCCATGATGGCCTGGGCGTCGAGCTTCCAGTCGGCGCAGATTTCAGCGACGGCGATGGGATGGGAAATATACGGTTCGCCCGACTTGCGGACTTGTCCAAGGTGCATCTCGTCGGAAAAACGATACGCTTCCTTGACTTTTTTGAGTTCGGAGGCGGTGAGGTACTCGCTCAGCTTGGCCGACAGCTGGGAGACCGATGCCACGCCCGGAGCGGGAGCGGCGGGGACCGCAGCTTCTTGCGCCTTGGTGGCGGCGCGCGAAGACCGGGTCTTGGGTGTGCCTGAGAGTGTCGTATCCGGAGGAATCAGATTCATACGCAAAGTCAATCAGCCGAAATGTGAAAAAAGAAAATCAGGATGGCTTGTTGACACCGTTCGGGCACGAAACACACTTACATCGGAACCTTTTTCAGCATCTCGATACCGACCTTGCCGGCTGCGATTTCACGCAGGGCGACGACGGTTGGCTTGTCCTTGGCTTCGACCTTAGGAGTGTGGCCTTGCAACAACTGACGCGCGCGATACGTCGCGGCCAGGGTCAGCTGAAAGCGGTTAGGGATGTGCTTCAAGCAATCTTCAATGGTAATGCGGGCCATGTAATTTCCTCAATATGACGGTGTGTGCCGTGTCACGATTGTTGCGCATGGATACCCAGTTGGGCAAATAGCGAGGCGTTACGCGCAGCTTGTTGTGCAAAACGGCTGCGTGTCGCTCTGACAATCGCGCTCATCTCTGACAAGGCGACGTTGAACTCTTCATTGATAATAACATACTCGAACTCCGGAGCGTGAGCGATCTCGCCGCCGGCGGCCAGCAGACGGCGCGTGATCACGTTCGGTTCATCCTGGCCACGCTTGTACAGACGCTCTTCGAGGGCGGCGATCGAGGGCGGCAAAATGAAGATGCCGGCGGCGTCGGGAAACTGCTTGCGCACCTGGCGCGCGCCCTGCCAGTCAATTTCGAGCAGGATGTCGGTGCCGGTTTTCATTTCCTTTTCGACCATCAGGCGCGAGGTGCCGTAGTAATTACCGTGCACTTCAGCCCATTCGAGGAATTCCTCGCGGCCGGCGCGCTCGACGAAGTCCTCGGCGGTGGTGAAATGGTACTCGCGGCCATCCTGCTCGCCGGGGCGGGGAGGGCGCGTGGTGGTCGAGATCGACAGCTTGATGCCCGGTTCCTGTGCGAGCAGGGCGTTGACCAGGGTTGACTTGCCGGCACCGGAAGGCGCGGCGACGACGAACAGGCTGCCTGAAAAACCATTGATTGGAGAGGGCATAGGTGTCTTTCTCGGGTACGGGTTGGTGCGTTATTGCGATATGTTGTTACATAGCTACTTGCTACAAATGCGTATACCGTTACCCTAAAAACCGTCATTCCCGCGAAGGCGGGAATCCATGGCACCGATGATCAAAGGTGCTATGGATTCCCGCCTGCGCGGGAACGACGAGCTAGCGGAAGCAACGGGCTAGCGGGCGGCGGTGAGGGTGTCGGGTAAAAACTACTCCAGATTCTGCACCTGCTCCCGCATCTGTTCGATCAACAGCTTCAGTTCCATCGACGCATCGGCCAGTTCCTTCACCGACGCCTTGGCGCCCAGCGTATTGGCTTCGCGGTTCAATTCCTGCATCATGAAATCGAGCCGCTTGCCGACCTGGCCACCCTTTTTGAGGATATGCCGGGTCTCGGTCAAGTGCGCGGACAGGCGCGAGAGCTCTTCCGACACGTCGATGCGAATTCCGTACAAGGTCACTTCCTGGCGAATCCGCTCGAACGCTTCCTGGCGCGTCAGGGTCGACGGCGTGCCGTGCCCGGCCAGCCCCAATGCATCCTGCATGCGCTCGACCGCCTTTTGCTGGAATTGCGCGATCACCTGCGGAATGAGCGGTGTGATGCGCTTGACAATCACGTCCATCGCATCGATGCGCGAAATGAGCATCGCCTCCAGGGCCGCGCCTTCGCGCCGGCGGCTATCGACAAACGCCGCCACGGTAGTGGCCGTGAGCGCGGCCACGTCGGCCTGCAGCGACTCCTGGCCGACCTGGGCTTCCTCGATCACGCCGGGCCAACGCAGCAGCTCGGCCACCGTCATCAGCGGCGCCGAGACGAAATGCTTGGTCACTTCGGTCTGCAAGCGCGCCAGATCGGCCAGCAGGGCGGCATTCAGGGCCTGCGAACCGCCCGCGACCTTGCGCCCGAAGCTCAGGCGTGCCTCGACCTTGCCGCGCGTGATGGCGGCCATGATCGCGGCGCGCAAGTCCGGTTCGAGCGCGCGCAACTCATCGTTGATGCGGAACTGCAGATCCAGAAAGCGCGAATTAACGCTCTTGATTTCAATTGTAAGGGTGCCCGCCGCGCCTTCGCTGGTGGCCACCGCGTAACCTGTCATGCTAGAAATGCTCAATGGAGTCCCCGGTATTTTTATCTTTTCTTTACAAAGCCGTGATTTATCCACACAATCGCCGTGTTAAGCAAGGAACACACAGATGGCTGCACAAAATAACGCTCCCCTGCCCGATGGTCTTGAAATTGCCGGATATCGCATTGTAAAGAAAATTGCGTCCGGTGGGTTCAGTATTGTATATCTCGCTTATGACGCCGAGGGGAACGCGGTCGCCATTAAAGAGTACCTGCCGAGCTCCCTCGCTTTGCGGCAACCTGGCGAGCTCGTTCCGGTGATTTCACCACCCAATCTGCCGGTGTTCCGCATCGGCCTGAAGTGCTTTTTCGAGGAGGGACGGGCGCTCGCGCTGATCTCCCACCCGAACGTGGTGCGGGTGCTGAACTTCTTCCGCGCCAACGATACCGTATACATGGTGATGGGCTACGAATCGGGCCACTCGCTGCAGGAACATATCGCCCGGCTCGGCAGCAAGGGCAGCCGCTTGTCGGAAGCCTTCATCCGCCAGATTTTCCTGGGCGTGTGCGGCGGCCTGCGCGAAGTGCACGCCAACAAGCTGCTGCACCTGGACCTGAAACCGGCCAATATCTACCTGCGCACAGACGGCTCGCCAATTTTGCTCGACTTCGGCGCCGCGCGCCAGACCATCAACGCCGATATCCCGAAGCTCACGCCGATGTACACGCCGGGCTTCGCCCCGCCCGATCTGTACTCGAAAACGGCGGCGCTGGGACCATGGTCGGATATTTACAGTATCGGCGCTACCATCTTCGCCTGCATGGCGGGCGCGCCGCCGCAGCCGGCCGACCAGCGCAAGACCGAAGACAAGATGCCGGGCTACTACGCCAAGCTGGAAGGCAGTTTTTCGCCGGCCTTGATCAACATGGTCAAGAACTGCCTCGACATGGACCCGCTGGCGCGGCCGCAAAGCCTGTTCGCGCTGCAAAAGGAACTGGCGCTGCCGCCACCGAAGAAGCCGGAAGCGCCGCGCGGTCTGGAAAAGCTCGGCGGCCAGGTCCGCGGGCTGGTCGACCGTTTGGGTGGTCTCGGCCGCAAAAAAGTCAACGATAAAAACACCTGATCCAGAAAGATATCTATGCAATTTTCCGTTTATCAGGAAAGCCAGCTCGGCGGCCGCAAGGTCAACCAGGACCGGATGGGATACAGCTTCACGCGCGACGCGCTGCTGCTGGTCCTGGCCGACGGCATGGGCGGCCACCTGCGTGGTGAAATGGCCGCGGCCATCACCCTGCAAACCATGTCGAGCATGTTCCAGCAGCACGCCACGCCGTATGTGAGGAAGCCCGAACGCTTCCTCGAAGAGGCGTTCCTCGAAGCGCACGACGAGATTCACCGCTACCGCATCGCCAACAACATGCCCGACACGCCGCGCACCACGGTGGTGGCTTGCCTGATCCAGCACAACACGGCGATCTGGGCCCACTGCGGCGACTCGCGCCTGTACTGGCTGCGCCGCGGGCAGATTCTGGGACGCACGCGCGACCACTCGCACATCGAGCACCTGATCGCCCAGGGCCTGGCCGATCCGGCCGAACGCGCGACCCACCCGGACCGCAACAAGCTATATAACTGCATCGGCGCCAGTTCCCTGCCGAAGATCGAAGTGTCGCGCCAGGTCAGCCTGCTGACTGGCGACGTGGTCATGCTGTGCTCCGACGGCTTGTGGTCGATGCTGCCGGACGAAGAGATTGTCCATCGCCTCTCGACCCAGACCATCGTGCGCGCCATTCCCGACATGATCAGCACCGCCATCACCATCGGCGGCGAGACGTGCGACAACACGACCGCGCTGGCGATCATGTGGCAAGGCTCGCCCGAAGTGGAGACGGCGGGCGTGAACACGGACGGCAGCGCCGCGGTGATTTCGACCATGATGCTGCCCGAGAACCTGGTCAGCACCACGATCCTGAGCGCCCCGGAGCCGGAGCAGCCGCTCGAAATCGACGCCTTCAACGACGACGAGATCGAGAAGGCGATTGCCGAGATCCGCGACGCCATCGAAAAATCATCCCAGGTTCTTAAGTAAGACCTGCTTTTACAAGGTAATCATGACATTTGAATCACGTCCGAGCGGCCGCGCCGTCGACCAGCTGCGCGACATCGTATTGACGCGCCAGTACACCAAGCATGCCGAAGGATCGGTCTTGATCGAGTGCGGCGACACCAAGGTCATTTGCACGGCCAGCATCGAAGAGAAGGTGCCGGGCTTTTTGAAGGGCAAAGGGCAGGGCTGGCTGACGGCCGAATACGGCATGCTGCCGCGTTCGACGCACACGCGCATGGACCGGGAAGCGGCGCGCGGCAAGCAAAGCGGGCGCACGCAGGAAATCCAGCGCCTGATCGGGCGCTCGCTGCGCGCCGCGTTCGACCTGGAAGCGTTCGGCGAACGCACCCTGAACCTCGATTGCGACGTGATCCAGGCCGATGGCGGCACGCGTACCGCGTCGATCACGGGCGCGATGGTGGCCGCGTACGACGCGTTCAGCAAACTGGTGGCCAGCGGCGCGATTGCCGCGGTGCCGGTGAAGAGTTTTGTGGCGGCGATTTCGGTCGGCGTGTACAAGGGCATGCCGGTGCTGGACCTCGATTACGTCGAGGATTCGGGCTGCGACACGGATATGAATGTGGTGATGACCGAAGCCGGGCACTTTATCGAAGTGCAGGGCACGGCCGAAGGCGCGGCGTTCGACCGCGCCGGGATGAACCGTTTGCTCGATCTGGCGCAGGCGGGGATTGCGGACATTATCGCGTTGCAGAAAAAAGCGCTGGGGATCTAACCGCCCCTTCGTTACCCTTTGTTCCGTCGTTCCTGCCATTGGCAGAAACGACTTCCGGCGCAGGCGGGAACGACGGTTTTTAGGGTGGTGGCACCAAACAGGCTTCGCGGGGACTTAAGTTTGGGGGTACTTACAACACCACCGTAATACTCCGAAACGTCTGCTTCTCCTGCGCCATCCCCTTCACATGCGGCCCGCCGTCATCACTGAGAATCTGTACCTTGCGCGTGCCTGGAATGGCAAACAGCGCCTCCGGCCGCACATCGTCAAAATCCTCATGCACCAGCTGTTCCGGCGCATCGTCCTTCTTGCCTGACCAGCGATACAGCGCAAACTCCCCATGATCGGCCGGCGGCCCGGCCACGATCATGTACGCCAGCCCCACCAGCTCCATGCTGCGGATCGCCAGGCCGCCCAGATCGAGCTCGAACGCTCCGCCAAACTCGGCCCGCTCGCCCTCGATCACCTTCTCCGGGTTCAGCAAATGCACCACCAGCGCCTTGCCTTCCGGAGCGGGATTGCGCAACCCGATCAGCAACGTCCCTTCCGGCGTGGCCGCCAGCCCTTCGATGTTGAAAGCGCCATCGGCTTCCGGCGTCTTCCCGGACGCCTGCGCAATCGGATATTTTTTCAGCTGTTCGGACTCGATCATATCGTCCAGCAGGCCGCTGTAGGCCTTGCCGACCGGTTCCAGGCGCGCTTTTCCTTTGCCATTCGCCTTGCCCGCCTCGGTCGCAAAGAACCGGAAGCGGCGCTCCTGCACCTCGCCCTTCTTGTTGCGCCCGTGCGAGGTAATCCAGTAAATCCGCTCACCGATGGTGGCCGCGCCTTCCAGGTCCGATTCCTTGTTCTTCTTGGTGCCCAAAAAGTCCGACAGGTCGACCACCTCCACCGCGTCGGCCACGCCGCGCTGGTAGATTTTCAGCTGGTTGCGTTCGTCGTTGGCGACCACGAACAGGTCATCCCCGAGCGCGGCGGCAGCCGACGCGTCGCACATGCCGCGATAAACGAAATGGTCTTCCAGTTTGGCGTGCAGCGCATCCGCGATCAGGGTTGCGCTGGCCGGTTCCCGTTGTTTGCTCATGCTGTTCTCCGCTGCGTTTGTCAAAAACGCCATGATAGAGGCTAACGCAGGCGCCGTGCCGCGCGCGTGACCAGCCAGCCCGCCACCACCGTGAAGGTGGCGATGACGGCCGCAATGATCCAGAAGCCGGCCGGGTGGTGCGACAGCGGAATGCCGCCCACGTTCATCCCCAGCATGCCGGCGATGATGTTGATCGGCAGCGCCAGCACAGTGACGATGGTCAGGATGAACAGGCTGCGGCCCGTCTCTTCGCTGACGCGCGCGGCGATTTCTTCCTGCAGCAGCTTGATACGTTCCTGTAGCGACGACATATCGCTCAGCACGACCGAGAATTCCTCGGTCGCTTCGCGCAGCTCCTGGGTGTCCAGGTCGGCCATCCACAAGGGCGGGCGTTGCAGCAGGCGAAACAGGGCGGCCGGTTCGGGCGCCAGCAGGCGTTGCAGGCGCACCAGCACGCGCCGCATGGCGCCCAGGTCTTCGCGCTTGGCGGTGGGGCGGTCGGCCAGCAGCTTGTCTTCGATGTCGTCGACCCGTTCGACGGCGTCGCGCACGATTTTCACCAGCACGTCGGCCTGGTCGCGCAGCAGGTGGATCAGCAGTTCGACCGAGGAGCGCACCGGCTCGCCCTGGCGCACCGCCTGGCGCACGCGTTCGATCGACTGCAAGGGCTTCCTGCGCGCGCTGACGACGACATTGCGCGCCACGCTGACCCACAGGGTCGAAATGTCCGACTCCTCGAACGAAAAATTGTGCAGCACATCGTTGACCACCGCGATCAGGGTGTCTTCGGCCAGTTCGATGCGGGTCGAGCGCGAGCCGGTGTGCAGCGTTTCGTAGAATTCGTCGGCCAGGTTGGCGTGGGTGGTCAGCCACTTTTCGCTGGCCGCGTTGGACAGGTTAAAGTGCAGCCAGATGAATTGCGATGGATTGTTGGCTGCGTGGTCGCGCATCCAGGCCAGCGCCGCGGCCGAATCGATGGCCAGCGCTTCCGGACTGACGCCGAACAGATAGCCCCACACCAGCCCCGAAGGGTCGGAGCCATAGCTCACTTCAACTTTGTCGATCTCAAGCAAGGCAGCCTCCGGCGCGCATGCTGGCGTCATGGTCGGTTTGGGCGTCGCGTAGCGCGTCGCATGGCGCTGCTGTCGGCATCGGATAGTCGTCGTCAATTCAGGATGCCGATATAGTACAGTGTTTGTCCCGCAAAATCCCGCAAAAGCGGCGCCCGCGCCAGCCGGGCGGCTAATGGCGCTAAAATACGCACTTGCGGATGCCGCTGGCATCCATCACCCGCCAGACCAGACTCTTATGACCCAACGCCTTATCCTCGCTTCCAACAACGCCGGCAAACTCAAGGAATTTGGCGAAATCCTCGCACCCGTAGGCTTTACCCTGCACGCGCAGGGCGAATTCGACGTGCCCGAAGCCGACGAGCCGTTTGCCACGTTTGTCGAAAACGCGCTCGAAAAGGCGCGCCACGCGTCGCGCCTGACCGGTTTGCCGGCGCTGGCGGACGATTCGGGCGTCTGCGTCAATGCCCTGGGCGGCGCGCCCGGCGTATGGTCGGCGCGGTTTGCGGGCGAACCGAAATCGGACGCGCGCAACAACGAAAAACTGATCGCCGACCTGGCCGGACACGCCGACAAATCGGCGTACTACTATTGCGTTCTGGTGTTCGTGCGCCACGCGGACGACCCGCAGCCGGTCATCGCCGACGGCCGCTGGAACGGCGAGATCGTCGCCGAGGCGCGCGGCACGGGCGGCTTCGGCTACGATCCGCATTTCTGGATTCCTTCGCTGGGCAAGTGCACCGCCGAGTTGTCGCCGCTTGAAAAGAACGCGCTGTCGCACCGCGGCCAGGCCCTGCGCGCGCTGGTAGAGAAGCTGAAATGATTCCGATCAAAGTCGCCGGCAGCGCCGTCAAGACCGAGCCGCGCTCGCCGGCCGCGAGCGCCCTGCAGTACCTGCAGCCGGGCGCCTTGAACCTGGCCGCGCTGCCGCCGCTGTCGCTGTACATCCACTATCCGTGGTGCGTGAAGAAGTGCCCGTACTGCGACTTCAATTCGCACGAGGCGCGCGGCGAGCTGCCGGAAGAGCAATACCTGGATGCGCTGCGGCTCGATCTGGAACAATCGCTGCCGCTGATCTGGGGCCGCAAGATCTACACCATCTTCATCGGTGGCGGCACGCCGAGCCTGATGTCGGCCAAGGGCCTGGACCGCCTGATGTCGGACGTGCGCACCCTGCTGCCGCTGGATGTGGATGCGGAAGTGACGATGGAAGCCAATCCGGGCACGTTCGAGTCCGAGAAGTTCAGGTCGTTCCGCGCCAGCGGCATCAACCGCCTGTCGATCGGGATTCAGAGCTTCAGCGGCAAGCACCTCAAGGCGCTGGGGCGGATCCATGACGACAACGAGGCGCGCCGGGCGGTCGAGATCGCGCATGCGAACTTTGACAACTTCAATCTCGATCTGATGTATGCCTTGCCGTCGCAGACGCTGGAAGAAGCACGGCACGACCTGGAAACGGCGTTGTCGTTCGCGCCGCCGCACCTGTCGCTG
Organism: Massilia pseudoviolaceinigra; assembly: GCF_030846505.1. Classification (NCBI taxonomy): domain Bacteria; kingdom Pseudomonadati; phylum Pseudomonadota; class Betaproteobacteria; order Burkholderiales; family Oxalobacteraceae; genus Massilia; species Massilia pseudoviolaceinigra. Next base: position 38,422 of record NZ_JAVCWL010000037.1, on the reverse strand, counting down.
TACCACCTGACGATGGAGCCGAACACGCTGTTCGCCAAGTATCCGCCGGCGCTGCCGGACGACGATGCCAGCGCCGACATGCAGGACATGATCGCGCTGGAGACGGCGGCGGCGGGGTACGGGCATTACGAAGTGTCGGCGTACGCGCAGCCGGGGCGGCGCGCGAAGCACAATGTGAATTACTGGGAGTTCGGCGATTATCTCGGCATCGGCGCGGGTGCGCACTCGAAGATCTCGTTCCCGCACCGGGTGCTGCGCCAGGCGCGCTACAAGCAGCCCAAGGCGTTTATCGAGGCCGCGCGGGCCGGTAATCCGGTGCAGGAAGAGCGCGAGATCGGGCGCGCGGATATGGGGTTCGAGTTCATGCTCAATACCTTGCGCCTGACCGAGGGATTTTCACCGAACCTGTTTGGCGAACGCACCGGCATGGGGATCAATGCGATCGAGCAGACGCTCAATGCGGCCGAGGCCAAGGGCTTGATTTATCGCGATCACAAGATCATCCGGCCGACGGAGTTGGGACAGCGCTTTTTGAATGATTTGCAGGAGATGTTTTTGTCGGCGTAGCTTCCGTCGTTCCCGCGAAGGCGGGAACGCATGCGTTCTCCCCAAGTTCGTAGAGCTGCCTGCGACTACAGAACAATCTTGGGTTCCCGCCTTCGCGGGAACGACGGTGGCTGACGGGAACGACGGTTTTTGAGTTGACAGGGTGTCGTTTCTGGCAGTGCGAGAAACGACGTCGGGTCAGGCCGCCAGTTTCAGCGGCATTTTACCCGCCACCCGCTGCGGCCGGCCTTTCGACGTCGCCGCCAGCTTGAACCCACCAGCCACATCCGCCAGCCGCGCCGCCTGTTCTTCCAGACTGCCGGCCGCCGCTGCCGCTTCCTCCACCAGCGCCGCATTCTGCTGCGTGACCTGGTCCATCTGCGCAATCGCTTCGTTGACCTGGTCGATGCCCACGCGCTGCTCGTTACTGGCGGCGGTGATCTCGGACATGATGTCGGTCACGCGCGCCACGCTGTCGACCACTTCGCCAATCGTGGTGCCGGCTTCCTGCACCAGGCGGGTGCCGTTGCTGACCTGGGCCACCGAGTCGCCGATCAAGCCCTTGATTTCCTTGGCGGCGCCGGCCGAGCGCTGGGCCAGCGTGCGCACTTCGGAAGCGACAACGGCAAACCCGCGTCCCTGTTCGCCCGCGCGCGCCGCTTCCACGGCGGCATTGAGCGCCAGGATATTGGTCTGAAACGCGATGCCGTCGATCACGCCGATGATGTCGACAATCTTGCGCGACGACGCTTCGATCGATCCCATCGTTTCGACCACCTGGCTGACGATCGCGCCGCCCTTGCGCGCCACCTGCGACGCGGCCAGCGCGAGCTGGTTGGCCTGGTGCGCGTTGTCGGCGTTCTGGCGCACGGTGGAGGTCAGTTCTTCCATCGAGGCGGCGGTTTCTTCGAGCGAGCTGGCTTGCTGCTCGGTGCGGGCCGACAGGTCCAGGTTGCCGGCGGCGATTTCGGTCGAGCCGATGGCAATCGCATTGGTGCCGCTCTGGACTTCCGAGACCACGCGCGTGAGCGAGTCGTTCATCGCCTGCAGGGCGCGCATCAGGTCACCGATTTCATCGCGCGCAGCGTGACCGAACTCGGTGGTCAGGTCGCCGCTGGCCACGGTGCCGGCCACCGCCACGGCGGCCTTGAGCGGGCCGATGATCGAGCGCGTGATCAGGAAGGCGCACACGGCGCCGGTCAGCACGGCCAGGGCGCCGAGCAGCAGGAGCAGGCTGATCGTGCGGCTGTTGGCTTTTTCGATGGCGATGGCGGTGTCGTCGATGGTCTTGCGCTGCATGCCCAGCATGGCCTGGATGCTGCTCTGGTACGCGCTGGCGGCGGGGAGAAAGGTTCCGTTGAAGGCCAGATCGGTGGTGGCGCCGTCGCCGGCCTTCTTGGCGGCCATGACTTTTTCCTTGGCCGCCTGGTAAGTGGCGCGCTGGGCCAGGATGGCCTGCATCGTCGCCTTTTCTTCGTCGCTGGTGAGCAGCGGCTCGATCTGCCTGATCAGCTCCGTGCTGCGTTTGACGCTGTCCGCAATGGCTGGCGCGAACGTGGTCGAGAGCGTGTCGTCGGCACTGCGGGCGATCAGCGAGGTGCGGGTGACGGCCGAATAGGTCATCACGTACCAGTCCGAGATCATGCGTTCCTTGGTCAGCGGCTGCGCCATCATGCGCTCCGTGGCGCGCGCGTTGTCGCTCGCCGCCATCATGGCGTAGCCCGTGGACAGGATGGACAAAACCAGCACGATGGCGAAACCGATCGCAAGGCGGGATCCGATGCGGACATTGGGGAACATGATGTTTTCCTGACAGTTGAGAAGTAAATAATTCCGGATGGCAATTATTCTATACGGTAAGATACACATCCAGCTAACGTTTCTCGAACTGCAATCTTTCTCCAAGATGTTGTTTTAAGGCAACGTCTTTCTTGTACCCACCTGATTTTCACCGCAAACCTGGCAATTCCGGCCATTTTATTGTCATTTCGGAATTGTTCATCGGCGCGATAGGCACGCGGCATGAGCGGCCGTCAGGGCGACGGCGGCTGGTCGAGACTGTCGGATCGGCGCAACTTTTTGTTCGAATACAGAGCGGCAACCGGCGCTTGCATGCAGGCATCCCATCCGACTAGAATGAATGTCTGGGCGCTAACATGTCGCGCCGGGCAAGACACTGCGCCACCGCAAGGACATTGCGGCCGCCTGCGCCTGCCGGAGCTTGGATTTCCCTTGACCGGAGGGTCGATGTTCAGCACGCAAACGCTTGCCAGCCGTCTTCTCTACACCATGCTGCCGTGGTACCTGTTGCTATCGGTGAGCATGACGCTGATGCAGCTGGGGATCCAGTACGTCGCGGTCAGCCGTGCCATCGGCAGCGATCTGGCCTCTCTTGGACGTACCGTGGAACCGGGCGCGACGCAAGCGCTGTGGGAGCTCGATACCGCCCGCCTGACAGCCGTGGTGCGCGGCGTGCGCCAGAATGCGATCGTCACCGGCGTGCGGATCAGTAATGCGGATGGCGCAGAGCTGGTCGGCGACGGCGACCGTCCCGCCCTGCGCGCCAGTCCGACGGCCCCGGCATCGCACCAGTACCAACACGACAAAATGCCCTTGCGCTACGTCGAACGCGACAACAAGCAGCGCTTGATCGGCTACCTTGAACTGTATGCCAACGGCGACGTGTTGTGGGATCGCCTCAAGTCGAGTTTCTTTGTCGTGCTGCTCAATTCTGTGCTCGGCAGCACTTTCTTGTGGCTCATCGTTTCCTGGACCATCAGCTATCGCCTGTCGCGCAGCGTGACCGAGGTGGCGCGCGGGGTTGCGCAATGGCGTGCCGCGCCCGGCGAGAGCCGCGCCGGGGAGATCTCCTATCCCTACCGGGACGAACTGGGGCAGCTGGTCGGCGCGCTGAACGACAGCCATGCGCAGCTCTATGATTCGATGCGACAACTGAAGGAGATCAACCAGAACCTGGAAAACAGCGTGGCCGAACGCACCTGCCAATTGCAGCAGGCCAAGGATGCCGCCGAGGCAGCCAACCTGGCAAAGGGGCAATTCCTGGCCAATATGAGCCATGAAATCCGTACCCCCATGAACGCGGTGCTGGGCATGCTGTACCTGGCCCTGAAAACCGACCCCGCGCCGGCGCTTCAGAATTACCTGGGCAAGGCGCAAAGCGCCGCGCTGTCGCTGCTTGGCATCATTAACGACATCCTCGACTTCGCCAAGATCGAAGCGGGCAAGCTCGACATTGAAAACATCCCGTTCACCCTCGACGGCGTTCTGCGACAACTGACCGACGCGGTCGCATACCAGGCCGAGCAAAAGGGGGTGGAATTCCTGATCCGTTACGACCCGGCCATGCCGGCCGAGCTGGTCGGCGACCCCTTGCGTCTCGGCCAGATCCTGCTGAACCTGTGCGGCAACGCGATCAAGTTTACCGAGCAGGGCGAGGTCGAACTGAGCTTTCGCGCGGTTGCCAGCTCCGACAGCGACATCACCATCGCGATGGCGGTGCGCGACACCGGCATCGGCATGTCGCCGCAAGTGCAGCGCGAACTGTTCGCCAAGTTCACCCAGGCCGACCAGAGTACCACGCGGCGTTTCGGCGGCACCGGACTGGGCTTGGCCATCAGTAAGGAACTGGTCGAACTGATGGGCGGGCGCATCTGGATTGCGCACTCCGCGCCGGGCGAGGGCAGCACCTTGTGCTTCGAACTCACCCTGGCGCGCGCCGCCCCCGGTGCGCCGGCGCCGGCGGCGCTGCTCGATCCGGTCGGCCCCTTGCTCAAGGGAATCCGGGTGCTGGTGGTCGACGACAGCGAATCGGCGCGCGACATCATGGCCGACATGCTGCGTTTCCTGCAGCTCGACGTGGCCGCGGCCGCGAACGGGGTGCAGGCGCTGGCCGCGCTGGCCGCCTCCAACGACAAGCCGTTCGATCTGGTGCTGATGGATTGGCGCATGCCCGGCATGAACGGCGACGAAGTGACGCGCCATCTGCGCGCCGACAGCCGCATCACCGACGTGCCCAAGGTGGTCATGGTCACCGCCTATGGCCGCGAAGATGTGTTCCGGCTGGCGCAGCAAGCGGGCGTGGATGGTTTCCTGATCAAGCCTGTCTCGCCGTCGACCTTGCTCGATTCCGTGCTCTCGGTGCTGGGCCGCAAACGCATTCTGGACAATGAGGAGCTGCGCCGCCCGGCCGTGCGCCTGCGCGCCTCGGGCTTGTCGGGCGCGCGCCTGTTGCTGGCCGAAGACAATGACATCAACCGTGAATTCGCCAGCGAACTGCTGCGCAGCGAGGGCATCCTGGTGGACGAGGCGGTCAATGGCCGGCAAGCCGTCGATATGGTGCGCACGGGCAATTACGATGGCGTCCTGATGGATATCCAGATGCCCGTGATGGATGGATTCGAAGCGGCGCGCCAGATCCGGGCCATGGCCGCCACGGCCGATGGCGCGCGCTTCGGCACGCTGCCCATCATCGCCATGACCGCCCTGGCGATGGCCCACGATGTGGTGCAGAGCCGCGCCGCCGGCATGAACGACCATGTGACCAAGCCGATCGCGCCCGAGCGCCTGATGGCCACCCTGGCGCATTGGGTCCGGCTGGCACCGCAGCGCCTCGTCGTGGGCCCGCCGGCGCCGGAACGGGCACCGCTGCGCTTTCCTCCCGATCTGCTCGCGCTCACCAGCCTTGATGTGCGTGAAGGCGTGCGCCGGATCGGTGGCAAGGCCGATGCCTACCGCAGGCAATTGCTGCGCTTTCGCGACAACTATGGCGACGCCGCCGCGCAACTGAGGGCCTTGCTGGCGCTACCCGATCGTGAACCTGCCGACGCTTACTGCCACAGCCTGCTCGGCGTGACCGGCAATCTGGGCGCCAGCGCCTTGTTTTCCCGGCTGGGCGCGATCAGCGGCAAACTCAAGAACGGCGAGCCGCCCGCCGCAGCCGACCTGGAATCGATGCAGGGCTTGCTTGCCGCGCTGCTCGCCGACATCGATGGCATGGCCGCCGCGAATGCGGACGCGAACGCCGCCGCACCGGCCTTGCCGGCCTTGCCGCATGCCTCCCTGATGGCCTTGCTCGACCAGCTGGCAAGCGCGCTCGACTACGATCTGGGGCGGGCCGAATCCTTGCTGGCGCAATTGCGCGCGAGCACGGTCGGCACCAGCGCCGCCGCCGCGATTGCCGAGATCGCCAGCTGTGCCGACGCCTTTGCGATCGAACAGGCGGTGGAACTGGCCCAGGCCCTGCGCCTGCGCCTGAGCCAGGCCAGCGACGACCATTCCATGCCGCCGCCGCACAGCGACGGCACCCTCCGACAGGCGCAACCCGGAACCCATCCATGAGCCGATTCAGCCGACACCGCCCGCGTATTCTGATCGTCGACGACGTGCACGAAAATTTGCATCTCCTGATGAATATCCTGAGCGCGACCCACACCATGACGGCCGCCACCTCGGGCGAAAAGGCGCTCGAGCTGGCACGCCGCAGCCCGCAGCCGGAATTGATTTTGCTCGACATCAAAATGCCGGGCATGGATGGCTATACGGTCTTGTCGCGCCTGAAATCGGACCCGGCCACGACCCATATTCCCGTGATCTTTGTCTCCGCCCTGGACGACGCGGCCGACGTCGCCGGCGGGCTGGAACTGGGCGTGGCCGACTACATCACCAAGCCGGTCGATCCGGAATTGCTGCTGCTGCGCGTGAGCACCCAGCTGACCTTGCAACGCTATCGCGAGGACGCGGGCCTGTTCGACAGCGAGCCCAGCGCCGATCCGGCCAGCGCGCCGACCCTGCTGCTGGTCGACGACGTGCCCCAGAACCTGCATGGGCTGCTCGAAGCATTGCGCGACGATTACCGCATCATGATCGCCGGTTCGGGCGCCAAGGCGCTCGACCTGGTGCAGGGCACGGCGCCGCCCGACCTGATTTTGCTGGACATCATGATGCCCGGCATGGGCGGCCTTGAGGTATGCCAGCACATCAAGTCGCTGCCCGAGCACAGCCGCATTCCGGTCATTTTCGTCACGGTGGCCGACCGGGCGCACGACAAGCTCAAGGGCTTCGAGCTGGGCGCGGCCGACTACATCACCAAGCCGTTCGACATCGAAGAAGTGCGCGCGCGGGTGCGCACCCACCTCGAGCTGAGCCGGCTGCGGCGCCACCTCGAACGCGTGGTCGCCCAGCGTACCGCCCTGCTCCAGAAGAGCGAGGAGAAATACCGCATCCTGGCCGACTACTCGCCTAACTGGGAATACTGGCTGGGGCCGGATGGCAGCTATCTGTACGTCTCGCCCGCCTGCAGCGCGGTGTCGGGTTATGCGCCGGCAGATTTTTTTGCCGACCCGGCCTTGATGGAAAAGATCATCGATCCGGCCGATCTGGCGGGCTGGTCCGAGTTCGGGCCGGCCTGCGGCATGGACGAGATCGCGCCGTTCGTCTGCCGCATCCGCGCCCTGGACGGCAGCGAGCGCTGGGTCGAGCATGTGGCCAGGCGGGTGCTCGACGCCGAGGGCACGCCGCGCGGCTGGCGCGGTTCGTATGCGAATATCACCCAAAGGCGGCAGGCCGAACAACAGCTCGACTTCGTCACCCACCGCGACCCTCTGACCGGCTTGTCGAACCGCGCCTTGTTCGGTGAATTGCTGGTGCACGCCGTCAAGCAGGCCAGGCATGCGCAATCGGTGTTTGCGCTGCTGTTCATCAACCTCGACAACTTCATGACGATCAATGAAAGTCTCGGACACAGTGCCGGCGACCGCTTGCTGACCGAGGTGGCCATGCGCTTGCGCGCGCTGCTGCCGGGAGTGGACGCGATCGCGCGCGTGGGCGGCGACGAATTCACTATCGTCCTCGAGCGCGAAGCGAATGCGCCCGGCGTCGACCTGGTCGCGCAGCGCATCATCGATGCCCTGTCCCTGCCATACCAGCTGGACGGTACCAGCGCCTACGTCGGCGCCAGCGTCGGCATCGCGCTGTATCCGGCCGACGGGGGCGATGTGGAGACCTTGCAAAGCAGCGCGGCCGCGGCCCTGCATCAGGCCAAGGCCAAGGGACCCGGCGCCTTGCGTTTTTTTTCGCCCGAGATGAGCAGCCGCGCCAGAGATAGGCTGGGACTGGAGGCGGACTTGCGCGGCGCCCTCGAACGGCGCGAGTTTTCCCTGCACTACCAGCCGCAGGTGGACCTGCGCAGCGGCGAACTGATCGGCCTGGAAGCGCTGATCCGCTGGACCCATCCGGTGCGCGGCAATGTGGCGCCGGCCGCGTTTATCCCGCTGGCCGAAGAATGCGGCCTGATCGTCGAACTGGGCGAGTGGGTCTTGAAAACGGCTTGCCACCAGATCCGGCGCTGGAGCGACGCCGGGCTGGCGCCGCGCCACACGGCGGTGAATATCTCGGCGGTGCAGCTCAGCAGCGGGCGCCTGCTCGATTCGGTCAGGCGCGCGCTCGACGACGCCGGCATCGCCCCGGAACAGCTGGAACTCGAAATCACCGAAAGCTTCGTGATGCGCGAGCGCGAGCTATCGTTCCAGTCGCTGGCCGACTTGCGCGCGCTCGGGGTGCGCCTGTCGATCGACGATTTCGGCACCGGCTACTCGTCGCTGGCCTATCTGCAGCAGCTCAAGGTCCACAAGCTCAAGATCGACATGTCCTTCGTGCGCGACATGATGAACAACAGCGGCAACGCGGCCATCGTGCGGGCCGTGATCGCGCTCGGGCAGAGCCTGGGGCTGGAAGTGATCGCCGAGGGCGTCGAAGAGGCCGGACAGGCACGCTACCTGCGCGAGCTGGGCTGCGACGTGATGCAGGGCTATCTGTTCAGCCGGCCGCTGGTGGGCGAGGACACCGGCGCATTGCTCGCCGATTTCAGTACCCGGCACTTTACTTTTTAGGCGAGCCGTATGGCTGAATGCTTAGTTTGGCCTTGAGTTTTTTCACATCGCCCGACGCGATCAACAGGTCGATGATGGCGTTCATCTGTTCCACGGAAATGGGGCCATCTTTCCTGACCAGGTTGGACAGTTCGACTTGCGAGTCGTAGTAGTCGGCCACGATCACTTGCTGGCGCACCTTGGGGTCTTTCAGGTATTTCGCCATGATGACTTCGGGCACGATGCCGACATCGGCGCGATCGGCCAGCACGAAGCGGATGGCCCCTTCGTTGGAGCCGAAGAGATAGACCTTGAAGTTTTCCTTGATATAGACTTCGTCGGGGTTGTTGTTGAATAACTGATAATGGTAGCCGCGTACCCCGGCCACGGTTTTTTCTTTCAGATTGTCGAACACCTTGTGTCCGCCGAAGCGGTTGTCGCGGCGCGCGAAATAGATGTCGCCGCTGGTGAAGATGGTCTTGGTCGCCAGCAAGCCTTGTTCCGGCTTGGTCCATAAAATGGTGCGCAAAGGATACACGTCGGCTTGCTTGTCGAGGAAGACGCGGTCGAGGCGCACGCGCGGATAGATGGCCAGTTCGAAACGAAACTTGTCTTGCACCTCATTCATCCGGTTGACGAAATCGGCCAGGTCGCCGCTGGGCACCTTCTTGCTGTCCAGGTACATGAGCTGTGCCCAGGAGTCGGTGGCGACGATCACCTTGATGCGGGCATGCGCGGCCCCGGCGGCGAGCGCCATGCACAAGGCCAGCAGGGAAGACTTCAGCAGCGTTATGGAGAGGCTCACCTTGCACCCGCTTGAGGAGAAATTCTTGGCATAGCATACCGCGAAACAAGGTTTCATCCAATACAGTGCGCGCAGATCATGACAGCGATTTGCCGCCCTTGGCCGCGACACACCGGCCGAGCGCGGCTTGCCACGGGACGGTGTACTGTGTTCGCCCGCTTTAGCGGTCTTGTACCATCGCCTGGATGACTTTCGCCATGCCGTCGACGACCTTGGCCATGCTGGCGTAGTCGAGTTTGTCCGGCGTATCGGTGCTGCGGTGATAGTGCGGGTAACGCATCGTCGCGGTATCGGTGATCATGACGGCTTCATAGCCCTCCTTGTTATAGGAGGTGTGATCGGACCAGGTGACGCCCTTGACGAACGACGGCGCCGCCAGCGACTCGGCGGGGAAGCTGGACGCCTTGCGGAAGGCCGACACGGTCTTGCGCACCAGGCTGGATGAGCCGAGGGTGCCGACAAAAGCGATGAAATTGCCCTGGTCCGGGTAGAAGGCGGCAACGCCGGGCGGATAGCGCTGGCTGTTCTTGGCGTTGGAATAGTAGCCGATGGTTTCCAGGATCAGCGCCGCCTCGACGTGCTGGCCGCGCGCCTTGAGCGCCCTGGCGTGATGGCGGCTGCCCATGCCTTCGCCGCCGAAATAGGGCGGTTCTTCGTTGACGAACAGGACGAACCTGAGTTCGTTACCGGGAGCGGGGACGACGCCCTTGAACATGCGCGCCAGTTCGATAACGGCGGCGCTGCCGCTGCCGTTGTCGTTGGCGCCCGGCGTGCCCGGCGCGGAATCGTAATGCGCGCCGACGATATAGATGCGCTCCGGCTGCTTGCCGGGAGCAATATTAGCGATCGACACTTCCAGATTGCGCACGCGGTGGCCGTCGTACGTGTATTCGTCGCGCCGCACCGCATAGCCTTGGGCGGCGAGGGTGGCTTCGAGATACAGGGCGGCTTTCTCAAGCGCGGCCGGGCTACCAGTGTTGTGTTCGCTTGAAGCGATCTGGCGCACGTGTCCGGCCAGGCGTGCGGGCAGATCGGCTTGCGGCGCGGCGCTGGCGGGAGCGATCAGTGCGGCGGCCGCCACGACGACGGTGGTGTTGAACAGCGTGCTCATACGAATGCGCATTGTGGCCCTGGTATCGGTAGACAGAATGAATGGGCGTGAAGTTCCCGGCCCGGCGGGTTGACGCAAGCGCGATTGTACGGCCGGGGCCGGGTCTGCATGCCAGACCCGGCCCCGGCGCGGGAAGGGGAATTATTGCGCAGCGGTCCAGCCGCCGCCAAGCACGCGGTACAGCGTGACCTGGTTTTGCAGTCGCTGCAGGTTGGCCTGCACCGCCGCCTGTTCGGCGGAAAACAGCGAGCGCTGGGCGTCGAGCAGGTCGAGGTAGCTGGCCGCGCCGCTGCGGTAGCGCAGGTCCGACAGCTTGAAGCGCTCGGCCTCGGCTTCGGCCACCGAACGCTGGGCGCGCAGCTGCTCACCGAACGTGGCCTGGCCGGCCAGCGCGTCCGACACTTCGCGGAACGCCGTCTGCACCGATTTTTCGTACTGCGCCACGGCGATGTCGCGCCCGGCTTTGGCGCTGCCCAGGTTGGCGTTGTTGCGGCCGTAGTCGAAGATCGGCAGCACCATCTGCGGCGCGAACGACCAGCCGTACGAACCGCTCTTGAACAAGCCGCTCAGCTCGTTGCTGGCGCTGCCGGCGCTGCCGGTGAGCGTGATGCGCGGGAAGAAAGCCGCGCGCGCCGCACCGATGTTGGCGTTGGCGGCGATAAGCTGCTGCTCGGCGGCGCGGATGTCCGGGCGCACCGTCAGCAAGTCCGACGGCAAGCCGGCCGGCAGTTCGCTCAGCGCCATCGCCGCCAGCGTGGTGCTGGTGTCCGGCCCGGCCGGCAGCGTCTGGCCGACCAGCAGTGTCAGCAGGTTGAGGTCTTGCGCGCGCTGGCGCTGTTGCTGCGCCAGCACCACGCGGGCGCTGTCGAGCAGCGACAGTGCCTGCTGCAGGTCGAGCTTGGAGACGACGCCGTTGTCGTACTTGAGCTGGATCAGCTTGAGCGATTCCTCGCGCGCGGCCAGGGTTTTTTGCGTCAGGCCCAGCAATTCTTCATCGGCCAGCAGGCTCAGATACGCGTTGGCGACCGACGCGACCAGGCTGATATGCGTGCTCTTGCGCGCTTCTTCGGTGGCCAGGTACTGGGCAAGGCCAGCGTCGCTCAGGCTGCGCACGCGGCCGAACAGGTCCAGTTCGAACGAGCTCACGCCAAACCCGGCCGTGTAGGTGCTGTTGATGCTGTCGTCCTTCCCCGGCACGCGGCTGCCGCTGACGCTGGCGTTGAGCGACGGCAGCCGGTCGGCGCGGCGGATCTGGTACTGCGCGCGTGCCTGTTCGATGTTCAAGATCGCCACGCGCAGGTCGCGGTTGTTGGTCAGCGCCAGTTCGATCAGTTGCTTCAAGCGTGCATCGGCAAAGAAGCGCTGCCAGGCGATGCCCGACGCCGCTTCGGTGCTGGCGCTGCTCATCGCCAGCGCCGGGAAGGCGGGAGCGACCGGCGCGGCCGGACGCTCGTACTTGGGCGCCATCGACGCGCAGCCGGCCAGCGCCACGGAAAGGGCCAGCGCCAGGGGAGTCAGTCGTGTCATCAAGGTGCTCAGTTTATGCGTCATGTTTTACCTCTGCGGTCAAAGCGGCGCCGTCTTCGTGCGCGTATTTCTTGCGCTGGCGCTCGCTGCCCTTGAATAGTTTGCGTACCACCACGAAGAACACGGGGATGAAGAACACGCCCAGTGCGGTCGCGGTGATCATGCCGCCGGCCACGCCGGTACCGATGGCGCGCTGGCTGGCCGAACCGGCGCCAGTGGCGATCACCAGCGGCATCACGCCGAGGATAAAGGCGAACGAGGTCATCAGAATCGGGCGGAAGCGCAGATGGCACGCTTCGATCGCCGCTTCCACCAGCGGTTTGCCCTGCGCCTGCAAGTCCTTGGCGAATTCGATGATCAGGACCGCGTTCTTCGCGCCCAGGCCGATGATGGTGATCAGGCCGACCTTGAAGTAGACGTCGTTGGGAAAGCCGCGTCCGCCCGCGGCGATCAGCGCGCCCAGCACGCCGAGCGGCACCACCAGCAGCACGGCGACCGGAATCGACCAGCTTTCGTACAGCGCGGCCAGGGCCAGGAACACCGCCAGCAGGGCGAAGCCGAGCAGCACGAACACGGTCGAGCCGGACAGTTTTTCTTCGCGTGACTGGCCGGTCCATTCGAAGCCGAAGCCCGGCGGCAGTTCGGACGCGATGCGTTCCATTTCAGCCAGCGCGTCGCCGGTGCTGCGGCCCGGGGCCGCGTCGCCCGCAATCCGCATGGTCGGGTAGCCGTTGTAGCGCACCGTCTGCATCGGGCCGGTGATCCAGCGCGTCGTCGCGAACGAGGACAGCGGCACTTGCTGGCCCTTGTTGTTGACCGCGTTCAGTTTCAGCAGGTCTTCCGGCTGCATGCGGTCCTTGGCGTCGGCCTGGACCACCACGCGCTGCAGGCGCCCGGCGTTGGGGAAGTCGTTCACGTAGGACGAGCCGAGCGAGGTCGAAATGGCGGTGTTGATGGCGTCGAAGGTCACGCCCTGGGCGCTGGCCTTGTCGCGGTCGATGTCGAGCTGCACCTGCGGCGCATCTTCCAGGCCTTCCGGACGCACGCCGGCCAGGACCGGGCTCTTGCTGGCCGCGCCGAGCACCTGGCCACGCGCCGCCAGCAGGGCTTCGCGTCCGAGTCCGGCACGGTCCTGCAGGCGGAACGAGAAACCGGTGCTGCTGCCCAGTTCGGGAATCGGCGGCGGACTGATGGCGAAGATGAAGGCGTCGCGCACGCGGCTCATGCGGCCCGAAATGCGTCCGGCCACGTCGCTGGCGCTGTGGCCTGCGCCGCCGCGTTCTTTCCAGTTCTTGAGCGTGATGAAACCGAGCGCCATGTTCTGGCCCGAGCCCGAAAAGCTGAAGCCCTGCACGCCGACCATGCTGGCCACTTCCGGCTGCTTGAGGATGAAGTCTTCGGCCTCGCGCAGCGCCTTGCCGGTGCGTTCCAGGGTGGCGCCGGGCGGCAGCTGGAAGTTGGCGATGATGTAGCCCTGGTCTTCGTTGGGCAGGAAGGAGTTCGGCAGGCGCACGAACATCAGCGCGACCACGGCCACCAGCGCGACGAACACCATCATCGAGCGGCCGGTGTGGCGCAAGGTGGTGGCGACCCAGCCTTCGTACTTCTTGGCGGTGCGCGTGAAGCCGCGGTTGAACCAGCCGAAGAAGCCTTTCTTGGCGTGGTTGTGGCCCGCTTCGACCGGTTTCAGGAAGTGGGCGCACATGGCCGGCGTGAGCGAGAGCGCCATGAACGCCGAGAACAGGATCGACGAGACCATCACCGCCGAGAACTGGCGGTAAATGTTACCGACCGCGCCGCCAAAGAAGGCCAGCGGCACGAACACCGACACCAGCACCACGGTCACGCCGATGATGGCGCCCGAAATCTGGCTCATCGCCTTGCGCGTCGCTTCGAGCGGCGGCAAGCCTTCTTCGCTCATGATGCGCTCGACGTTTTCGACCACCACGATGGCGTCATCGACGACGATACCGATCACCAGCACCATGCCGAACATGGTGAGCACGTTGATCGAAAAGCCCATCGCCAGCAAGGTCGCCAGCGAACCGAGCAATGCCACCGGCACCACGATGGTGGGAATGATGGTGTAGCGGAAATTTTGCAGGAACAGGTACATCACCAGGAATACCAGGATCACCGCTTCGACCAGGGTTTCCAGCACTTGCTTGATGGAGATCTCGACGAAAGCCGAGCTGTCGAACGGCACCGCGTATTTCATCCCGGCCGGGAAGTACTTGGACAGTTCGTTCATGCGCGCGCGCACCAGCTTGGCCGTTTCCAGCGCATTGCCGCTCGGCGAGAGCTGGATGCCGATGCCGGTCGATGGCTTGCCGTTCAGGCGCGCCGAGGTGGAATAGCTCTGGCCGCCGATTTCGATGCGGGCCACGTCTTTCAGGCGCACGGTCGAACCGTCCGGATTGGCGCGCAGCACGATATTGCCGAACTGCTCGATGCTGGCCAGCTGGCCGGTCACGACCACGGTGGCGGTAATGGCTTGTCCGCCGATGTTCGGCAAGTCGCCGATGGTGCCCGAGGCCACTTGCGCATTCTGGGTGCGGATGGCGCTGTTCACATCGGCCGGCGACAGGTTGAAGCCGACCAGCTTGGCCGGATCGATCCAGATGCGCATGGCTTTTTCGGTACCGAACAGCTGGGCCTGGCCCACGCCGCGGATACGCTGGATTTCCGGCAGCACGGTGCGCGAAGCGTAGTCGCCGAGGGCGATCGGGTCCCATTTCGGGTCATCCGACGAGAGGATGGTAAACAGCAGGAAGTTCGAGCGCGCCTTGTCCACGCGCACGCCTTGCTGCACCACCGCCTGCGGCAGGCGCGGGGTGGCGCGGCCGAGGCGGTTTTGCACGTCGACCTGGGCCAGGTCGGCGTTGGTGCCGGTCTCGAAGCTGAGCGTGATGGTGCCGGTGCCGTTGGCCTGGCTGTTCGATTCCATGTAGATCAGGCCGGGCGAGCCGTTCATTTCGCGTTCGATCACGCTGATGACGCTGTCCTCCAGGGTCTGGGCCGACGCGCCCGGGTAGGCGGTGGTGACCACGATGGCCGGTGGCGCCACGGTCGGGTACTGGGCGATCGGCAGCTGGGTGATCGCCACCCCGCCGACAACCATGATGAATAATGCGATCACCCACGCAAAAATGGGGCGGTCAATAAAGAAACGGGCCATGAAGTAATCCTGAGTAGATGTTTAACGTCCGCCGGCCGGGGCGGCGCTGGCTGCCGGCGCGGCGGCGGCAGCCTCGGCGGGCGCAGCGGCGGCACTGGCGGCGGGAGCGGCAGCGGCGGCAGGCGCCGCACCGGCAGTCGGCGTCCATGGCACCGGCTTGACCGTCATGCCGGGCGCCTGCATCTTCTGGAAGCCGTCGACGACGACCTGCTCGCCCGGCTTGATGCCTTCGAGGACAATCCACTTGCCGTTCTGCTGGGACGCCACCTTGACCGGACGCGGGCCCGGTTTGCCGTCCGGACCGACGATGATGACCGTGTCGCCCTGGCTGCCGCGCGTGACGGCTTGCTGTGGAATGAGCATGCCGGCCGGCAGTTCAGCCTGCGACAGGCGCACGCGCACGTACTGGCCCGGCAGCAGCATGCCATCCTGGTTCGGCACTTCGGCGCGCAGGGTGACCTGGCCCGAGGTCGGGTCGACGCTCACATCGGAAAACAGCAGCTTGCCCTTGCCCGGCAGTTCGGAGCCGTCTTCCAGCAAGATCGACACCGGCAGCGATTCGGCGTTGCGCACCTTCAGGTTGGCCGACTTGCGCAGGCGCTGCAGGTCGGAAGCGGACTGGGTGAAGTTGACGTAGACATTGTTGGTTTGCTGGATCAGGGCCAGCTGGGTCGCTTCGGTCGCGCTTACCAGCGCGCCTTCGGTGACCAGGGCGCGGCCGATACGGCCGGCGATGGGCGCCGTCACCCGGGTGTAGCCATTATTGATCTGGGCGATTTGCACCGTTGCCCTGGCCGCTGCCACGTCGGCCTCGGCCTGCTTCTGGGCGGCGACGACGTTGATGTATTCCTGTTTGCTGACCGCGTTCGCTTCCACCAGCGGCTTGTAGCGTTCGGCCTGGGCCGCGGCCTGGGTCAGGTTGGCCTGGGCCTTGCCGAGCGTGGCCCGCGCGCTGAGAAGCGAGGCGGCGTACGAGGCCGGATCGATCTGGAACAGTTCCTGGCCGGCCTTGACTTCGCTACCCTCTGTAAATAAGCGCTTGAGCACCACGCCGTTCACGCGCGCCCGGACTTGCGCCACGCGGATCGGTTCGACCCGGCCCGGCAGTTCGGTTTGCAGGGCGACCGGTTCAAACCTGGCGGTGATCACCCCCACTTCCGGCGGCGGGCGCTGGGCACCAGCTCCGGGCGCAGCGTCTTTCTTGTCGCCGCAGGCCGATAACAAAGCCAGCGCAGCGAGCGTGCAGGCGGCGATCCGGGTCAGGGACGGGGAAGGGAGGAGGGTGTGGCGCATTACGTTTGCATCCTTTAAATAGGCAATCAGTTGTGTTTACATCGGGACTTGGGATGTCTTTACAACTTTCATCGCGGGCTTCTTTATTTTGGAATATACTAACATGACTGTATGTTTAACGTTTGACGCCCCCTGAAAGGGAGTAGTTGCATGGTCCGCAGGACAAAGGAAGACGCGCTGGCAACGCGCGACAGCATCATGGATGCCGCCGAGCAGTTGTTCATCGAGCAGGGTGTGTCGGGAACGAGCTTGCAGCATATCGCCAGCGCGGCCGGCGTGACGCGCGGCGCGATTTACTGGCATTTCGAAGACAAGGGGGCGCTGTTCAACGCCATGATGGAGCGCGCCACCATGCCGCTCGAATCGGCGATGCAGACGCTCGAGTGCGCGGTCGGGAGCGACCCGCTGGGGCATTTGCGCAGCTATGCGCTCAGCGTGTTCGATCTGACCATCAATGATCCGAAAGCGCGCCGGGTGTTCGAGATCGCCACGCTCAAGCTGGAGTATGTGGGCGAACTGTCGGCCATCCGCGAACGCCGGATGCAGCATCGCGAGCAGTTTTTGGCGAGTGCCGAACGGATCGTGAAGGAGGGGGTCGCGCATGGCCGGTTAAAAGACACGGTCAAGCCGCAAGCGGCAGCGCTGGGATTGTTCATCCTGATCGAGGGACTGGTGCGCGGCTGGCTGATCATGCCCGACTTTAACCTGGAGCAGCTGGGTGCGGAAATCGTCGATACGCATCTTGATTCTCTCCGCGCTTGAAAGGGATCCGTCGTTCCCGCCGAGTGCCGCCTTGGCGCGGGAACGACGTGCGCTGCAGGGTTTAACGCATACCCGTAATAATCTGTTTCAGCTTGCCCGAATCGGCACAGAACGCACGAATCCCTTCCGCCAGCTTCTCGGTCGCCATCGCATCTTCATTCATCATGAAGCGGAAGGTTTTCTCGTCGATCGCCACCTTCTCGATCGACACCGCCGACGCCGTCGGGCTCAGCTTGCGCTCGACCGGCTCATTGCTGTCGGCCAGTTTTTGCAGCAGTTCCGGGCTGATGGTCAGCAGGTCGCAGCCGGCCAGTTCCAGGATCTGCGACGTGTTGCGAAAGCTCGCGCCCATCACTTCGGTGGTGTAGCCGAACTTGCGGTAGTAGTTGTAAATCCGCTTGACCGACTGCACGCCCGGGTCTTCGGCGCCGGTGTATTCGAGGTCGTTGGCCTTCTTGAACCAGTCATAGATGCGGCCGACGAACGGCGAAATGAGCTGCGCGCCCGCTTCGGCGCAGGCAATGGCCTGGGCCAGCGAAAACAGCAGCGTCATATTGCAGCGGATGCCTTCCTTCTGCAAAATCTCGGCGGCGCGGATGCCTTCCCAGGTCGAGGCGATCTTGATCAGCACGCGCTCGCGGCCGGCGCCCGCTTCTTCGTACAGGGCGATCAGCTCACGGCCCTTGGCGACGGTCGCTTCGGTATCGAACGACAGGCGCGCATCGATCTCGGTGGACACGCGCCCAGGAATGATCTTGAGGATTTCCATGCCGAAGTCGACCAGCACGCGGTCGATCACGTCGCCGGTGGACAGGTCCGGAAAGTCGCGCACGGCTTTTTCGAGCAGGGGTTTGTATTCGGGTTTTTGCACCGCCTTGAGGATCAGCGACGGATTGGTGGTCGCGTCGCGCGGCGTGTACTGTTTGATCGACTGAAAATCGCCGGTGTCGGCAACGACCTTGGTAAATTGCTTGAGTTGTTCGAGTTGGTTCATGGTTGCGCTAACGGGTAAGGAGATCGAACCTTATTGTACAACCATGTACAGACTTGTCTATCCGATAAAGGAATCGAATTGCATGTCGAATTCCTGCAACGCCTTTTGCGCGTTCTGCATCTTCTTGCGGAACTCCGGCCCGCGCTGCAAGGCCAGCCCCACGGCCAGCACGTCGATCACCACCAGATAGGCCAGGCGCGCCGAAATCGGGGTGTACGGGTCGATGTTGAACACCAGGTCGATCGGAATGAGCACCGTGGCCACGTCGGCCAGCGGCGTGCCCGATGGCGCCAGCACGATCACATCGGCCCCGCCGCGGCGCGCCAGCTTGGCCGAACGCACCAGCGCCGAGTTGTTGCCGCGCTGGGAAATGGCCACCACGGCGTCGCCCGCGTGCAGGAGCGAGGCGGCGATGCTGTGGATGGCCGGATCGGCGTAGGCCACGGTCGGCACGCCGGAGCGGAAGAATTTGTGCTGGGCGTCGGTGGCGACGATGCCGGACGTGCCCTGGCCGTAGAACTCGATCTTTTTCGCGCGCGACAAAATATCGAGCGCGCGCTGGATCGCTTCGGGATTGAGGTTGTTGCGCAGGTCGAGCAGGGTGTTGATCGAGCGGCTGCAGATCTTGTTGACCAGGTCCGCCGCCAGGTCGTCCTGGGTCGGCTGCTCGTTAGCGCCGGGCAGGGCCAGCGCCAGGCCCTGGGCGAGTTTGAGCTTGAACTCATGCCAGCCGTCGTAGCCCAGGGTACGGCAAAAGCGCACCACGGTCGGCTCGGACACCTGGGCGCTCTTGGCCAGCGCCGTGATGTTCTGGCTGACCGTGGCCGACGGCTGTTCAAGCACCGCCAGCGCGACTTTTTTCTCCGACTTCGAGAGCGAGTCGAGCTGGGTGCGGATGGAGTCTAGTAGCACGGGTTCAGTCTTCGGGCAACGGTAAAGCAGGGGTTACGCGGTGCATTGCACCGCGCATGCGGAACGGTAGACCGTTCCGCTCTCATTCTTAGTCTTCCGGTAAAGCTTCTTCGCGCCACTGCAAGCCATCGCGTCCGATCAGGGCGCTGGCCGCGGCCGGGCCCCAGGTGCCGGCGCTGTACGGAATTGGCACGCTGTCTTCCTGGTCCCAGTGGTCGAGAATCGGTTCGACCCACTCCCACGCCGCTTCGAGTTCGTCGCCGCGCATGAACAAGGTCAGTTGGCCGCGCAGTACGTCGAGCAGCAGGCGCTCGTAGGCATCCATGCGCGGGGTCTTGAACTGCTCGCGGAAATCGAGTTCGAGTTCGGCCTGTTTCAGGCGCATGCTGTCGCCCGGGGTCTTGGCCATCAGGTTGAGCGAGAGGCCTTCGTCCGGCTGCAGGCGGATCACCAGGCTGTTGGGCTGGAAGCTGCTGGTCGGCTGGTTGAAGATCGAGTGCGGGATCTGCTTGAAGCGCACCACGATTTCGGCCAGGCCGTCAGCCATGCGCTTGCCGGTGCGCAGATAGAACGGCACGCCGGCCCAGCGCCAGGTATCGATTTCGGCCTTGATGGCGACAAAGGTTTCGGTGCGCGACTGCTGCGGCGCATCCGGTTCGTCGCGGTAGCTCGGCACGGCCTTGCCGTCGACGTGGCCGGCGCGGTACTGGCCGCGCACGATGTTTTGCGCCAGCGTGGTCGGGGTGAAGCGCTTGAGGGAGCGCAGCACCTGCAGCTTGGCGTCGCGCACGGCGTCGGGAGCGATCGAGGTGGGCGGTTCCATGGCGACGATACAGAGCAGCTGCAGCAGGTGGTTTTGCAGCATGTCGCGCAGGGCGCCGGAGGTGTCGTAGTAACCCATGCGGTTGCCCACGCCGATTTTTTCGGCGATGGTGATCTGCACGTCCGAAATCCATTCGCGGCGCCACAGCGGCTCGAACAGGATGTTCCCGAAGCGCAGGGCCAGCAGGTTCTGTACCGTTTCCTTGCCGAGGTAATGGTCGATGCGGTAGATCTGCGATTCGGCGAAGACTTTGCCGACTTCGGCGTTGATCTGCTTGGCCGATTCCAGGTCGCGCCCGAGCGGTTTTTCGAGTACCACGCGCGAGTTGGCGGTGGCAAGACCTGCGCTGGCCAGGTTGTCGCAGATTTGCGCGAACAGATGCGGCGGCGTGGCCAGGTAGTAGACGCGGGTGATCTTGTCGTCGTTGCGCAGCGCTTCGACCAGGGCGCCGTAGGTGGAGGCGTCGGTGGCGTTGAGCGAGACGTAGACGATGCGCTTGACGAATTTGGCCCAGCCTTCCTCGACCAGCTTCTTGACGTGCGGTTTGGCGGTGCTTTCGACGGTTTGCAGGAATTCTTCTTGTGCGATGTCGTTGCGGCCCACGCAGATGATGCGCGCGGTCTGCGGCAGGTCGTTGGCGACATCGCGCGCGTACATCGCAGGGAGCAGCTTGCGCATCGACAGATCGCCGCTGCCGCCAAAAAGAACGAGGTCAAAATCGGTAAGAGCCATAGTATGTGATCGCTGAAAGTAGGGGGCCGGAATGATGATGCCGCTAGTTGCCGCCGGCTGGCGCACGCATGGGAGCGCCAGCCGGAAAGGGTAGCGAAATTGGTTGTGTAAATTTACTACATATTTTAGTGGTTCGCAAGAAATTTTACTACGCGACGCGTCTGTTCAAACATACGGATGCCGCAAGGTCAGGGATCAGTGCGCTGATAATCTTTGAGGGAAGCGAACGTCGGGCCTTGATGAGGAACTGAAGCAACGCTGGAGGAAAGGGTGAGCGCACGGCTTGGCGCACGGCCTACCCGCCTCGTCTCCGGAGCACAGCCTTATTCAACGAACGTTCAGTCAGACATGTTATCGAATCGAATCGCCGACATGTTCCCTCGTTTTATGGAGGACTCATCATGCAACCGATCCATCAAGTCACGGCCGCTCTGGCCGCCCTGTTCGCCGCAGCAAGCGGCAGCGCACTCGCCCAGGACGAGCACGCACATGCCAGCTTCTGCGCGCCGACGACGAAGGCAACTCCCGTCCTGAGTACCAGCGATTTCGATGGCGACCGAACGGTGACGCGCAACGACCT
Source organism: Massilia pseudoviolaceinigra (assembly GCF_030846505.1). NCBI lineage: Bacteria > Pseudomonadati > Pseudomonadota > Betaproteobacteria > Burkholderiales > Oxalobacteraceae > Massilia > Massilia pseudoviolaceinigra. The sequence goes on along the minus strand of NZ_JAVCWL010000037.1, from coordinate 17,273 downwards.
GCGCATGCTCAGACAGCAGGTCAGGACGGGCCAGTACGTCGCCTTTTTCGATCGCAACGCCGATCATGTCCTCGACAGCAAGGATATCGCGATCGCGGTGGCCGAAACCGGGTCGCTCAGCACGGAACTCGACCGCCAGCTGGCCGCCGCCTATCGCGCCACCAAAGCCTACCGCAACATCCGCGCCGCCGTCCACGACGGTTTCGTTCCGTGGACGCCGTCGTTCCGCGGCCACGGCACGCATTGGGTCCAGCGGCCGGAAAAAGGGTCGTTGGGCTACGCGTTCGACCCTGGCGCGCCGGAAGGGCTCAATTACGACGCCAAGGGCCGCCTGTGGGCTGTTTTCTACTATTCCGGGCCATCGCCGACCCGCTTGAATGGGGAAAAATATCCGCCCGGGGACAGTTTCGTGCCGTTCGCGCACTTGTATGGTGAGGGATTTTCCGGCGAGCAGGACGTCTGGCACCATCACAACGGCGTTTGCTTCACGGGGCTGAACTACGAACAGCCCACCCTGGCTGCGCGCAAGCTGTCGTTCCGGCAAGGGCTGAGCCCGAAACAGTGCCTGCCGGCCAGTGCCGTCGCAAAAGGTCTGCCAGTCTCCCCCGATGTCAAATGGACGCCGCAATTCCACATGCTGCATGCCTGGATCTACGAGTTGAATCGTTGCGGCACCTTTGCCCACGCGCATCCGGATCTTGCACCGAGTTCCCCGCCGCTGGAAAGCAGCCTGCCGAAGGAGAACGTCGATCCGCAGAATCCGCACCCTGCCTATCCGTTTGCCCGGGGTACCATGTGCTCCTGGCTCGGCGAACTCGGTCAGGTGCCGCCGTTCTGCGTGCGGCAGAAGTAAGGAGATTGGCGGCGCGCGGGTATGGCCCGTTCACTTCAGCGGCAAGCGGATCGTAAACGTCGTTCCCTTGTCCTTGCCCGCGCTGGCCACCGACAAGGTGCCGCCATGCAGCTCCACCAGATGGCGCGCAATGTACAAGCCCAGTCCCAGTCCGGCCGCATTGGCGTGGCGCTGCAAATTGAACGCCCCGAACACATGCGGCAGATCGTCCGCCGCGATTCCCTGGCCGGAATCGGCCACGGCGATCTCCACCTGCCCGGCGCCCCGGCTGATATCGATGCGGATGGTGCCGCCGCGCGGCGTGAACTTGATCGCGTTGAACAGCAGGTTCCACAGCACCTGCTGCAAACGCCGTCCGTCGGCCTCCAGCCGTACCAGATCGCCATGGTCGTGCGGCGTCACCGCCAGCGCAATCTCCTTTTCGCTGGCGTTGCCCTCCACCGTCAACAAGGCGTCGCGCAGCACCTGTCCCAGCACCACCGGCGTACGCGCGATCGACATCTGCCCGGTCAGCGTGCGGGCGGCGTCGATCAGATCGTCGATCATGGCCGCTTCCTGGCCGATGTGCACCCGCATCGCGGTCAGGCCGTTCTCCACCTTCGCAGGCAGGTCCGGCACGGTCTTGAGCAGCACCTCGATGCGCATCGACAGCGCCGACAGCGGCGTGCGCATTTCGTGCGATACCGTGGCCAGGAACAGATCGCGCGCGCGGTTGACGCGATTGAGTTCCTCGATGGTTTCGCGCTGGCGGTCGATCGATCCGGCCAGCGTTTGCAGCAGCGCGCCGTAGGTTGCCAGGCGCGCCTCCGACACCGGCGACTCAAGCCGTACTTCGCTCCACAGCGCATTGCCCGACACGCCCACCGCCGCGCCGATGCGCTCGCACGCCATGGGCGAGCTGAAATCGTTGAAACGCCAGCCGTACACCAGCACCCCGTACACCTGGCCGAACTGGGTCAGCGCCATGCTGCACACGCGCATGCCGTGAAAGCTGCCCTCTTCGGCGACGTCACCGGAAAACACGCGCGCGGCGATGCATTTTTCCAGTACGGTGCCCGGACCGTCGTCGCGCCACATGGACGATGTGGCCAGCACGCGCGCGGTAGACGAGGCCACCAGCGGGCCCACCTGGCGCCAGCCGCGCACGTCGTACAGCGATACCGTCAGGCCGCTGGCCTGCGAAAACTGCGTCAGCGGGGTGACCCATTCGTCCCAGTCGATGCCCGCGTCGCCGGCGACTGCCAGGTTGATCATGCTGGATTGTCGGTCGGCAGTTCGACCGAATCAGGCAGGCGCGTTCCGTGCGCCACGGCGTCTTCGATGAGGGGACTCTGGCGCGACGGCGAGCGCGAAAGCAGGCCGTAATACGAGGAGAACGGCAGTTGCGGTACCACGCCGGCCGGATCGGCATAGCCGTTTTCCTCGTCGAGCAGCTGCAAACCGCCTTCGGCGATCACATATTCGCGCGTGATCTGGCGATTGCGGCTGCCGCGCACCTTGGGCACGGCGATCGCGCGCCGCAGCACAGTGGAGATTTCGACGTAGTTGAGCAAGATGATGTTGTCGACCAGGTGCGAGCCCTTGAGTTCTTCGCTGATCTGCGAAATGCCCAGCAGCTCGGGACTTTCGTAGTTGAAGAGGATGGTCGCCAGCCGGTTCTTGAAGAACGTGGCCAGCGCGTACAGGTAGTCGGCCACTTCGGAGGGGCTGGTCATTTCGTACACCGCGCACGAATCGAACACCACGCAGTCGATGCCTTTTTCCTCGACCAGCTTGATGATGCGGTCGAAGTGGATATCGAGTTCGAGTTCGAGCGGCGATTCGTAGTGGATGAACAGGTCGCCGCTGTCCATCAGCCCGGCCAGGTCGAAACCGAGGGTCGCGGCGTTGCGGATCAACTGGCGCGGGTGTTCGTCCAGGCTGACCAGCAGCGTCTTGTGGCCGGTGGTGATGGCCGCGGTGAGGAACTGCACGCTGAACACGGTCTTGCCGGTGCCCGAGATGCCGCTCACCATGGTGACCGAGCCGGCGTACAGGCCGCCGTCCATCATTTCGTCGATGGCTTTGGAGCCGGTCGAGACGCGCTCGTCGGAGGTTTGCTGGTCGTTCGTATTGATGGGACGCGACTGCGCGCGGCGGTAGATGTGCACTCCGCGTCCGGCTTCGATGCGCATGGTGTGGCTGCCCGCGATGAAGTCCTGGCCGCGCGACTTGAGCACCGTCAGGCGCCGGTGCACGCGCCGGCGCTGCTCTTCGCGCGTGAGCGAGATGATGGTGTCGAACACGAAGCGCTCGTGCGATGGCACCGAGCCGAGGCTTTCGTCGCGTTCGGCGGTGACCATGGTGGTCACGCCCATGCGCGCCAGGCCTTCGATCAGCAGGTGTACGTCTTCACGGAAGGGTTTGTCGTGCACTTCGGCGTACAGGCGCATGGGCGTGAGGCCATCGATCAGCAGGCGCTTGGCGCCGATCGACTTGAGGGCGTCGGCAAAGGCGCCGTCGGCGTTGCGGAATTCGCTGAGCAGCACGGCGGGACTGGTCTGGATCACCTTGATCTTGCCGGCGTCGATCAAGCCTTGCAGATCCCAGTTGAAGCCGGCCGCGTCGCGCAGCAGCTTGGCCGTATCGAGCTCGAACGATACGATCGCGCCCGGCTCGTCGTACAGCGCCGCGCCGGCATAGATGAAGCCGAGACCGAGCGTGGTCTTGCCCGTGCCGGGCGCGCCTTCCACGATCAGGTTGTTTCCGCGCGGGATGCCCCCGAGCAGTACTTCGTCCAGTCCGGCGATGCCTGTTTTGACCAGCATGTTTAATTCTTTCTTCAATGTATTTTCTGCATTCTTAATTGCACGCCAGTTTATCACCGGGCATTGAATCGTTTCGTCACACGTGGCATTTTGCCGTGCAGCGTTGTTCGCAGGTATATTACTCAGCAGAATCGATGACATTCGGAAGTGCATCGATCGCCCCGAAAGCGACTAACCCGATAGGATGCATATGAAATACTTGGTAATTGCAGCGGTTTTTTGCGCCGGACCGGCGTGTGCAGGCGGGTTCGACGACATGAAGGCGGCGCTGGCGCTGTTGCAGGGACAGGGCACGCTGCGGGCGGCGTACGAGGTGCGCGAAACGCACACGGAGTTCGATGCCAAGCCGCTCAAGGGGCCGGAGACGGTCATGGCGGTGGCGCAGGTGGTGGATGATCCGGCCGGGCTGGAGATCCGCTGGGACCGTGGACTGCTCAAGCGTGCGGCGGACGAGTCGAGCGTGGCGAAAGGGGCCAAGCGCAAGCAGGCATTGTCGCAGCTGCTGGGGTCGAGTTCCGCGCCGCGCCTGGCCGTTGCGATGAATTATGCGCCACGGTTATTGCAGTCGCTCTCGATCAGTCAGTTCAAGTCGGAGCGCGCCGAGACGTATCTGGGCAAGCCGGCCAGGCTGGTGGAGTTGGTGATGACGCCCCAGGAAGAGGTGAACCAGAACGTCAGCGTGAAGGAAAACACCATCGAGGCGCGCTTCTGGCTCGGACCGGACGGGGTGCCACTGGGGGCGGTGACCAATCACACGATCAGGGCCAAGCTGATGGTGTTCATGTCGTACGAGAAGACGACGAAGGAAGAGTTTACGTTCGGGGTGGTGAATAACCGGCTGGTGGTGCTCAAGCGGGAGATGCAGGGGAAGGAGAAGGGGCCGGGGACGGAGAATGAGTTCAAGAATTTGTATACGATGACGCCGAAGTTGTAGGTGTAGCTGTAGCGCACATCGCCGACATCAAAACGTCGTTCCTGCCACTGGCAGAAACGACGGTTTTTAAGCTAACGTAAAAGTTCAGATTACGGCTGGTATGCGGGGATTACGGCTGGTACATGTTTTCCTCACGCCCCGCCACATCGACCCGCAGCGACAGCACTTGTCCATTCAACGGATAGCTCTCGCGCTCCGCATCCGGCCGTCCATGGCTGGCGCTGGTCACATACAAGGTGCGCAGATCGTCGCCGCCGAACGCGATCATGGTCGGGCACTTCACCGGCAGCTTCACTTCGCGCAGCAGTTCTCCCGACGCCGCAAAGCGCAGCAAGCGCGCGCCTTCGAACATCGCGCACCAGTACGCGCCTTCGCTGTCGACCGCGGCGCCATCGGGCCGCCCGCCGTAGTCGGCCGCCTTCTTATCGGCCGAAAACAGCTGGAACGTCTCGCGCGCCTTGGCCTCGCCGCTGGCCACATCGAAGCGATAGCGGTCGATCCGGTGGCCGGCGGTGTCGGCGTGATACATCGCGCCCCCGTCCGGCGTGAAACCGAGTCCGTTCGAATTCATCATTCCGCCCGACCATTTGAGACTGATCTTGCCCTTCTCAAGGCAAAACATCTGCGCCGCCTGCTGGTCGCGCGGCTCGTAGATGGTGCCGACCCAGAAGCGCCCGGCCGCATCGACCCGGCCATCGTTAAAGCGCGTGGTGGCGGTGCCGTACGGCGCGGCGGCGATGTCCGTGATGTCGCCGCTGGCCGTGTCGAGGTGCACAAAGCCGGCCCGTGTTGCGACCACCAGGCCGCCGCCGGCGTGAATGGCCAGCGCCGCCGGTTCGGTCGCCATATGCCACGAACGGTGCGCGCCGCTGGCAGGATGCAGCGCGTGCACCGTGAAGCCGCCGATATCGACCCAGTACAAGGTCTGTTCGCCGGCATGCCACAGCGGGCATTCGCCCACCAGCATTGGCGTGTCGTGGACGACGGTAAAGGCGTCGGCGCTCATCACACCGCTGCCTTGGCCATGGCGATCAGGCCATTGGTGGAACTGTCGTGCAGCTCCGGCTGGGCGTCGCCGGTCAGTTCCGCCTCGATTTTCTTGGCCAGCACCTTGCCCAGTTCGACGCCCCACTGATCAAAACTGTTCACGTCCCAGATCACGCCCTGCACGAAGGTCTTGTGCTCGTACAGCGCGATCAGGGCGCCGAGCGTGTACGGCTTGAGGTATTCCATGAGGATCGTATTGCTCGGACGGTTGCCGGGGAAGGTCTTGTGCGGCGCCAGCGTTTCGATTTCGGCCAGCGACAGTCCCTGCGACTGCAAATCGATACGTACTTCGTCGATGGTTTTACCGCGCATGAACGCTTCGGACTGCGCAAAGCAGTTCGCCAGCAGCGCGGTGTGGTGGTTTTCCAGTTCGTGCGCGGGACGCAGCGCGGCGATGAAGTCGATCGGCGTGACGTCGCTGCCCTGGTGCAGCAGCTGGAAGTAGGCGTGCTGGCCGTTGGTGCCGCAATCGCCCCAGATCACCGGGCAGGTCGGCGTGTCGACCGGCTGGCCGCCCTTGGTCACGCGCTTGCCGTTGCTCTCCATGTCGAGCTGCTGCAGGTAGGCCGGGAAGCGGTTCAGATCCTGATGATACGGCGCGATCGAGACCGAACCGCAGCCGAGGAACTGGCGGTTCCAGAAGCCCACCAGCGCAAGCAGCACCGGCATGTTCGACGCCAAAGGCGCCTGCTGGAAGTGCTGGTCCATCGCATGCGCGCCGGCCAGCAGATCGCTGAAGTGTCCGAAGCCGATTGCCAGCGCCACCGACAGGCCGATTGCCGACCATACGGAATAGCGTCCGCCGACCCAGTCCCAGAACGGGAACATGTTGGCCGGGTCGATGCCGAAGGTCTTGATCGCCTCGGTGTTGGTGGAGACGGCGACGAAGTGGCGCGCCAGCGCGTCTTCCGGCGCGTGCCGCAGGAACCAGGCGCGCGCGGTCTGCGCGTTCATCATCGTTTCGGTGGTGGTGAAGGTCTTGGAGGCGATGATGAACAGGGTCGTTTCGGGATTGACCTTGCCCAGCGCGGCGTCCATGTCGTGACCGTCGACGTTGGAGACGAAGTGCATGGTCAGGCGCGGGTGCGCGTATTGACGCAGCGCCAGGCAGACCATTTTCGGTCCCAGGTCCGAGCCGCCGATGCCGATGTTGACGATGTCGGTGATGGGCTTTCCGCTGTGGCCAAGCCAGGTGCCGGCGCGCACGGCGTCGGTGAAGAGGCGGACCCGGTCGAGCACCTCGTGGACGTCGGCGTTGACGTCCTGGCCGTCGACCACGAGCGGGGTGCCGCGCGGCGCGCGCAGGGCGGTATGCAGTACGGCGCGCCGTTCGGTCAGGTTGATGCGCTCGCCGGAGAACATGGCGTCGCGCTGGGTTTCGACGCCACGTTCCTGCGCCAGGTCGACCAGCAGTTCAAGCGTGCGCCCGTCAAGCCGGTTTTTTGAATAGTCTAGGAACAAACCCGCCGCATCGACAGTCAGTTTGGGGAAGCGTTGCGGGTCGGCGGCGAACAGGCCGCGCAATTGCCAGTCTTCTGCTTCGACTGCGTGCGTTTCGAGGGCCTGGAAGCTGGCGGTGGAGGTAAGGGCAGGCTGGCGCATTGGTGCTCGCTGTTCGGTTGGTTAAGATCGGGTGCCGGCCGCGCGGCCAGCGCATCGAAGAAGATTATCGAATAATACAGAAATTCACGTAAATTCACTACAAAAATATGGCGGCCCCGACTGGTGGAGGGCCCGCATAATCGATGTTGCCAGCGCTCTTTATGGGCTGTGGATTTGCAATTAACGATCAAATTAAGCAAGCCGGGCGACCTGAATGTACGGTTTTCGCCAGTTTTGTAGTAAAATTTCACGAAATAAATTCATAAGGAACGACCATGGCGTTGCATCCCGTAGTTGAATCGGTCACCAAACGCATCATCGAGCGCAGCCGGCCATCACGCGGCGCGTATCTGGCGCACCTCGACGCGGCCCGCGTCGACGGTCCGCAGCGCGGCGCGCTGTCGTGTACCAACCTGGCGCACGGCTTTGCGGCCTTCCCGGCCAACGACAAGCTGATGCTCAAGCAGGTGAAGAAGCCATCGGTGGCGATCGTCTCGGCATATAACGACATGCTGTCGGCGCACCAGCCGTTCGAGCACTTCCCGGCCATTATCAAGGATGCGGTGCGCGAGGTTGGCGCGGTGGCGCAGTTCGCCGGCGGCGTGCCCGCCATGTGCGATGGCGTCACCCAGGGCCAGCCGGGCATGGAATTGTCGCTGTTCTCGCGCGACGCCATCGCCATGGCGACCGCGATCGCGCTGTCGCACAATATGTTCGATTCGGCCGTGTACCTGGGCGTGTGCGACAAGATCGTGCCGGGCCTGCTGATCGGCGCGCTGCACTTCGGCCACCTGCCGGCGGTGTTCGTGCCGGCCGGGCCGATGACGACCGGAATGTCGAACAAGGAAAAGGCGCGCATCCGCCAGCTGTACGCGCAGGGCAAGGCCACGCGCGACGAGCTGCTCGAATGCGAATCGCAGTCGTATCACGGCGCCGGCACCTGCACCTTCTACGGCACCGCCAACAGCAACCAGATGCTGATGGAGATCATGGGCCTGCACATGCCGGGCGCCGCCTTCATCACCCCGGGCACGGCGCTGCGCGACGGTCTCACGCGCGCCGCGGCGCAGCGCGCGGTCGCCATTTCGCAGCAGGGCGACCGCTACACGCCGGTCGGACAGATTGTCGACGAGAAGTGCATCGTCAACGCCGTGGTGGGCTTGCTGGCCACCGGCGGCTCGACCAACCACACCTTGCACCTGGTGGCGATCGCCAAGGCGGCCGGCATCGTGATCGACTGGAACGACTTCAACGAGCTGTCGGCGATCATCCCGATGCTCACCCGGATCTACCCGAACGGCGACGCCGACGTGAACCACTTCCAGGCCGCCGGCGGCCCCGGTTTCGTGATCCGCGAACTGCTCGACGCGGGCCTGCTGCACGACGACGTGACCACCATTCTCGGCAAGGGCTTGCGCGCGCATTGCGCCGAGCCGTTCCTCGATGGCGACAAGGCGATCTGGAAAGAGCTGCCCGCGCTCACGGGCGACGACAGCGTGCTGCGGCCTGCTTCGGCACCGTTCGCGCGCGATGGCGGCATGATCCTGGTGGCAGGTAACCTGGGCCGCGCGGTGATGAAGATCTCGGCGGTCAAGGAAGAGCACCGCATCGTCGAAGCGCCGGCGCTGACCTTCAATTCGCAGGAAGACTTCATGCACGCCTACACGGCGGGCAAGCTCGATCGCGACTTCGTGGCCGTGCTGCGCTTCCAGGGTCCGCGCGCGAACGGCATGCCGGAACTGCATGCGCTCACGCCAGCGCTGGCGAACCTGCAGGACGCCGGGCGCCACGTGGCGCTGGTGACCGATGGCCGCATGTCGGGCGCGTCGGGCAAGGTGCCGGCGGCGATCCACGTGTCGCCGGAGATCCTGGCGGGCGGCCCGCTCGGGCTGGTGCGCGACGGCGACATCATTCGCCTCGACGCCACCACCGGCACGCTGGAAGCGCTGGTACCGGCCGACGTATGGGCTGCGCGTTCGCAGGCCACGGCCGACCTGTCCTCCAGCCATATCGGCATGGGCCGCGAACTGTTTACCATGTTCCGCAATGCAATCAGCGAAGCGGAGAAGGGTGCCACCACCTTCCCGCTGCCATCGCCGATTCCCACCACCGTGTCGCTGCACGATACCGCCGACATTGGCGACACCGTGCCCGGCTCCGACGAAGACTTTTTGATCAAGAACCCAAAATGACCATGACCCTACTCGACATCATGCGCTCGGCGAGCGTGATTCCCGTGATCGCCATCGACGATCCAGACCACGCGGTGCCGCTGGCAAAGGCGCTCGTTGCGGGCGGCATCCGCGTGCTCGAAGTGACGCTGCGCACCGCGCACGGCCTGGGCGCGATCCGCGCGATGGCGCAGGTGGAAGGCGCCATCGTCGGCGTCGGCACCCTGACGCAGGCCGATGAATTTGCGGCAGCGCGCGATGCGGGCGCGGTGTTCGGCGTCTCGCCCGGCCTCACCCCGGCCTTGATCGACGCGGCACGCAAGAGCGGCCTGCCGCTGCTGCCGGGCGTGATGACGCCATCGGAAGTGATGGCCGCGCGCGAAGCAGGCTTTCGCCAGCTCAAGCTGTTCCCGGCGGTGCCGGCGGGCGGCGTGGGCATGCTCAATGCGATCGGCGGCCCGCTGCCGGACGTGACGTTCTGCCCGACCGGCGGCATTTCGATCGAGACCGCGCCGCAGTTTTTGGCGTGTAAGAACGTGGCCTGCGTGGGCGGTTCGTGGCTCACGCCGAAGGACGCGATCCTGGCCGGCGACTGGGCCCGCATCACCGAGCTGGCCAGGGCGGCGTCCGCACTGCGCTAAGGCTTGGCGGCCGTGCGACCGTTTTTGCGCGGCAAACCGGGCCGTCCCATGACGCCCGGCGAGATCGGCATGGCGTCGGCCCTGTTCGGCGACGCCATCGATTACGCGCGGGTGCAAGTGCATGCGCGCCGTTATCTGCCGTTCGGGCTGCAGCCGAAGAACTGCGCCATGACGCCCAACGGCACCATCTACTTCGACCAGTCCTGCTGCCTGCCCGATTTTTCGGCCGGCAGCGAGCATGCGCGCCACTGGTTCATGCACGAGATGGTGCACGTGTGGCAGCACCAGCTGGGTTATCCGGTGTGGTGGCGCGGCGCGGTGCGCATCGGCTTGAGCTATCGCTACGAGCTGGCCGAACACAAGACCCTGGCCGACTTCAACATGGAAGCGCAGGGCGATCTGCTGGCCGATTATTTTGTGCTCAAGTTCCTGCACTCGTCCACGGCGATGCGGCAGCAGCGCTATGCGAAAAGCCTGGCGTTGTTCGAGACCGTGCTGACCGGCTTTCGCCGGCATCCGGCGGGCAGGAATCATTTGCCGGGTGCGCGCCGCCTGGCGTGAGCGCTTGCCGCAATCCCGCTCCCGCTCCCGCTGCGCGACCGGCCCTATCGTTCGGCCTTCAACAGACATCACGGACGTTCGATCCCGGGTCGGACAAACACCCCCAAGCTGCGTCAAGTCCCACACGGCGTTACCGTATGTGCTGAGTCAACACTGCGCGGAGCCAGCCCTCTACTCTTGATGTTTATTTTCAGCATCTTTTTCCGAGGGGTATTTCATGCGGCCCAGCCAGCAGATCCTGTGTTGTATCGTCGCCGCCATCTTCAGCGCGGATGCCTGCGCGGCCCCGCACCCGGGCGAACTTGATGTACGGCAGGGAAGTGGAGGCATCCCCTGCTTTACGGTGTTCCAGAAGGATGAGCGCGTGTTCGGCTCGCCCGAATTCCGGTCGATCAGCGTCACGGATGTGACGGCGGGAGGGCGCATGCTGATGTGGGCGATGGCGATCCCGCCCGAGCGGGCTTTTCTTGTGACGTTTCGTTTATGCATACCGTACGCGGGGCGTTTGCCTGTCTTGCCGAAAACGAATGCCTTGCCGCTACAGCTGGGCAAAGTCTACGAAGTTCTTGTCGACATCAAGCCGCCCATGTCGGCCACGGCTCCACGCGCTTACCGCGCCCGGTTTTGCCTGAGCGGCAAGGCGGGCGGCGGGCTGCAGCTTCGCACGCTCAACAGCGGGGCAGTCGATGGCAAAGGACGTCCGGGGTGCGGCGCGTAGGAAACCGTCGCAGGTTTCGCCTGCGATGACATGCCGCCGCACCGTGTTGGCCACAATTGCCCGCTGGTTTCGCTTTCTTCGCAACACCTCGCCCGCAGCTTTTCGCCGCTTCCTGAAATCCCTGCGCCCGCGCAACTCAGCGTCGCTTTCGTTCCGCTAATGTCGGTTAAAGATTCCACACGGAAATATCTTAAAACCGGAAATAGCGAACTGGGACATGGCGATGATCTCCACTTTAGAGAGCTTGCAAGACCTTGTGGGCGACCGACAGCACGACCGGCTGTTGCGCCTGTCATTTCCCAACGATGACGGCCCGTTCGCGCAGCTGCTCGTCAATCAGCTGCACGCATCGGAAGGCTTGTCCCGGCCATTTGAATTCGTTGTCGAACTGTTGGCCGATGATCCTGGCATTCCGTTAAAACAACTCCAGGGCAAGCTCATGTGCATCGAACTGGTGCGCAGGGATGGCAGCCTGCGTCATTTTTCGGGGCGGGTGTTCAGTTTTTCCCTGAAACGAGTCGATGGCGGGGTGTCGTTTTACGAAGCGCGGCTGGCTCCGTGGTTCAAGTATCTGAGCCTGCGCAAGGATAACTATTTATTCCACTACACGACGCTGTATCAGCAGGCGCGGAGCATTTTCGGGGATTACCCGAATCTGGCCGACTGGGATTGGCGGGTGCAGGGGGCGAGCGGGGTGATGACGGACTGTTGCCAGTTCGACGAGACCGACAGCAATTTCCTGGAGCGGCGTTGGGCCGCCGCTGGCATTTTCTATTGGTTCGAACACAGCGCAACGGGTCACAAGCTGGTGCTATCGGACGACTCGAGCGCCGCGCCGCCGATTGACGGCGGTCCGGAGATTGCGTTCCAGCGTCATGGGGGAACGGTCGAAGAAGACGGCATTGGCGAATGGTCGCCCGGGCGCCGGATCACGCAGGGCGCCATTGCGCTTGCTTCCTACGATTTCAAGGCGCCGCAGCCGGCGCTGACCTCCCTGCCGACGCTGCATCAGCAGGGCGAGGTGTTTCACGTCGAGTCGTACGAATACACGGGCGCGTTCGGATTCAAGGATGGTGGCGATGCCCGCACGGTGGCACAAACCCGGATGGAGGCGCTGGAAGCGGCTGGCAAAAGCTTCAAAGGTGTTGGCAACAGCCGTTATGTCATGCCGGGCCGCTGGTTTCGTCTGACCGGTCACTTCGACCGGCGAGTCGCGGAGAACGACGAGCAGGCCAGGGAATTTCTGATCGTCGAGGCGATTCATACCGCGAGCAATAACTACCATGTGAGTGCGACCGCGCCGTCCCATTACGACAATGAGCTGGTCTGCGTGCGAAAAATGGTGCCGTGGCGCGCGCCGTGCAGTCATCACAGCAGCGAGACGAAAATCCACGGGATTCAGACCGCCACGGTGGTCGGCCCCGCGGGTGAAGAAATTCATACGGATATGTATGGCCGGGTACGGGTTCAGTTTCATTGGGACCGGGCCGGCGCCAGCGACGAAAAGAGTTCGGCCTGGATTCGCGTCGCGACACCCTGGGCAGGCGAGAATTTCGGGATGGTGTCGATTCCGCGCATTGGCACGGAAGTGCTGGTGCAGTTCATGGATGGTAATCCGGACCGGCCGATCATCACGGGCATGGTGCCGAACGCGAATACGCTGCCGCCCTGGGCGCTGCCGGCCAATAAAACCCAGAGCGGCATTCTGTCACGCTCGACTCCCGGCGGGAGCTACGACAACGCGAATGCCTTGCGCTTCGAGGACAAGAAGGGGCAGGAGCAGTTGTGGCTTCATGCGGAGAAGGATCAACTGACCGAAGTTGAGCACGACGAGGATAAATGGGTTGGCAATGACCGGCGCAAGACGGTTGACCGTGACGAGACCAGCCATATCAAGCGCGACCGCACCGAAACGGTTGATCGGGACGAAGCGATCACGGTGCATAACAACCGCACGGAGCGCGTCGACCATGACGAGCGGATCAGCATCGGAGAGAACCGCAGCGAAGACGTCGGCAAAGACGAGACGATTTCGATAGGCAGTAATCGCAGCGAGAGCGTCGGCAAGAATGAAACGATCAGCGTTGGCTGCAACCGCAGCAAGACGGTGTCCAAGAACGAGAAGGACAAGATCGGGAAGAACTGGTCGATTAACGTCGCCCGCATGAAGACCGAGACGATCGGCATGGCGTCCATGCAGAACGTGGGCATGGGGCGGATCGATACGGTAGGCATGGCATACAACCTGAACGTCGGCATGGTCATGGCGACGGTGGTCGGGAAGAGTCAGACGACCAAGGTCGGCAAGGTGGTGTCGGTGTCCGCCGGCGACAGAATCGAACTGGTGTGCGGCGGATCGAAATTCGTCATGACGCCGGACGCGATTTACCTTGAAAGCAAAAACATTCACATCAAGGCCAGCGGCAAGGTCCATGTCGATGGGCCGGCCGATGTGCTTCTTAATTCGGGCGGCGCCGAGAGCCCTCCGGGAGGCGATGGGGAGAAAGCCACATGATGGCCGCCGTCGCCGTGGAGGAGGTGTCTGCTGGCGACACCGGCATGTGCGCCACCATCCATAACCATACTGGGGTGCCGCACTTCTGGTTTCAGCAATCCGGTCCCGAAGGCGAACGTCTCGATGTTTTGGTGGTCCGCGCTACGTTCGACTTTGCCGCGCATGGCGAGCGCATTACCCTCGCTGTGGAACAACGCCCCGTCGTTGCGGGTGATGTGTACGCCGGATCTGCATCCACCGATCCGCTGCGCTCCGTCATTGAGGAAGATGGCGATCTGGTACCGTACAAGCCTGGCACGGACATCCTCGTCAGCGGTCGCGCGCTGGCGCCCGGTGGAGTGCCGCGTACCCAGTGGGTCGCGGGACTGCGCGTCGGCGGGCTTAAAAAGCTTTTGCGGCTGCATGGGCCGCGTCAGTTTCGCAAGCGATTGTTTGGGTGGCGCGTCGGGCCGGCGTCGCCTGTGGCATCCGTGTGTCTTGATTACCGGCTGGCGTATGGCGGCTGCATTGACGTCGCGGCTGCATTCACCGGCGATGGGGAGCCCGACACGATCAGGCATCGCGCAAATCCGGCCGGCATCGGCTGGTTGCCCAATCCTGCCGATTACAAGCACCTCGGACGGGCTGGCCGCGCCTTCGTCGCGCGCTGGGTGGCTGACCAGAAGGTGCTGGATGCTCCGCAAATCGAGGCTGCGCTCGATCCAGTTACGCATCCGTTCCAGCGCTTGCCGCCTCAAGGGTTTGGTCCCATCGCACGCTGGTGTACGCCACGCGTGGGTTACCAGGGCGACTACGACGCGCACTGGCGTTCCAGCCGGTATCCGCTGCTGCCAGACAATTTCGATGCGCGCTACTTCCAAAATGCCCCGGCCGACATGGTGATGACGCCGCATTTGCGTGGCGATGAAACCGTGACGATGACCGGCATGCTTCCGGAGAAAACGGACATGGCTCTGTCCGGATGGATGCCGATTATCGCCGCCCGGCTCGCCAGTGGAGGCGATGTGATCAGCGTGCCGCTTATCGATACCCTGCGTTTCGACCTGGACCGGCGTCAGGTGTCGATAGTCTGGCGGACCCATTTCGATTACGACGATCCCGTGGTGGACATTGCGATAGCGGTTACCACCCCGGGCAACGGGACCAAGCCAGATCAGCCGATAGTGCAACCATTGAGCGGGGTGGATGATGGGTCTGGTCCGACATATCGCGCATGCTGACGGCTGGCTCGTCGTCGCCACGGAGCCTGATTTGTGCCATGTGGGCAAGTGCGTGGTGGCATTCAACAGCTTCGCACAACTCGATTACAGGCATGCGGCGTCTCCGGATGTGAAAGCGCGGGGGACGCCGGTGTACCGCATCGGCGATCTCTTCAAGAATACGCAAGCGAACGCGGGTGCGCATATCGTGTCCGGCACCTCGCTGTCCACCGGCTATGTCCAGATACTGGAGGGGCATTCCAACGTCAAGGTCAACGGAATTCCTGTTGCGCGTCACGACAGCGGCTGCCGTATCAATTGCGACAGCGCTGGCATGGGTGGCGCGCGTGGACAGGTTGTGACAATGGTCAAAACCATCGCGCCGCCCCCGGCGAAAGGCGCCGCCGCACCGGCAAGCGCTGTGGCGCGTGTCAGCAACAAGCTGTTGGCGTTGAAAACAATGCGGGACAAGCTCCTTGCGGGGCGCCTGGACTTGGATGCACTTGACGAGTTCATTGATTTCGATCGCGCGAACGCCGTGTCGGATGGCTGGATAGGAGCGATCCAAGGCACGCCCGGAACGGTCGGCGATTGGGCGGCGCAGGGCTTACGTGGCGTGCTTGGGGGCGCGAAGGGTTTTGTCATGGGCACTGGCGAACTGGCCTATGAAGTGGTCAAGGGCGTGCCCAAGTTGTTGCGCATGGGTGGCACTGTGCAAGGCCAGCAGCTTGCAATGCTCGATAAGCTGATACTTATCGAGGATATTCGTCTCGGTAACGTTAGCGCGACGAGTGTGGCGCAAGATGCGAGTGGACTTGCGTCGGCGATGGTCAGCCCGGTTACCAATCCCTGGTCGAAGGGGCAGTACGTTGAATCGGTGACGCGAGGCGTGTTTGAAGCCGCCATGTTTGGTAGCGGCTGGCTAAAAGCCGCACGTGCGGCAAAAGCCAAAAAGTTGTTGGACTTGGCAAAGGTTAAGGACGCAGCTGCTACCGCTGCGGCTACTACGGCTACCACGGTCACCACAACCGCGGGTAGCGCCGCCATTAGCACTGCGACAGGCGCCGCCACGAGAGCCGGGACCGCTGCAGTTCGCACTGGCTCTAGTGCCACAGGCACATCTGGCGCCGCTGCAGTAGGCTCGGCCGCCAAAGTAGGAACCGGTGCAAGTACAAAAGCGATTCCGACGGGGCGTGGTGGTGTGTACGTTTCGGGTGCACCAAAGCGAGCACGTCCACCACCAAATGGATATTCCGGGCCAGACGCTTATAAAACCCACGGAATAGTTGACAGCCCTTTTAATAGTGCTGAAGGACGCAGGCTCGTCGAGTCGTACACATCTCAAGGGTTCACGCCTGTGGAGGCTGCAGAAAAAGCCGCCAATTTGATGGCAAGTGGATCCAGTCTGCCTAAAACGATCGATTTGGTTGCGGGTGACTCGTTATATAAATTAGTGCCAGAAGGGGATATGCCTGGAAAGTATTCCGCGTTTTTTGCTACCAAGGATGAAATTTCAGCTTTGAAGGGAATGAGTTATGATCAAATTTCTGATCGTCTTGGAATTCCGTTGGAAAGTCAGCAAACTTTACGTTTCGACGTTCATGAAGTCTCAGCAAACAGAGCTATTACGGTATTTGAATCGACGATTGCCAGGACCTCACAAAATGGATATCTTCAACCAGGCGGAGGGATTCAGACACTAATTACTGATCGGAGCGCGTTTACATCTCCTGTTTTGATTGGAAAATTACCATGAGTGTGACTAAAAGACGACTCGTCAAATTGATTGGCGATACTGGTTTATATGCCGAAGTTGACCTAGTTAAACTTAGACGTCTCTCAAGAGAATTGCTGAGCTATATCCAGATTAATATCAGTCCGCATGAAGATGAGTATGAAATATGGAAGTGGGTGGTTCCAATGTGCACGGCAGTTCTCGATGGTACTATTCGATTGCCCGTTCCGTTCCTGGATTTACCACTAAACTATCCGATGCGTGAAGGGCTTTTGCCAACTGATTTTCAGAAAATATACGCGGCGTTTAAAATTGTGGCCTGTGGAATGGCGGTGGAAGTTTTGGAGAAAGTCGTGATCGATGGTGCTACATATGCGTACGCGGATTTTGAAGAGTAAGCAGAATATTTTTCCGATCAATATCGGTTTTAAAAAAGTTGCGTGGCGGACCGATTCGTCCGCCTTGGGGTATTCCAAAAAACGTCCCTAGC
>NZ_JAVCWL010000036.1:0-85359 GCF_030846505.1 Massilia pseudoviolaceinigra | reverse complement strand
TGTAGGAATTTTGACTGGAAGCCGTGGTTCCGCTGTTGGCATGCAACGTCAGGGTGGTGCGGATTCGCAAGCGCTGGTTACCAATCTCCGAACCGGATGAGCGTTTACAAAAGTGATGTTTTCGATAACACTGGACGCTCCTTCATTCACCACGAGCCGGCCCCCATGAACACACTCCTGATCATCGACATGCAGAACGCATGGCTGAACAACCCCGCCCAACCGTGTTTCGATACCGCCGGCGTAGTCGAGCGCATCAATCACGCCGCCAGGAGCATCCGCGCACAAGGCGGCAAGGTGATCTTCGTCCAGCATTCGGATGCGGACGCCAGCATCGGCTCGGCGCCCTGGCAAGTCATCCCGGCGCTGGAAAAATCCGCCACTGACGGCGCGGTGCACAAGCTGGCGGGCGACTCGTTCGCCGCGACCGACCTGGCGGCGCAGCTGGCGGCCAGCGCGACCACCACCTTGTATATCAGCGGCTTCGCCACCGAATTTTGCATCGACACCGCCGTGCGCGCGGCAGCCTCGCGCGGCTTGCGCGTGGTGGTCTTGTCGGATGCGCACACCACCGCCGACCGTCCGCACCTCGCTGCGCCGGCCATCATCGCGCACCACAACTGGGTGTGGTCAGGCTTGCCGGTGCCCGCCGACAGCGCACTGACCGTCCGCACGACGGCCGAGGCGTTCCCCGCCTGATCGGCGCTTCAAAGATGCGGCAGCCACAGGATCATCGTCGCGGCAGCGACGCCCGCCGCCGTCGCCACGCTCAGCACCAGCATGGCGACGGCCATCGCGCTGCGCGCCACCACGCTGTCGCTCGCCTGCGCGCGCGCATACAGCTCCAGCACCGCAAGCGGCAGCAGGTACTGGGCAAACGCCAGGAAGCTCAGGAACGGCCCCTGGAAGGTCACGGGATCGAACCCGGCCGGCCCCTTGTTGGCGACGATCCAGGCCATCAGGCCGATCCGGAAGAACCAGACGCCGCTGACCGCCAGGAACAGGCGCAGCGCCCAGCGCCGGTGCAGGGCGATGCGGCCGGCGCGCGCATGGTGCACGGCCAAGGCCGCGCACAGCACGATCAGCACCGCATTGCCGCTGATGCCCACATGCTGCGCCAGGCCGCCCACCGCGCCGCGAAACCACACCATGTACAGGCCGACGAGGCTGGACGCCACCGCCAGCACCACATACACGCGCCCGTTCCAGCGATGAAACGAGGGCGCCAGGCGCCGCAGCGGCGTCATCAGCTGGAGCGCGCCGCCGATGGTGATGACGACCGCCACCAGCATATGCATGCCGATGGCGGCATTGCCGGCCGTGTCGCCGGGGACATACCCGCGCGGCATGACCTTGTTCCATTGCGCCAGGTCGCCGTGCGCCAGCGCGCCGCCGTAGAACACGGCCACGTACCAGGCGAACAGCAGTTGCCCCAGCACGGCCACGCCAAACCACAGGCGCGCCGACCACGCCAGCGCGCTGTCGACCCTGTCGCGCCGCGCGCCCGCGCCCGCCGTGCTTCCCGGTGCCGGGCGCGGCATGCTTCCAGCAGTGTGCGAGATCATGGAACTTCCTTTCGGTTGATATCGGATGGGCACACAGTAGGAGCAAGCGGCGCCGCTGGCGAGGGCACGCGGCGATCGGCGCGACCGGCGGCGGTTTTCCGGGCTTGAACGACGGTCGGCGAACGGTTATTGTGGCGGGATGACCAACGCGCCGCCACCTGCCCTGCCCTCGCGCCATCCGGCGCTGCCGACCCTGCGCCAGGCGCTGGTGGTGACGCTCATCGCGCTGCAACTGACGTGGGTGCTGTCAGCGCTGTCGTCGGGACCGTTTTTGTCGGTACTGCTGCGCATCGGTTTCATCGCCATCGCCTTGCTGCTCACCTACACGGCGAGCGGCACGCTGCGCCAGCGCTGGCTGCCGCCGGCCCTGGTGCGGCTGCTGGCGGTGGCGCTGATGGCGCCTGTCGCCACGCTGGCCATTTTCCGGCTGACGGAGAAAAGTCCCGCCAAACGCGAGCTGGCGTATGGCTACATCATGCTGGCCGCCGTCGCGATCGTCGTCGGGGTGCTGGTGACGTTCGTGGCGCTGCGCCTGGAACGCAAGGCACGCGAGCGCGCGGCACGCCTGCAGGCAGAGCGCGAGCGCCACACCCTCGAACGCGAGCTGCTCGACGCCCGCCTGCGCCTGCTGCAGGCGCAGATCGAGCCGCACTTCCTGTTCAATACGCTGGCCAATATCGAGGCGCTGGTCGAGGCCAAGTCCGACAATGCGGGGCCGGTGCTGCGCCATCTGATCGCCTACATCAAGGCCGCGATGCCGCGCCTGAACGATGCCGACGCCACGCTCGACACCGAGCTGCAGCTGGTGCGCGCCTATCTGGAGCTGATGCACATGCGCATGCCCGACCGTCTGCGCTTCAGCGTGCAGACGGCGCCCGGGCTGAACGGCTTGGCGTTTCCGGCGATGGCCTTGCTGACCCTGGTCGAGAACGCGGTGCGGCACGGTATCGATCCAAGCCTTGGCGGCGGCTGCATCGAGGTCGGCGGCAAGCGCGATGCCGCCAGCGGCCGCGTGAGCCTGTGGGTGAGCGATACCGGCGTCGGGATGTCGGAGCTGAGCCAGCCGGGCACCGGGCTGACCAATGTGCGCACGCGCCTGCAGGCTTTTTACGGGAATGGCGCGAAGCTGGATTTACACGAGCAGACGCCGCACGGCTTGCACGTCGAACTGACCTTTCACCCACGGAGCGCCGCATGAACCACCCGACCGCCCTGATCGCCGACGACGAACCGCTGCTGCGCGAACACCTGCGCGCGCAACTGGCGCGGCTGTGGCCGGAGCTGGACATCGTGGCCGAGGCGCGCAACGGCGGCGAGGCGGTCGAGCTGTTCGACCAGCATCACCCGGCAATCGTGTTTTTGGACGTGCACATGCCCGGCCTGAACGGCATCGAGGCGGCGCGGGCGCTGGCGCGGCGCTCGCAGATCGTGTTCATTACCGCGTACGAGCAGTATGCGGTGCAGGCGTTTGAACAGGGCGCCATCGATTATCTGGTCAAGCCGATCGACGCGGCGCGCCTGGCCGACACGGTGCGGCGTTTGCAGGAACGGCTGGGGCGATCGCCCGACGCCGGCGCGGCCTTCGACGCGGTGCTCGAACGCATGGCCAGCGAATTGCGCCAGCGCAGCGGCACGCGCAACTGGCTGCAGTGGATCAAGGCCTCGGTCGGCAGCCGGGTGCGGTTGATTGCGGTGGAGCAGGTGGCGTTCATCCGCGCGGAGGGCAAGTACACCTCGGTGGTGTGGGACGATGGCGAGGCGCTGATTCGCAAGAGCATCCGCGAACTGGGCGACGAACTCGATCCGGACCGCTTCGTGCAGATCCACCGCTCGGTGATCGTCAATCTGCATTACGTGAGCGAAGTGGTGCGCGGGGTGAACGAAACGGCCGATGTGCACTTGCGTGGGCGTACGGAGGTGCTGCCGGTCAGCCGGAGTTACCTGCATCATTTTCGGCAGATGTAGCTGCCTTACCGCCGACTGTCAGGGCGGCGGCTGGCAAAAGCGGATGCGGTTGCCGAAGGGATCGGCCACTTGCATCACCCTGCCCCACGGCAGGTCGTCGACACCAGGACGCGCATAGGCGTATTCCTTGGCCGTCAGTTCCTGATGCAGCGCGTCGATGTCATCGAGATGGACGAAGATGGTCGAGCCGGGCGTGGCATCGCCATGGTGTTCGCTCAGGTGAATGACCAGCTCGCCACGCTTGATTTCCATATACAAGGGCATGCCCTCCTCGAAGCGGTGCTCCCACTGGCAGGCGAAGCCGAGGAAGTCCAGGTAGAACTCCCTGGCTTTTTCCTCCGAAAAAATGCGCAGAATGGGAATGGCCGGGGAAAGGTTCACGCGTCGCTCCTGATGGGTTCTGTGGCCCTCAGCGTGCGTCATCGGCATGCCTTTGTCAACGCATCAGCGCTTCGATATCGTCGATTGCCTTGGGTACGCCGGCACTGAGCACTTCCCGGCCCGACGGCGTCACCGCCACGTCATCCTCGATCCGGATGCCGATATGCCAGAACTGTTCCGGCACGCCAGGCGCCGGCCTGATGTACAGGCCCGGTTCGACGGTGAGCGTCATGCCCGGTTGCAGGGTGCGCCAGACGTCGCCGCCCGGTTCGCGGTAGCTGCCGACGTCATGCACGTCCATCCCGAGCCAGTGGCTGGTTTTGCACATGAAGAACTGGCGATAGGCGCCGCTGCCGATGACGTCGTCGAGCGAGCCGGCGCGGTCGGCATCGAGCAAGCCCGTGTCGAGCATTCCCTGCGACAGGATGCGTACCGCCGTCTCGTGCGGCGCCATCACGCTCGCACCGGGCCTCACCGCGGCGAGCGCGGCCAGCTGGGCATCGAGCACGATCTCGTAGATCCGCCTTTGCGCGGGCGTAAAGCGGCCGTTTGACGGGGAAGGTGCGCGTGATGTCCGACGCATAGCTGTCGAGCTCGCAGCCGGCATCGATCAGCAGCAGCTCGCCATCCCGCAGTTGCGTGCGGCCGGGATTGTGGTGCAGGACGCAGGCATTCGCGCCCGCCGCGACGATGCATGGATACGCCGGCGCGGCCGCGCCCTGACGGTGGAATTCGTATAGCAGCTCGGCCTCGATCTGGTATTCGGCAAGGCCGGCGCGTGCTGTGCGCATGGCGCGCAGATGGGCATCGGCCGCCACGGCGGCGCTGCGGCGCATGATGTCGAGTTCTCCGCCATCCTTGAACAGCCGCATGTCGTCGAGCAGCATGTGAACGTCGTGAGTGACCGGCGGCGCGCGCACGCCGGAGCGCGCCGCGGCGCGCAGGCCGCGCAGCGCTCCGTTGAGGCGCTCGTCGAAGGCTGCATTACGGCCCATGCCGGCGTACAGGGCCGGCGCGTTGGCCAACAGGCCCGGCAGGTGCTGGTCGAGCACTGAGATGGAAAACGCCTGGTCGAACCCGAAATGCGCGCATGCGCCGTCTGGGCCATGCCGGAATCCATGCCAGATTTCATGCGCGGCATCCTGGTCGCGGCAGAAGAGGATGGAGCGCGATTGCGCCCCGGCCACCAGCACGATCACCGCTTCCGGCTCGATCACGCAAGACAGGTAATGAAAATAGCTGTCGTACCGGAACGGATACTCGACATCGTTGTTGCGCACGACTTCGGGCGCGGTGGGAATGACGGCGACGCCGCCGCCGTGCTTGCGCATCCGCGCGATCAGCTGCGCGCGCCGGGCTTGATAGGGCTGCATCATGCGCCTTTCAGGGATGGGAAAAAATGCCACTGCAGGTTGACCCCGAGCGTGGCGCTGGCGATCAGCGCAAAGCCGGCCAGCTGCAGCGCGCCGATCGCGTGGCCGTAGACGACGAAGTCGACCACCAGCGCCGCAGCCGGATAGAGAAAGGTGAGAACGGCGATGACGGCCGTGTTCATGCGCGGCGTGGCGCCGTACACCATCACATAGGCGAGCGCGGTGGGGATCAGTCCCAGTCCGGCCAGCCAGCCCCACTGCGCGGCATCGATGCCGCCAGCGGGCATGCTGAAGAACCCGGCCGTGAGCACGGTGCCGGTGAGGCAGTGCGTCAGTGCCGTCAGATGGGGCGGCATGCCGCGGATGGCACGCGTGGTCAGGGTGACGCCGGCGTAGGCAACGGCGGCGCCGAGCGTGCAGGCGATCCCGATCAGATAGGTGGAACTGAGCGCCATGTCGGTGCGCACTCCGCATGCCAGCACGAGGCCCGCAAATCCCACCACGACCCAGCCGATATTGTTGGCGCTGACGCTTTCCTTGAGCAGGAGCGAACCGAAGATCAGGACCAGGAACGGTTGCACGTGGTACACGATGGTCGTCACGGAAATGCCGACGCGGGCGATCGCTTCAAAGAACATCACCCAGTTCACGCACATCAGGATGCCGCTGCCGAGAGCAAGCATCAGGTTGTTGAGCGATACGTTGCTGCGCTTGAGCATGCCTTTGTACGCACAGTACACCAGCAGGATGGCGGCCCCGAAAGCGCAGCGGAAGAATACGGTCATCACGGGCGCCAGCGCGGCTTCATGGAAGAAAATACCCAGCGTGCCAAGCATGAGCATGGCAGCGGCGAACGATACGGCGGGATTGGACATGATCTGCTCCGGTGAGTGGTTTCGGGCTATCATCGGGCAGCGCCATGCATCAAACAAGCTGATTTAATTGATGAAATTCATTCGATAATCGAAACCATGACTCCAGACCTGAACCTGAACCAGCTGCGCACCTTTGTCGCCGCCGCCGACCACATGAGCTTTGTCGGCGCGGCCGATGCGGTGCACCGTTCGCAGGCGGCGGTGAGCATGCAGATCATGAAGCTCGAAGAGACGCTGGGGCAGGCGCTGTTCGCGCGCCACACGCGCCGCATCGAGCTGACGGCGGCGGGCGAGCGCCTACTGCCGTACGCGCGCCAGATGCTGGCGCTGGAGGGGCAGGCGCTGGCCGCGCTGCGCACGCAGGAAGTGGTCGGGCGCGTGGTGCTCGGTGCGCCGGACGACTATGTGGCGTCCCTGCTGCCACCGGTGCTGGAGCGCTTCACGGAGCTGTTCGCCAATGTCGAGATCGAGCTGGTCTGCCTGCAAAGCACGCTCCTCAAGCCGCTGCTGCAAAAGGGGCAGATCGACCTGGCGTTCGTGACCCGCGCCGACGATCTGGAAGGCAGTTTCATCCGGCGTGAAGCGATGGTGTGGGTCGGCTCGCAGCGGCATGCGGTGTGGAAAAAATCGCCGCTGCCGGTGGCGCTGTTCGACAAGGGCTGCGTGGCGCGCGAGCACACCCTGGCCGCACTGGAAAAGAGCGGCAGGCCGTACGGCGCCACGTACAGCAGCCCGAGCCTGCTGGGCATCGTGGCGATGGTCGATGCGGGACTGGCGGTGGCGGCGCTGGCCGAGTGCAGTATCCCGCCGCACCTGGTGCGGCTGGGCGAAGCGGAGGGCTTGCCGCCGGTGGAGCCGCTCGAGGTGGTGCTGATCAGGGGACGCAACAGCGGTTCGCCGGCGGTGGAGTGCCTGGCGGGCGAAATCATGGCGGCGTTGCGGCCCTTGCGCGCGGCAGCCTGACGGTGCCCCGTCCATGGGATCATGGCCGGGCCGGCGCAAACTAAAAAACCGCCGTTTCTTTAGTTAGCGGAGAGTCGTATTCAAGGCAGCTTGACTGAGGCCTTGACGGACTTTATGGGCAAGCCTTCCAGAGAGAAATTAACTACGGCGCAGCGAAGGGAATTTATAGAGGAGAACAGCCGTGAGGAGCAAGGCCATGAACAAGCCTAAGCCGCCTGCGCTGATAAGCGCACTTATCGTGACTTCGTTGGGGTCACGCTTGTCGAAGTCGCTTCTGAACACGGCGTTTTCCGGCTTAATGCTGTCGTAGGCTATTTGAACGGGCGATTTGGCCAATGCCTCGGCTTCCGCTACGGTGTCGAACCAGTCGGAGTCCATGTTGTAGTTGATTCCAGCGATCGAATAGCTAAATTTCACCTGATAGGTATCACGGCTCTTCTTGGTTCTCTTGATAATGCCATCCGGTTTTGCAACCACGAAGGCGGGCGCTTTGGCGATGGCAACGTTCGTCTCGATCTTCTTGATGTTGATGGCCGCCATAATGCCGAATGCGATGGCAAAGACGACAAAAAAGGTAATCAGTGGTTTCTTCATAATGACACACGGACAGGATGTAGTTAAAAACGCAACAAGTATCCCATATCAATGTACTGGCCTTCTAGAAAATTGCATGCTCGTGATTTTTGTTCCATTATTGCAACATGTCACGTTGCCGCACTAACCTATGTCCTGCAACCAAGAATTTACAATGATAACTATCAATGAAAGGCTGTTGCAGGCAACGAATGGCCAGCCATACCCGCTGCGCACTCTCTCGTGGCCCGCCCTTCCCATCATGGACGCCTGCCCGGTCCAGGCACCCTACGGCCACGTGCTGGTCCTGACCACGGACGGCGCGCTGCACGGGGTCGATCTCGATAGCGGAGCCAGCGTCGAACTGTGCCGGGTGGAACTTCCCGAGCTGCCGCCGGACCGTGAGCGCCTGCCGCCCAGCCTGCGGCTGCATGCATCGTCCGACGGCATCCATGCCGCAATTGTTGTCGACCAGGGCCAGCACGGCATTGTGGTGGAGACGCAGTCCGGCGCCATCACGATGCGCCTCGACGGCGGCGACTATCACGCCGAACAGGTGCCCTTCAGTGCGTGCTTTCTGCGCCATGAAGGGCGCAATGTCCTCGTCCATCGCACCGACTGGAACCGCCTCGACGCTGCCGATGCGGCGACCGGCAAGTCGCTTACCGAGCGCACCATCGCAGCGTATGAGTCAGGCAAGGATCTCCCCGAGCATTATCACGACTATTTCCACGGACAGCTGCGGCCCAGCCCGGACGGCAGCCGCCTGTTCGATGATGGCTGGGTCTGGCAGCCGGTCTCGATTCCATTGGCCTGGTCTGTCACCGACTGGCTCGGTTCCAATCCGTGGGAGAGTGAAGCCGGCGCCTCGGTCGTGCGGGTCGCGATGCGTGACGACTGGAATACGCCTGCCTGCTGGGTCAGCGAGCGCCACGTTGCGCTGTGGGGAACGGCGGACTGGGACGAGGAGGAATTCGAGGAATCAGGCAAAGGGCCGGGCGTGCGCATCCTTGACGCGACGGTGCAGGCAGCGCTGTCTGCCGACGCGCGCTGGCCCATGGACATGGACGAAAAGAGCCGCGTTCTCGACCTGTTCAGTGACGGCAAGCGCCTGTACGCCGCGGCCGACACGGGGATGACCGTCTGGGACCTGGCGACGCGGGCGCAGATCGGCGACCTGCCCGGTTTTACCCCACGTTTCCATGATGCGGCGCGCGCAGCCCTGGTTGCCATCGGGCCACAGACGATCATCGAATTTCCGCTGGCGTGGCTGGCTCAGGCATGATGCTATTCCAGCCCGCAGGCAACGGCGGAACGCCCATCGGCTCATCGTTCTAGTTTTTGAAAGTGTGGCGGATATGTTTCCTCAAAAATACCGTCCCTGTGCAGCGCTGGCGCTCGTCACGTCCTTGCTCGTCTCGGGTTGCGCCGTCAGGCCCGAAGCGTTGCGGCGTCCCGCCAATGAACAGGTCTTGCAGATCAGGGAAAACGTGAAATGGAAGGTGGGGTTTTGGGACGTCACGCTCGTGCCGGGAACCTACATCGGAAAATTCGAGAATGACAGCGTAACGTACTTCATGGGCCCTCCGATGTGCCTGTACCTATCTGGCCGCGCGCGCAACGATGAGGCGATCGCCGGGACAGCGTTGGAATGCGGGATCCAGCTTCCGAAGAAGCAAGGCGCTGACCCGATGGTCTTCACCATTGTCGGCACTAACCGGCCGCTGACCATCTTCCACGCCGACGACACACCCGATTTTTCGAAAGTTGCGCCGCTCGCGCCGCGTCCGGTCAACACATCCGGCGTGAACACGACGGTGCACACCACGGTGAGCACCATGCCTGTCAGCGGCGGCGCCGGCATTGCCGGAGGCGCCCTTGCCGGTGCTTTCTTGGGAGCGATGATTGAAGCCGAACAAGGCACGTTCAGGGAATTTAAAACCCAGCCGGCGCAAGGGTGGTTGTTGCAAGCGGGGGCCGGCGTGCCAGCGGCTCGGGCAATCACGCCCGGTCGATAAGCACAGGCAGGGCTGGGTCCGGATCCTGGTGCAACTGGATGGCCCCCGGCCCGCACCTCAAGTCGTGGCCGGGTCGAAGAAGCGGTGGGACAAGCCGCTGCGGCCAGGAAAGAACTTGAAGTAGGGTCGTGCCTGATCGATGGTGAGCGCCACCGAGGGATGATCCATCAGGCGCTCGACATAGGCCGCCAGGTGGCCATGCTGCGGCGGTAGCGGCACGTAGGCCAAGGCATAGAACAAGGCCGGCGCCGCGGCGCAGTCGGCCATGCTGAATGCATCGCCGGCGACCCAGGTCCGGCCTTCGAGGTGGCGGTCGATGAAGCCGTAGGCCGACGACAGGCCTTCGCGCGCCTTGGCCACGGCGTGGGCGTCGCGCTGGCCTTCGGGCCGCAGCAGGTCGGCTGTCAGCGCCTGCATCGGCGTCATCACGTACAGGTCGAACAGGCGGTCCCACAAACGCACGTCGAGCGCCGCGTCCGGCGTATCCGGGATGAGCGTACGGCCCGGGCGGGCATGGTGGCGCTGGAGATACTCGATGATGATGCTCGTTTCGGGCACGGGACGCAGCCCGTCCATCAAGAGCGGCATCTTGCCCGTAGGCCACAGCGCCAGGTGCGCGGCCCGCTCGCCGGGGTCACCCAGGTTGAGCAGGCGCTTGTCCACCTCGATGCCGAGCACGTCGATGGCGATCAGTACCTTGTGGCAGCAGGACGACAGTGGATGGTAGTGGAGCGTGAGCGCATTCATGTGATTGCCTGTGCTTTCCAAAAGTGAAAGTATGTGCCCGATGTCGCGCCGAGTCAAAAATCTGCACAGGGATACCAAAGGCACAACTGTCGGAAATCTTTACACCATGCAAAAGATATGGCGAACCACAAATATATCTAACTTGCAACTTATTGATTAATAACAACATACCTGTTTTTGAAATGGCGGGCATGAACCTTGCCTTCCTACACAACCATTCATCTAACTGGAAAAACGGAATGAAATTTATCATCGGCAAGGCCCTCCTTATTGCATCGATCGCGCTTGCGGCACAGAGCCACGCCTCGGTGGCCCGTCTCACCCTGAGCGCCACGCCTGGCGACTGGATTAGCGGAGGAAAAGCGGTCGACGATGTGTATTCTTCCAGCAATCCACTACTCTCTCGGAAAAACGTTCAATTCACCAATACCGGCACGTTCGCTGCTCCGGCAACCGATTACCTGACCTTCATCTACATGGTTGATACCGTACTGGGTTGGACCGACAAATACGCCATGCTGGATTTTTCGACCCAAGAGCTGGGCGTCCCACTTGCCGCTGGAGGCACGTATACGAGTGCGGAGCGGGCGGCTTTCGCGTCGCCTGGCCATCCCGGCCTGGACGTGAGCTACAACCACAGGGGGTGCAACAAAGTGAGGGGCAGTTTCACCGTCAATCAGTTGAGTTTCAAATCCGGTGCCCTCGACACATTTGACGCGTCGTTCAGCCAGTCTTGCGACCGCGGGCCGCTCATGAACGGGACCTTTTACTACAATGCCAGCCTGACCACGCTCCCAAGCACTAATGTGCCGGAACCGGGAACGCTGGCCTTGCTTGGCCTGGGCATCGCCGGTCTCGGCATCGCACGGCGCCGTAAGCGCGCGCGCTAGGGAAGCGCTGATCTGATCGATTTCTGACGCGGTTCAGCCGGAAATTCTCGGCATCGATTTGCGCCTTCAATTTTTCGGGTCGAAATCAGTCAGCGTGAGCCCGAAATCGACTGATTTGGACTGCCTTCCCGCCGTCCGCTGCAATCAAGACGCAACTCGGGCGTGCTGCGACCCGAGGAACCTGCGCGCCAGCACCAGATTGGCGAAAGCGAACAGCGTGAACAGTTGTGCGTTGTTCTTGGCGAGGCCGCGATAGCGCCTCTTGCGATGTTTGAACAGGCACTTCACAACATGGAAGCAATGCTCAACCTTCGCGCGCACGCTGGCCTTCGTGTGCTCCAGCTTTTCAAGCGCGCGGCCCAGTGGGTTTTTCTTAAGCGCCTTGCGGGCGCTTGGCCACCCCCTGGTAACCAGCGTCGCCCAGCACAGCCTTCTCGCCGCCGTGCAGCAACGCATACGCCTGCGTCACGTCAGATACGTTCCCTGCTGTGCCTACGACGGTATGAACCAGGCCAGTGGCCATATCCACACCTACATGCGCTTTCATGCCAAAATACCAATCATTGCCCTTCTTCGACTGGCGCATTTCCTCATCACGCTCACCGTCCTTGTTCTTGGTCGATGGGGGCGCAGCGATCAAGGTGGCGTCAACGATCGTCCCCTCGCGCATCAGCAAGCCTTTGTCGGCAAGGTGTCCGTTGATTTCATCGAAAATCCGACGCGTCAATTTATTGTTCTCCAACAGCCGGCGGAACTTCAACAGTGTGGTCGCGTCGGGCGCCGATTCGTGCGTCAAGTCGATGCCAACGAAAGCACGGATAGACTGGCTGTCGTAGACCGCATCTTCGATGCCTTCGTCCGACAAGCCGAAACACAGCTGGGCGATATACATGCGCAGCATACGTTCCAGGCCGACCGGTGGACGGCCACGTCCGTCACCCTTCGGGTAGTAAGGCAGTAGAGCTGCCACCAGAGCCGGCCATGGGGTCGCTGCCTCAATCTCAGCCAGAAAACGATCACGCCGCGTCAGCTTCTTCTTGCTGGCGAACTCGGCGTCAGAAAAGCTCGATTGCTTCATCATGAATGCAGAAAGATGGGATACGCTATTGTGCCAGCTTGGCAACATAAGGGCGACCAGTGGCGATTAAATCAGCACTTCCCTGGGTAGCCGCCACCAGTAACTAAAACGCCCTGTAACTTCAGATAGTTACAGGGCTTTTTTACATGAATGACTTCAGCGGGTCTTAGAACGGGATGTCGTCATCCATGTCCGAGAAATTCGGCGCCGGCTTCGGTGCCGGACGTGCCGCTGGCGCAGGTGGCGCCTGGCGCTGTGGCGCCGGACGGCTCTGCTGCGGCTGCGAATCGTAACCGCCGCCATCGTCCATGCCGCCGCCGCCGGCGTCGCCGCCCATGCCCTGGCGTCCGCCCAGCATCTGCATCTGTTCGGCGACGATTTCGGTCGCGTACTTCTCGACGCCATCCTTGTCGGTGTATTTACGGGTCTGCAGGCGGCCTTCGACGTAGACCGAAGAACCTTTTTTCAGGTACTGGCCGACAATTTCAGCCAGGCGGCCGAAGAACGAAATGCGGTGCCATTCGGTCAGCTCTTTTTGCTCGCCGGTGTTGCGGTCCTTCGATTTGTACGAGGTCGCGACGGCGATGTTGGCGATGGCGTCACCGCTGGGCATGTAGCGGATTTCCGGATCGCGCCCCAAGTTGCCGACGATGATGACTTTATTGACTGATGCCATGTATTACTCCTGTTGAACTGCTGCGGCGTCCCGCAACCCGATGATTTTTCTAGACGAGGATTATACTCCGGCGTGCGTCTCCAACGCATCCAAACTGCGTCCTCCTTGCATCCATACTGCGTCCCGTTCGCAGCCATGGTGCCCCATATTATGCGCCCCTCAGACGCATGCACACGCCAAAATACTGGTATTATATACAGTGAAAATAAACAAAACCCCTGAGCAACGTCAATACGCTTCTCGCGCAACTGCGGACGCGGCAATCGTCCCCGCAGACGTCGCTTCTGAAACACGGCTATAGTATTAGCTGACCCGTTTAAGGCACACAACACATGGAACAGATCCGCATTCGCGGCGCACGTACGCACAACCTGAAGAACATCAATCTCGACCTGCCACGCAACAAGCTGATTGTGATCACCGGCCTGTCCGGCTCCGGCAAGTCGTCGCTGGCGTTCGACACCTTGTATGCCGAAGGGCAGCGCCGCTATGTCGAATCGCTGTCGGCCTACGCGCGCCAGTTCCTGCAGTTGATGGAAAAGCCCGATGTCGATCTGATCGAAGGCCTGTCGCCGGCCATCTCGATCGAGCAGAAGGCCACCTCGCACAATCCGCGCTCCACGGTCGGCACGGTCACCGAAATCCACGATTACCTGCGCCTCCTGTACGCGCGCGTCGGCACGCCCTACTGCATCAACCACCCGGACCACGCGCTGGCCGCGCAAACGGTGTCGCAGATGGTCGACGCGGTGCTGGCCATGCCGGAAGATACCAAGCTGATGATCCTGGCGCCCGTGGTGGCCAACCGCAAGGGCGAGCACAGCGACCTGTTCGCGGCGATGCAGGCGCAGGGTTTCGTGCGCTTTCGCATCCAGAGCGGCACCAACGACGCGAAGATCTACGAAGTCGACGACCTGCCCAAGCTCAAAAAAACTGAAAAGCACACCATCGATGTGGTCATCGACCGGGTCAAGGTCAGCGCCGAGATCAAGCAGCGCGTGGCGGAGAGCTTCGAGACCGCGCTGCGCCTGGCCGACGGGCGCGCCGTGGTGCTCGAGATGGACCGGGCCGCGGAAGGCAGCGCAGCGGAACACGTCTACTCCAACAAGTTCGCGTGTAACACCTGCGGCTACTCGCTGCAGGAACTCGAGCCGCGCCTGTTTTCGTTCAATAATCCGATGGGCGCCTGCCCCGAATGCGATGGCCTCGGTCACATCGAATTTTTTGACCCGCGCCGCATCGTCGCCTTCCCCAACCTGTCGCTCGCTTCCGGCGCGGTAAAGGGCTGGGACCGGCGCAACCAGTTTTACTTCCAGATGCTGTCGAACCTGGCGGCGCACTACGAGTTCGATATCGACATGCCGTTCGAGCAGCTCGACCTGGCCTCGCAGCAGGCGGTGTTGTACGGCTCCGGCAAGACCTCGATCCCGTTCACCTACGTGAACGAGCGCGGTCGCACCGTGATTCGCGAGCACACCTTTGAAGGGGTGGTCACCAACCTGCAGCGGCGCTACCGCGAAACCGATTCGATGGCCGTCAAGGAGGAACTGGCGAAGTTCATCAACGAGAAGCAGTGCCCGTCGTGCGAAGGCGCGCGCCTGCGCGTGGAAGCGCGCTACGTCAAGGTCGGCACCGGCAAGCAGCAGCGCGCCATCTACGAGGTGGCGCGCAAACCGCTGCGCGAATGCCTGGAGTTCTTCGAGAAGCTCACCCTCAAGGGCGCCAAGAAAGAGATCGCCGACCGCGTGGTCAAGGAGATCGTTTCGCGCCTCAAATTCCTCAACAACGTGGGCCTCGACTACCTGTCGCTCGACCGCAGCGCCGATACGCTCTCGGGCGGCGAGGCGCAGCGCATTCGCCTGGCCTCGCAGATCGGTTCGGGCCTGACCGGCGTGATGTACGTGCTCGATGAACCGTCGATCGGCCTGCACCAGCGCGACAACGACCGCCTGATCGAAACGCTCAAGCACCTGCGCGACATCGGCAACAGCGTGCTGGTGGTCGAGCATGACGAAGATGCGATCCGCACCGCCGACTACATCGTCGACATGGGTCCGGGCGCCGGCGTGCATGGCGGCGAGATCATCGCCGAAGGCACGCTCAAGGATATCCTCAAGAACAAGAAATCGCTGACCGCGCGCTACCTGAATGGCTCGCTCAAGATCGCGGTGCCCAAGAAACGCCACGTGGCCGACGCCAACAAGCAGGTGGTGATCACCGGCGCCACCGGCAACAACCTGAAAAAGGTCACGCTCAAGCTGCCGGTCGGCTTGATGACGTGCGTGACGGGCGTTTCCGGTTCCGGTAAATCGTCGCTGGTGAACGACACCTTGTACCCGGCCCTGTCGCGCCACCTGTATGGTTCGCAGACCGAACCGGCGCCGCACGATTCGATCAGCGGCCTGGAACATTTCGACAAGGTCATCTCGGTCGACCAGGCGCCGATCGGGCGCACGCCACGCTCCAACCCGGCCACCTACACCGGCCTGTTCACGCCGATCCGCGACCTGTTCTCGGGCGTGCCGGCGGCCAAGGAGCGCGGCTACAGCGCCGGGCGCTTCTCGTTCAACGTCAAGGGCGGGCGCTGCGAAGCGTGCCAGGGCGATGGCGTGATCAAGGTCGAAATGCACTTCCTGCCGGACGTGTACGTGCCGTGCGACGTCTGCCACGGCAAGCGCTATAACCGCGAAACGCTGGAAGTGCAGTACAAGGGCAAGAACATCACCGAAGTGCTGGGCATGACGGTGGAAGAGGCGCACGAATTCTTCAAGCCGGTGCCGCTGATCGCGCGCAAGCTGCAAACCCTGCTCGACGTCGGCCTGGGCTATATCCGCCTCGGCCAAAGCGCGACCACCCTGTCGGGCGGTGAAGCGCAGCGCGTGAAGCTGTCGCTGGAACTGTCCAAGCGCGACACCGGGCGCACGCTGTATATCCTGGACGAGCCGACCACCGGCCTGCACTTCCACGATATCGACCTGCTGCTCAAGGTCATCCACCGTCTGCGCGACCAGGGCAATACGCTGGTCATCATCGAGCACAATCTCGATGTGGTCAAGACCGCCGACTGGATCGTCGACCTGGGTCCCGAAGGCGGCGCCGGCGGCGGCAAGATCATCGCCAGCGGCACGCCGGAAGACGTGGCGGCCAATCCGGAGAGCGTCACCGGCAAATACCTGGTGCCGCTGCTGGCGTAAGGAACTGCATGCGCGTTCTCATCATGGGCAATTCAGGGTCCGGCAAGTCGTGGCGCGCGCGCCAGCTGGCCGGGCAGCATAAGTTGCGGCACCTCGATCTCGACACCATCTACTGGGTGCCGGGATCGGTGGCGGTGGCGCGGCCGGCCTATGAAGTGCTGGCCGACCTGTACGCCTTCGTGCGCGGCCATGACGACTGGGTGGTCGAAGGCTGCTACGGAGACCTGATCGAGGCGGCGCTGCCGTTCTGTACCCAGCTGGTGTTCATCAATCCGGGCAAGGATGCCTGCATGGCCAACAACGCGTTGCGGCCGTGGGAGCCGCACAAGTACGCATCAAAAGAAGAACAGGACAGCATGCTGCCCTACCTGATGGAGTGGGTGAGCCAGTACGACGCGCGCGACGACACCTGTTCGTATGCCTTCCACCGCCGCGTGTACGACGGCTTCCAGGGCGCCAAGCGCGAAGATGCACCGCCGTCCGGCGCCGCCGCCTGAAAAGGCGCCATCAAGCGCGCGCCGCTGCAACGCTGCCGTAATCGCTCAGTATTCCGGCCGGTCACGCAGGGCGGGCGGCCTCGGAGTCGTCGCCGAACACCGCCGCCAGACTGGGCGCGTCCAGGCCGCGTTCAAACCACTGTTCCAGGTCGGCCTGCGTGGCCTGGCCGATGCGTAGCGTTGCCGTCTGCGGAAGTGCGCCGAAACGCTTGTGCAACAGGCTGCCGAGCATGGCACGCAACGCGGTAACCTGCCCTTCCGCTGCCCCTTCCATCCTGGCTTTTTCTGCCAGCGCGAGTCCTTTCTGAAAGCCGATATCTTCGAACTCTTCGGCCCAGGTTTCAAATTTACGTTCCATATCAGCCACCCCTTCCACACTGTCAAACGCGAACGATTCCGGGTTCGCGCGCCGTTGCGCCAGGTGCTTTATCCACTGCGCGACCGAGAGCCGCAGGCTTTCCTGGGGTGCGTCGTCGAACCAGGTGAGCAGCGCGGGCAAGACATTGTCTCGGACCTCGGAGGCGCTCGAAAGTTCCATCCGAAACAGCAGCGCCAGCAGGGTGGCATTCGCTTCCAGCGCCGCCCTGTCCAGGCGCTGCTGGTCGATCAGCAGGTAACGCTGGGATGGCTGGAACGGCGCCAGTTCGGCGGGCGCCTGCATGAGCAGCGCGGCCAGGTCCAGGCTGGCGCTCCAGCGCGGGGCGCCGTTATAAACCACTACCGGCAACACCGGCGGCAACAGTAAAGCCGACGACAATGCATGCCGCTTGACAAGGTCTTGGCACAGCAGGCCGACGTAGCTCTGCATGCGCAGCGCCATCCAGCGATCCACGCCAGACTGGAATTCGAGCAGGATATACACATACAAAACATGCTGGCCGATCCGCACGCGCCAGACCATGTCGCTCTGGCGCGCCGCCAGGCGCTCGCTCACGTACACGGGATCGACGCGTTCGAATGAGAACAGCGCCACATTCCGGAACAATTTGAAGGGTGTAAAGTGCGTGACCAGATCGCGCACCAGTTCCGGGTGGGCGAACAGCGAACGGTATCCGAGGTCGTTAAAGGCGGGCATGGGGCATTCTAGCGACCGTCCCCGCCCCGGGTGTGCGCTACATCAGGCATGCGCCACGCGTGCCGTACTGGCTGCGCAAGCGTGTTACTGCGCCCCCGCGCTCCAGCCGCCGCCCAGCGCGCGGTACAGCGCCACCATATTGTTCGCCTGGTTCTGGCGCAGCGTCACCGCGTTGAGCTCGGTCTGGTACAGGTTGCGCTGCGCGTCGAGCACTTCCAGATACGAGGCATAACCGGCCTGGTAGCGGTCCTTCGCAAAGTCCAGGGTGCGCGCCAGGATGTCGCGCCGCTTTTGGGCATGCTCCATCTGCGTTTGCAGGCGCGTTACGCCGGCAAGGGCATTTTCCACTTCGCTGAAGGCTGTCAGCACCACGCCGCGATAGGCAAACGCCGCCTGGTCGCGCTGCGCCGTGGCCACGTCGACCTGCGCGCTCAATCGCCCGCTTGAAAACACGGGCTCCAGCACGCTACCGCCCAAACTCCACAAGGTCAGCGGATCGTAATCGCGCCCGTTGGTGAGCAGGCTGCCGAACTTGGCGCTGATGGTCACGTGCGGCAGAAAATCGGCGCGCCGCACCGCCAGGTTGACGTCGCTCGCAGCCAGCAGCAACTGGCCCTGCGCCACGTCGGGCCGGCGCGCCAGCAGGCTTGATGGCAGCGCGGCCGGCACCGGCAGCACCGGCAAATCCTGGAAGCGCCGTTCGCGCAGCACCTCGCCGGGCAGTTCACCCGTCAGCACGCGCAGGCTGTTCTCCTGGCGGCGGATGGCCAGCTCCAGTTCGGGAATGGCTTGCAGCACCGATTCGTTTTCGGCCTGCGCCTGCGTCAGCTGCAGCTGCGAGGTGTAGCCCACGCGCGCCTGGTCCGACGCAAGGCGCAGCGCTTCGGCGCGCGAGGCGGCAGTCGCTTTGGTGATCCGCAGCTGGGCGTCCAGCACCAGTAAACCCACGTAGGCCTGCGCCGTGCTGGCCGCCACCGACAGCGCCACGCCATCGCGTTCGGCCTGGCTGGCCTGGTACTGCAGCGAGGCCGCGCGCGACTGGTCGCGCAGGCGGCCGAACAGGTCGAGCTCCCAGCTGGCTTGCAATTCCGGCTGCAGCGAGCGCGAATTGACCATCCCCGCGCCGGCCGGCGTGCGCGCGGCAGCGCCGCCCAGCACCGCATTGATGGCCGGCAGGCGCGCCGAATCGGCCACGGTCACGAGCGCGCGCGCCTGGTCGACCCGGGCCAGCGCTGCCAGCACGCTGGTGTTGTGCGCGAGCGCCGCTTCCACCAGCTTCGTCAGGGTCGGGTCGCCAAAGGCGCGCCACCATTGCGCATCCACCGTGGCCTGCCCGGCCGGGCCATCGCGCCAGGCCTCGGGCGGCGTGACTTTCGCGAGCGGCGGCGCCGGACGCAGGGCCGGCATGCAGGCACTCAGGCCGCAGGCGACGCCCGCAACCAGGACGAGGCGCCGCCTCACGGCTGCTGCTCCGCCGCGCCGACGGTATCGACCTTGACGATCACCGACATGCCGGGCCGCAGGCGCCGTGCCAGCTCCTGCTTGGGATCGATGGCAATGCGCACCGGCAGGCGCTGGACCACCTTGGTGAAATTGCCGCTGGCGTTATCGGCGCGCAGCACGGAAAATTCCGAGCCGGTGGCCGGCGCGATCTGTTCAATATGCCCGCTCAATGCGGCGCCGTTGAAGGCGTCCACGGTGAACGTGGCACGCTGGCCGATGCGCATTTTCCAGGTCTGGTTTTCCTTGAAGTTCGCCACGATCCACATGGTGTCGGGGACCAGGAACAGCAGCTGCGATCCGGCCGTGACGTACTGGCCCAAACGCACTGACGCTTCGCTCACCTGGCCGTCGCGCGGGGCCTTGACGAGCGTGTTGGACAAGTCGATTTTCGCCAGTGCCAGCTGCGCTTCGGCCGTCTTGACCTGCGCCTCCAGGCCACCGCGCGAGACCGTGGTGGCCTTGACGGTTTCTTCGGCAATGGCGATATCGGCCTTGGCCTTGAGTACATTGGCGCCGGCCAGCTTGGTCGTCATGCGCACGCGGTCGCGCTCATTGAGCGATACCGATCCCTTGGCCGCCAGTTCCTCGACCCGTCCCAGTTCGGCCGCGGCGCGATTGCGCTCGGCCTGCACCGCCACCAGCGTGGCGCGCGCGGCGCCGCCACGGGCGCGGTTCTGGGCCTGGGTCTGGGTGAAGTTCTCCAACGCCGCGAGCGCGCCGTCGCGCTGGGCCTCGGCTTGTTCCACGCGCGCCTTGTAGATACGGTCGTCGATGCGCAGCAGCGGCTGGCCAGCCTTGACGAACTGGAAGTCCTTGACCAGCACTTCGGCCACATAGCCATTGACCTGCGGTGCGAGCACCGTGATCTGCCCGCGCACGTAGCCGTTGTCGGTCTGGACCAGGGTGCTGTTGAATGGGCCGAGGCGCCACGCCCACATGATCAGCACGATGCCGATCAGCGCGACGACGGCCATCAGCACCACGGTCCACAGCTTGGGCTTGATGTACTTGGGCGGCGTCTCGGGTGCCGCGGGCGTCACCGGCGCGGCCGCTGGCGGAACCGGGGCTGCGGTATTGCTGGAGTCGCCCGGCACCGGCGGGTTGGCCTCGTCGGGAGAGAGTTCGCTGCGCGAAGGAGGAAGTGGATTGGTCATGGTTTATCTGGCAGGGGCGCCCGCGGGCGCCTGGTTAAGTAAGGCTGCTGCTTCGCGCTTCTGCCGGCGCGCAAGACGCACGGCGATGATCAGCGACCAGCCGAGGAACAGGATGGCGACCACGCCGCTCAGGGCAAAGACATCGTTAAATGCGAGGACGTTGGCCTCGCGCCGGCTGATCTGGGCCAGTTGCCCCACGCCCTGGGCGGCGCGCAGGGCGGGATCGGTGTTCACGCCCTGGTAGATCTGCTGCTGCAGGCGCAGTCGCTGGGCGACGACCGGATCGGCCGGATTGAGCTGGGCCACGATCTGGGTCGAGTGCACATGCTCGCGGTGCAGCTGGTAGGTACTGAGCGCGGCTGCGCCGGCGAAACCGCCCAGGCTCTGCGTCATCGCCAGCATGACGACGAAGGTGACCACATGGTCGGCGCCGAATTTGAGCGCCTGCATGATGCCGATCATGACCATCGGTCCCATGAACATGCCTGCGCCTACCGCCACCAGAAACTGGCTGACGAAAAAATCGTGTGGGCGGTCAAGGCTGGTGCGGCCGTAATCGAGCCAGGCGGCTACGCCGAACAGCACGATCGAGAACAGGATTTGCGGGATCACGGTCTTCGGGCTGAAGGTGACCGCGCTGGCGACCATGCCGCAGATGGTCCCGGCCAGGATGACGGCGAACAGCGGCTGCATCTGGTCCGGCCCCATGCCGAGGGTGCGCAGCAGGCCGACCGCGCCGTAGGTCTGCTCGGACGTCAGAAAGCGGATCAGGAAGGCGCCGATCATGAAGCGGATGGTGGGCCCCATCATCAGCCAGCGCGTCTGGATCAGCGGATTGGCGCGGTGGTGCTCGATGAACAGCGCGATCGTCATCAGCACCACGGCGGCGATCAGCAGGTACGCCAGCCAGGGCGTGTCGAACCACCAGCGCGTGAAGCCCTGGGCCAGCACGGCGACGATCATCGCCACCGCCGGCGCCACCAGCGCGAAGGTGACGAAATCGAGCGGCTCGATCACCTTGATGTGAATCCCGGGCGGCAGCTTGAGCACCACCACGGCAGCGAGCGAACATAGCGCCAGGCCGGCCTCGAACAGGTACAGGTTGTGCCACTGGCCCATGTCGAGCAAGGCCGGCGACATCAGCCAGGCCAAGGGTGTCGCGATCTGGGCGATGCCCACCCCGAGCACCAGCATCTTGCCGGTGTATTGTTTGGGCGCGGCCTGCAGCATGTAGAGCATGGCCAGGGTGCTGGTGGTGGCGCCGGCCAGGCCGCTGACGGCGCGCACCAGGACGGCCGTCTCGAAGCCGCCCACCAGCAGGTGCAGCAGGGTGACGAAAGCGTACAGCGACAGGCCGATCTCGGCGAACAGGCGCAGGCCGAACTGCTGGCGGAACTTGAACACCATCAGGTTCGACGTGACGTTGACCATGATGTAGGCGGCCGGCAGCCAGGCTGCTTCGGCCGCAGTCAGGCCCAGGGTGCCCTGGATGGCCGGCAGGTTGGCCGAGACCAGCGCATTGCCCAGGCCGCCGGTAATGCCGACCAGCAGCGCCACGCAGGCATAGGCAAAGCGGATGTGGGGCGGATGCCAGGGCATCGACGCCGAACCCGGCATGGTGGGTTTTTCGTGTTCTTCCCAGGCGGGAGTCGGTTTCAGGTACTGGGGCGGTGCTGCCATGCGGGCGGACTCCGGGCGACGGGCCGGCGATGTCGGGCGCCTCGGCTCCGGGATTGATAACGGGAAAATTATAAGATAAATAAGCAGCCGCTGTAGCACGATGGCCACGGGAAGCGGGCGGGCGAAAAAAAAGCGCGTCCGAAGACGCGCTTTTTCCATCCGGTCGACGCCGGCTTATGCAGCCAGGCGCTTCTCGAGCGTGGCTTTGGTCTCCACCAATTCTTGCGGCAGGTGATAGGCCAGCTTCTCGAACAGCTCATTGTGCAGCTTGAGCTCTTCGTTGAAGGCGTCCTTGTCGATCGAGGTGATGGTATCGAACTGCTCTTGCGTGAAGTCGATGCCGTCCCAGTTCAGATCGCCGAAGTTCGGGGTGGTGCCGAACATGTTCTCGGTGCCGCCCGCCTTGCCTTCGATGCGTTCCAGCATCCACTTCAGCACGCGCATGTTGTCGCCGAAGCCAGGCCAGACGAACTTGCCTTCGGCGTCGGTACGGAACCAGTTCACGCAGTAGATCTTCGGCAGTGCGGCCGGGTTCATGGCTTCGATCTTCTTGCCCATGTTGAGCCAGTGCTGGAAGTAGTCGCTCATGTTGTAGCCGATGAACGGCAGCATCGCGAACGGATCGCGGCGCACGATGCCCATCTGGCCGGCGGCGGCAGCGGTGGTTTCCGAACCCATGGTCGCGGCCATGTACACGCCTTCAACCCAGTTGCGCGCTTCGGTCACCAGCGGCA
Source organism: Massilia pseudoviolaceinigra (assembly GCF_030846505.1). Lineage (NCBI taxonomy): Bacteria > Pseudomonadati > Pseudomonadota > Betaproteobacteria > Burkholderiales > Oxalobacteraceae > Massilia > Massilia pseudoviolaceinigra. The sequence continues at coordinate 62,418 of NZ_JAVCWL010000036.1, read as the reverse complement.
CGGTGGTCGAACGGCGGCCACCGAAGATGAAGGCCGAAATCGGCACGCCTGCAGGATCGTCCCACGCCTGGTCGATGACCGGGTTCTGGGTCGCGGCCACCGTGAAGCGCGCGTTCGGATGCGCGGCCTTGGTGCCGGACGCCGGGGTCCAGTCCTTGCCCTGCCAGTCGATCAGGTGCGACGGCGCTTCCTTGGTCAGGCCTTCCCACCAGACGTCGCCATCGTCGGTCAGCGCGACGTTGGTGAAGATGGTGTTCTCGTTCATCGAGGCCATGCAGTTCGAGTTGGTGCGGGTGTTGGTGCCCGGCGCCACGCCGAAGTAGCCGGCTTCCGGATTGATCGCGTACAGGCGGCCATCGGCGCCCGGCTTGATCCAGGCGATGTCGTCGCCGATGGTGGTCACTTTCCAGCCGCCGAAGCTCGCTGGTGGAATCAGCATGGCGAAGTTGGTCTTGCCGCAGGCCGAGGGGAAAGCGGCTGCAACGTAGTGCTTCTTGCCTTCGGGCGATTCGACGCCGAGGATCAGCATGTGTTCGGCCAGCCAGCCGGTGCCGCCGGCCTGGGCTTCCTGGTGGCCCATGTTCGAGGCGATACGCAGCGCGAAGCACTTCTTGCCGAGCAGCGCGTTGCCGCCGTAGCCGGAACCGTAGGACCAGATTTCGCGGGTTTCAGGGTAGTGAACGATGTATTTGGTCGGGTTGCATGGCCATGCGACGTCTTTCTGGCCAGCCGACAGCGGTGCGCCGACGGTATGCACGCAAGGGACGAACTCGCCGTCGGTGCCCAGCACGTCGTACACGGCCTTGCCCATGCGCGTCATGATGCGCATGTTGACCGCCACGTAAGGCGAGTCGGACAGCTCGACGCCGATGTGGGCGATCGGCGAACCGAGCGGACCCATCGAGAACGGCACCACGTACAGGGTGCGGCCGGCCATGCAGCCGTCGAACAGGCCGCTCAGGGTGGTGCGCATTTCCGCGGGAGCCATCCAGTTGTTGGTCGGGCCGGCCTGCTCTTTGGTTGCCGAGCAGATGTAAGTGCGGTCTTCCACGCGCGCCACGTCCGACGGGTCGGAACATGCCAGATAGGAATTCGGGCGCTTTTCAGGGTTCAGCTTTTTCATCGTGCCGGCGGCCACCATCTCGGCGCACAGGCGGTCGTACTCGTCTTGCGAGCCGTCGCACCAGTAGATGCGGGCCGGCTTCGTCAGGGCAGCAATTTCGCTGACCCAATTGATGAGCTTTTGATGTTTGATGTAAGCTGGGACGTTCAGTGTTGCAACGCCACCCATAACGGGCTGATTCATAGTACCTCCAATGCCAATAAGAATTCTTTCTTGTCCCGGCACGGCAGGATCGTCGTCAGCGTTTCAGCTTGCGCTCAAGAATCCATTCCCAAAGAAAGGTTCGGCGATACGGCGGTCATGTCGACAACCTCGATGACGGCAAGGTTGGTGGAACGGTAGTGCGGGGACGTGAGACGGTCCGGGACGCGGTCAAAACACGGTCCGGGGAGGGGTCAAATCCCGAAATTAGGGGGCGATTGTACACCCGCTATTACCTGTTTTAAATGCTCTAACATCAAAAATGTAGGAATAATAGTTGACTAATGTAGTAGGCTATTTCGAATATTCTGGATCGTGTTATTTACCTACGAAGATTTATTTAACTTCTGCCATCTCCCATGAAAATAGCTATTCTTGACGATTACCAGGACGCCGTCCGCCAGCTCGACTGTTTCAAACTTCTCGACGGCCACGAGGTCAAGGTTTTCAACAGTTCGGCCCGTGGCGCGGGGCAGCTGGGCATCCGCCTGGCCTCCTTCGATGCGCTGGTTCTGATCCGCGAACGCACCGTGTTTCCGGCCGCATTGCTGCAAAAACTGCCCAACCTCAAGCTCATTTCGCAGACCGGCAAGCTGGCCGGCCATGTCGATGTGGCGGCGGCCACGGCGCGCGGCATAGCGATTGCCGAAGGGGTCGGCTCGCCGGTGGCCCCGGCCGAGTTGACCTGGGCCCTGATCATGGCGGCGAGCCGCAAGATCGTGCCCTACGCCAACAACTTAAAGGAAGGTCAGTGGCAGACCGCCTCGGTCAATCCGCTGCTCAACGGCTTGGGCAGGACGCTCAAGGGCCGCACCCTGGCGCTCTGGAGCTACGGCAAGATCGGCCGCATGATCGCGGGCTACGGCAAGGCCTTCGGCATGAAGGTGCTGGTCTGGGGCGGCGAGGCCAGCCGCGCGGCGGCGGTGGCGGACGGTTTCGAGGCGGCGTCGAGCCGCGCAGCCTTGTTCGAGCGCGCCGACGTGCTGAGCCTGCATTTGCGGCTGGCCGACGGCACCCGCGGCATCGTCACCGCCGACGACCTGGCGCGCATGAAGCCGGACGCGCTGTTCGTCAATACCAGCCGCGCCGAGCTGGTCGCAACCGACGCACTGGAAGCGGCGCTGCGCCTGGGACGTCCGGGCAACGCGGCCATCGACGTGTTCACCAGCGAGCCGCTGGCGCCCGATGCGCCGCTGCTGCGCATTCCGACGGTGCTGGCTACGCCCCATATCGGCTACGTGGAAAAGGATAGCTACGAGCTGTATTTCCAGGCTGCGTTCGAGAATGTGCTGAACTTCGCGAACGGCGCGCCATCTAACATTTTAAACCCGGAAGCATTGCAGAAAGCGTGATGCGGGCGGGCGCTGCCGGCCCCTGCCCTGTTAGGACGGTTCGCGCAGCCTGCGCTCGCCGGTGATGTCGATCGGCGGCGCCGGCACGACATGCGCGCGCGTCCACAGGCCTGCCCAGCCGGGCGGCCAACCCAGCGCCGGGCCATCGTACGCCGGCAGACTGGCGCGCACGGGTACCACCGGCACGGGCGGGGCTTCCGGCAGGCCGCCGGCGCCGGGGCGCTCCATGTTCAGGCTGTACATATAGCCGGGGAGCAGGATCTTGCACGCGCCCTCGAACCACGCGGTGTGGTCTTCGTCGCGCCCGAGCGCCTGCGCCAGGCCTTGCGGGTCGAAGCGCGCGAGCGCGGTAACCAGTTCGTCGGTGGTGGCGCCCGGCGAATCGCCCCAGCCCATCACCGGGTTGACGTTGTAGTCGGCGCCGGAGCCGTACCAGCCTTCGCGCCAGGGGCGCTGCATCCAGTCGCGCTGGCCGGTGAACAAATGCCAGCGCCAGTGCAGGCCCGATGGCTTGGGCCAGGAATAGAGATACAGTTTTTCGTAGCCGGCCTGGTGCAGTGCACGCACCATGGCCATCAGGCGCGCGTGCGGCATGCGGTCGGGCGGAGCGCGCCGGAACAGGATCGCTTCGCCATCGGCGTGCTGCACGTCGTCGGTGGACAGGTTCAGGTCGAGTGTGCGCGCTTCGCTGCCGAAGCGCGCGGAGATCCAGCCGGTAAGCAGGTTGACGTGCGTGATGACGCCATAGCCACGATGGCGATGGAAAATAACAGTTCCTGGGGCAAGGGCTTTCATGGCTTCTTGGTGGACAAAAAAATGAATGTACTCATGCACAGACAACAATTCTAACGCACTGGCAAGTGGAGCTGGCCAGTTTGCGCGCTTCGACATCGCCGACACTACACGTTATCATACGGCACCTTCTTCTTTCGAATTCCAGATCATTATGAGCTTGCGCATCATCGCCACCGGCGGCACCTTCGATAAACATTATGATGAACTGACCGGTAAGCTCGGCTTTGCGGAAAGCCATCTGCCTGCCGTCCTGGCGCGCACGCGCATGACGGTACCAGTTGAACTGGAGCAGCTTCCCCTGCTCGACTCGCTCGACATGCACGACGCCGACCGCGCGCGCGTGCTGGCCAGCTGCCAGGCGGCGCCCGAGAAGGCGATTGTGATCGTGCATGGCACCGATACGATGCCGGAAATGGCCGCCGTGCTCGGCGCCGCCGCGCTCGGCAAGAGCATTGTGTTGACGGGCGCAATGATTCCGTACGAGATTGCGAATTCGGATGCGCTGTTCAACCTCGGCTGCGCTAGCGCCGCCGCGCAAATCTTGCCGCCGGGTGTGTATGTGGCGATGAACGGGCAGATTTTTACGTGGGATAACGTAACCAAGAATCGCGCGGCCGGGGTGTTTCAGCCGCTGTAAAAAACGGGAGCGAGACCGTACTACCACTGGCCTTGAGAACCGGCGTTGGCGGGAATGACGCCTCGTCAGCAAACGGTCACACGGTATGAGGACCAGGCAGGACCGGGCCCGCCGAGGCAGCCCGTCCGCGTCCCATTACGCCTTCGCTTCCCCGCCCAGCGCTTCCACCAGCTCGGCCATCAGCTTGGCCAGCTCGCCCGTCATCAGCATCATGTCGTTGTCGAAGCGCTCTTCATCATTGCGCGTGCTCGTGTCGCTTTCCTTGATGACGTCGAGCGGCTTGATGCCCTTGATCGCCAGCGATTCGGTCAGCACGAACGAAATCTTGTCGTCCCACGTCATCGCCAGGCGCGTGCACTGCTTGCCTGCCGCGATGTGACGGCGGATATCGTCCACTTCCAGCGCGTGCTTCACGTAACGCACGGCCGCCTTGCTCTCGCCGGTGGCGCGCAGTTCGGTATCCTGGTCGATCGTGAAGCCTACCGGCGCTTCGTCGGTTTCCAGCCATGCCGTCATCACGGCCACGGGCGAGCGCTGCACGCGCAGGCTTTCCAGCGGCATGCGGTCGACCGCTTTGAGCAGCAGCTTGATGACTTCGTCGGCCTTGGCCGGGCTGGCGGCGTCGACCACCAGCCAGCCGTTGACCGGATCGATCCAGGTGAAGGTGTTGCTGCGGATGCTGAAGGCGCGCGGCAGCAGTTCATCGGCCACGCGCTCCTTGAGTTCCTTCATGGCTTTCTTGCCCGGTGCAAAGCCCTGGGCTTCTTCCAGCTCGGCCGCCTTGGCCTTGGCCACCTGGTTGATGACCGACGATGGCAGCAGCTTCTTTTCGGTGCCCAGCAGAATCAGCATCTGCTTGTTGACGGTGTGAACCAGCATGCCGTTATTGCGCGGCGAATCCCAGCCCTGGCGCAGCAATTCGTTACTGGTGGCCGGAACAAAACTCATGGGCGCCAGCGCCGCTTCGAGTTGCTCAGGAGTGAAGGCCCACGGTGCGGGAAGACGGTAAATCTGAAGATTCTTGAACCACATTGTGCTTTACCTTGTTTGAGTCAGTATTTACAGCGGGGTGAAGCAGGAAGTCGCGGCAAACCGCTTTCACTCCCTGCGTAACGGCCTGCCCACGAGAGCCTGGCGTTGACTTAAGCGCCGTCTCCCCCGCGCCGGCGGGGGGCCATAGCACCGATGATCAGCAGTGCTATGGATTCCCGCCTGCGCGGGAAAGACGGTTTTATGGTCGCCGGCAGCTCCAACCGTGGAAGCAGGACTTGCGTCATCCCAGCGACAAATCATCTGTGCGAAGGGAACGACATTTTACACGTCCGCATCGGCGAACAGGCTTAACTGTTCGAGGTTTTCGGCCTCGCCCAGGCGCACCCCGACGCCCAGCAGGCGCACAGGCTGCTTGCCGCGCGCATAGCCGGTTTCCATCAGTTTGGCGTATTGCCCCATGTGTGGCGCGGTGCCAACACATTCCACGGTGGTCTGGTGAAAATCGGCGAATTTGAGTTTAACGAACAGCTTTTGCACGCTTTTCTGGGCCCCGGCACGGGCAATGCGGGCGTTGAGGTTGTCGAACAGTTCCGGCAGCAGGGCGATGCAGGCCGGCAGGTCCGGCACGTCCGGCGTGTAGGTTTCCTCGACGCTGACCGACTTGCGTTCGCGCTCGTTGCACACGGCGCGGTTGTCGATGCCGCGGCACAAATCGTGGAGGCGCGTGCCGAACGTGCCGAAGTGGTGTTGCAGTTCGAGCAAGGTCCACGTGCGCAGGTCGGCGCAGGTTTGCACGCCCAGCTTGTTGAGCTTGGCGGCGGTGACCTTGCCGACGCCATGCAGTTTCTTGACCGGCAAGGCGGCGACAAAGGCGTCGACCTCGTCCGGGCGCACCAGCCACAGGCCGTCGGGCTTGTTCCAGTCGCTGGCGATCTTGGCCACGAACTTGTTGGGCGCCACGCCGGCCGACGCGGTGATGCCGACGGTATCGAAGATGCGCTTGCGGATTTCCTGCGCGATCAGGGTCGCGCTGCCTTTGCAGTGGGGCGAGTCGGAAACGTCGAGATAGGCTTCGTCGAGCGAGAGCGGCTCGACCAGGTCGGTGTAGTCGCCGTAGATGGCCAGGATCTGGCGCGAAGCGATGCGGTATTTCTCCATGGCCGGCGGGATGACCACCAGGTCGGGGCACAGCTTGAGGGCCTGGGCGGTGGCCATGGCCGAGTGGATGCCGTAGCGCCGCGCTTCGTAGTTGCATGTGGCCACCACGCCGCGCTGGCCCGGCTGGCCGCCAACGGCCAGCGGCACCTCGCGCAGGGCGGGATTGTCGCGCATTTCGACGGCTGCGTAGAAGCAGTCGCAGTCGCAATGGATGATTTTTCGGGCTGGGGCGTTCACGCGGGCTGGTGTGCCCGGATAAGGGCAACTACTGTAATTGCATACAGTATTCACTGAAATGGGATTTGTTGCAAGTTGGAAGGACGCAGGGAGACGCGCTCGCGCGTCGCTCGCGCTAGCCCGTCGTTCCCGCTAGCCCGTCGAGGGAGCCTAACTCAAGTGGCTGCGGATCATCGCCAGCGTGCTATCCGCAAAATCATCCACATGCACCTTGGCCGCGCGGTACTTCCAGCGCTTGATATACCAATCCTGGAACATCGCCACGATATGCGCCGCCAGCAAGTCCGGCTTGCCGGACGGCACCGGCGTGAGCTGGCTGATCATGTCGGCAATTTCAGCCTGGATCGACAACTCCGAATTTTTCGCCATGCCGCGCTGCTCGAAACTGAGCACGCGCGAATCCATGTACACGAAGTAAAACCACGGCTGCAAAATCTCGGACAGGTAAATCGTCGCCCGCACCAGCGATTCGAGCCGCTCCAACGGCGCCTGCACATGCTGGAACATGCGCGGCAATTCCTGGCTGGCATGCCGCACCACATCCTCGATCATTTCCGCCAGTTGATCCTTGCTCTCGATGTAGCCGTACAGCCCGCCCATCGACAAGCCCGTCTCGCGGCACAGGTCGCGCAAGCTCATCGCGCGAAAGCCGACCTCGTTGGCCAGGCGGAAGGTGGCGCCGAAGATTTTTTCCATGTTTTCCAGCGCCGGCTTGCGGCGCTTGACGCCGATCCGCTCGGCGTGGTGGTCAACAATGTAGGCCCAGATCGTGTCGCCGTTGAGCGGCGTCATCTTTTCAAACTGGGCAAAGTCGAAGCGGGTGGACACCAGCGTTTCCATATGTGCATCTACCGCTAGAGTTGGTTTCGGGAATGATTATAGCTCGTTAAAACGACACATCAATTCAATGGGCAAAAGAACACCTCCAGATGCTGCACTGCGCGATGCTTTATCCGAAAGCCAGTGCTACATTAAAAAAACCGAGCGCTCGCTCTAATTCGTATTTTTCTCTTGCAACAGCTGGAAGCAAGGGTGGTCGCCCGGTAGCCGGAGGAATGCCCAGCTCGCACTGTGCAACTCCAGTTCCAGTAATCGACTTCAATCAAAAAACCATTATGGAGACAACATGAAGAATCGCTTTTGGAAGTGCCTGTCCGTTTTTCTCATCGCTATCCTCGTCGTTCCCACCCAGGCCCTGGCCGCGGGTTACACGCAAACCAAATACCCCATCGTGCTCGTGCACGGCCTGTTCGGTTTTGAGAAACTGGGGCCGATCGAATACTTTTACCAGATCCCCACGGCGCTGCGCAGCGGCGGAGCACAGGTGTTTACCGTCACCGTCTCGGGCGCGAACAGTACCGAAGTGCGCGGCGAACAATTGCTCTCGCAAGTGAGGCAGATCATGGCCGCCACCGGCGCCGCCAAGGTCAATCTGATCGGCCACAGCCATGGCGGACCGACCGTGCGCTACGTCGCCTCGGTGGCGCCCAGCCTGGTCGCCTCGGTCAGTTCGGTGGCCGGCGTGAACAAGGGTTCGGCGATTGCCGACATCCTGACCGGCAACGCCCCCAACGTGGGCAATGCGCTGGCCAACGCGGTGGCCGCGATGATGGACTTCCTGTCGGGCCGCTCGGGCTTGCCGCAAGATGGCGAAGCCGCGCTCAACTCGCTCACCACGGCCGGCTCGATCGCCTTTAACAAACGTCATCCGCAGGGCGTGCCGACGAGCGCGTGCGGCGAAGGCGCCAACCATGTCAACGGCGTGTATTACTTTTCGTGGAGCGGCGCCAAGCCGTACACCAATATGTTCGACGCGATCGACCCGTTCATGGCGCTCACCGGCCTGGCTTTCGGCGGCAAGAACGATGGGCTGGTGAGCAGCTGCTCAAGCCGCCTGGGGCGCGTGATCCGCGACGACTACGCCATGAATCACCTCGATGAAGTGAACCAGTTCATCGGCATTGTCAACCTGTTCGAAACCAGCCCGGTGACCGTGTTCCGTCAGCAAGCGAACCGCCTGCAGGCGCTCGGTCTGTAAGGAGGCCGCCATGACCGCACGCACGCAATGGAAAAGGTTCGGTGCCGGCGCCCTGGTGGCCGGCGCGCTGTACTACGCTTATCCGAAGCCGGAGGTGGCCGCCGTGGCGGCAGCGCCGCCGCAGTCGGATCCGTTCGCGTTCGTGCGCTCGATGGAAGGCACCAGGCCGGACGGCGAGGTGCGCCAGAGCGCCGAAGGCCAGCTGGTGGTCGATGCCGAACTGGGGCATCTGTTCGACTACTATCTGGCCGGCCTCGGCGAGAAGGATTTGCAAGCCATCCGCGCCGAAATCGAGCGCGAGCTCGATCGCCGCCTGGCGCCCGGCCCGGCGGCCCAGGCCAAGCGCCTGCTGACCAGCTATCTCGATTACAAGCGGGCCCTGGCCGATGCGGAAAAGTCGCTGGTGCCGCTGGCCGACCTGGCCAAGGCGGGGCGTGCGCGGCTGGAACTCAAGCAGCGCCTGCGTCCGCAGTTTTTCAGCGCCAGCGATGCGGCCGGCTTGTTCGGTGCCGGCGACGCCTACGATGCCGACGCGCTGGCGCGGCTCGACATCGAGCAGAACGGCACGCTGACGCCGGCCCAGCGCGAGCTGCAGCTGGCAACGCTCGACAAGCGCATGCCAGCGACGCTGCGTGAAGACCGCGAAGCGCCGACCAAGGTAATCCGGACCGAAGCGTCGGTGCAGAAGCTGCGCGAGCAGGGTGCCGGCGACGACGAGGTGTACCGGCTGCGGGCGGCCGCGTTTTCGCCGGATGCGGCCGGCCGGCTGGCCGAGCTTGATCGGGAAGAAAACGCATGGAAGGGACGCATCAAGACTTATCTGGCGCAGCGGGCCAACCTCGGCGCGGTGCCGGAAGCGATGCTGCAGCAAGTGCGCGACCAGCATTTTTCAGCGGAGGAGCAGCGCCGGCTGGGCGCCTACGAGTAGGGAACGTCGACGATCGATAAAAAAAGGGGACGAGTGGCAAGCCACTCGTCCCCTTTTTCATGCAGCGGCCAGGCCGCTGCATGAACTTACATTACCACGACAGTTTCAGCGAGTAGGCGCCGCTGGTTGCGCCCGTGCCGCCGCTGTAGTACTTCACGCGCACATAACGGGTGAGCGTGGCGGTACCGGTGTTGGTGGTGCTCAGGCTGTCGGCTACGCCGGCGCCGTTTTCACTCATTGCCACCTGCGTCGTGCCCGTGCTGTTGTAGGCATACAGATCGTAGTCGGCGGTGGTGCTGCCGATGGTCATTGTTGCCGTCAGCGTTTTGCCAGCTGGCAGTTGAACAGCGAAGTAGTCGGAGTCGGTGCTCGTACCCATGTTGCCCTTGACCAGCGTACCGCTGACCGTCACCGCATTGGCCGACGTGTACGCGTTGTTCGACTCGGTTTCATTGATGGTGGTGCCGGCTGGCGGCGTGGTGCCACCGGTGACCGACTTCACGGCAGCCAGCGCATCGACGATACCCGTGCCGCAGCTGTTGCAGGTTGCCGGGAAGGCGCGTGCGGTCGACTTCAGCTTGCTTTCGATTTCATCTGGCGTGAGGGCCGAATTTTTCGACAGCATCAGCGCGGCAACACCGGCCACGTGCGGGGTCGCCATCGAGGTACCGGCGTAGTTGGCGTAGTTGTCGGCGCCTGGAGCACCGGTGCCGGCGTTCAGGGTCGACAGGATCAGGCCGCCGGTGTCGCCACCAGGTGCCGCCACGTCGATCAGGGTGCCGTAGTTCGAGTACGAAGCGCGGCCGCCGGCTTTCGTGGTTGCGGCGATCGCGATGACGCCCGAGCAGTTCGCCGGGCTCGATCCACTCACGTTCACATTGTCGTTACCAGCGGCGACGATCACCACGGTGCCGCGCGAACGGGCGCCGGTGATGGCGTTCTGGGTCGTGGAGTCGCAAGCGCCACCGCCGCCGAGCGACATGTTGATCACTTTCGCCTTGTTGGCATTGACCGGCACGCCGGCGACGCTGCCGCCCGATGCCCAGGTGATGGCGTCGGCGATGTCGGAGGTGTAGCCGCCGCACTTGCCCAGCACGCGCAGTGGCAGGACCTTGGAATTGAATGCCACGCCGGCGACGCCGAGACCGTTGTTGGTCTTGGCGGCGATGGTGCCGGCCACGTGGGTACCGTGCCAGCTCGACGGCTGAGCCCGCAGCGGCTTGCCATTGCCGCACTCGCCGGCGGCGACGGCGTCGCCCGTATCGCTGGCATCACTGTCGCGGCCATTGCCGTCGTTGGAGATGAAGGTGTCGGTGATGAAGTCGTAGCCGCCGACGAACTGGCCGGACAGGTCGGCGTGCGGACGGAAGCCGGTATCGAGCACAGCGACGACGACGCCGGTGCCGGTGGCGATATCCCAGGCTGCCGGCAGGCGCAGGCCGCCGGTGGTGTCACCGTAGTGCCACTGCTCCGAGTAACGCGGATCGTTCGGGGTGAACAGCGGGTGCATGATGCGGTCCGGCTCAGCGTATTCGATGCTGGTATCGCGCTCCATCAAGTCCTTGGCGATGGCTGCCACGTCCTTCACGTCCATTTTTTTGTCGAGCTTGAGAATCTGGGCGCCGTTGGCGGTGGTGTGCAGCGCCTTCATGGTCAGGCCGAACTGTTGGCCGGAACGCTGAACGATGGCCAGGCGCGCCTGGCTTGGGCCTGCCATGAGGGCGGCACCCGGCACGGCAGGGCCGGTCGCCTTGTATTTGACGATCATGCGGTCGGTGGTCGTGGCAGCAGGCTGGACCGTTGCGTTCATGTCCAGATCGCCCACGCTGGCGTGTGCGAATACCGGGCCGGCCGTGATCACGGCGGCGACACAAAATTTCAAAAAGGATGGGTACTTCGATTGCGAATGCTTCATTGTCGTTCCTTAAGTTTTCCGATGAACATTTTATAAAGGAGAGGTGGCTGCGTTTAGCTGTCGCCCTTCCAGTGTCTCCACGTTGTTCTGCAACGTAGCCCCGCCTTTTGTCGGCGAGCGTTGTACATTACTGCGATTCATGACCAATTTTGGAAATTTCCAACAGGATTCGGCTGTTTCGCAACACAAAAAGCCAAAAATTTTTCCTAAAGCAAAGTAAATTTGGCAATTATTGCCTTTTTCCAAATGCAAACCAGTTCATTTCTGTCTATTTCTGAACATTTGATTGAAAAATGTCTAAATATGAACAGTTTTTTAGAGGAAATGAACCTTGCGACTTCCGGAAAACAACCAGATGGGATGAATGATTCAGAACAATTTCCTGTGCTACCGTGAATATGCTGTAGACCGTGGGAATCGGCTGAAAGTTCGCGTGGATGCATATACAAGATCTGGTTTTTTGACGGAATCGCGGTGTCGATATGCAAATGAAAAAAAAGCGACGAACATGCGCGGCAAAGCTTTTTTTCCCTCTGTATTCCCTATGATGGGAGCGCTTTTTCCGGAAAAAAACCGGGTATTGCAGACACGAGCTCATCCACTATTTCGGCGCCGCGTCCCACATGCTGACATGGTGGCGGCCTACTTCACCCCGGTCTTCGATCCGACAGCTTGGGCACGAAGTTGTCCTAGCAGAGTTAAGCGTCGTCCTAGCTGTTAATCAGATATTTCAGACAGAAGCTCATCAAGATTCGTGCTCGCGGGCGATCGGGATAGGGGCGCCTCTGCTGACTTCTCGCTCCGGGTTGCCCCGTCGTCCTTTCAGACATGAGGCGAGATCTCCCCAGGTAAGAACGCACTCCTTCCCTGCGCAACCGCCGGATTTACGCTGCTTCGCCTTGACCACAAGAGCTTCACGGTTTTATGCCCGTTCGCCCTGCCCGGCAGCGCCTTTTATCCGATTCTTGTCCATCGGCTCGCAGTTTCGCTCCGTGCCGTGCCGCATGCGGCACGTTTCCACACTCGGTCACCCTCGTGCAGTTGCGCTTCACTTCGCCCACTGTGGTCAGCTCGCGGCGGGACTTTCACCCACAAGAGTGCGCCCATGCTGGGCGCACATAAAAAAGGGGACGAGTGGCAAGCCAGTCGTCCCCTTTTTTATGCAGCGGCCAAGCCGCCGCATGAACTTACATTACCACGACAGTTTCAGCGAGTAGGCGCCGCTGCTTGCGCCTATGCCGCCGCTGTAGTACTTCACGCGCACATAACGGGTGGTGGTGGTGGTACCGGTGTTGGTGGTGCTCAGGCTGTCGGCCACGCCGGCGCCGTTTTCACTCATTGCCACCTCCGTCGTGCCGTTGCTGCTGTAGGCATACAGATCGTAGTCGGCGCTGCTGCTGCCGATGGTCATTGTTGCCGTCAGCGTTTTGCCAGCTGGCAGTTGAACAGCGAAGTAGTCGGAGTCGGTATCCGTACCCATATTGCCTTTGACCACCGTGCCGCTGACCGTCACCGCATTGGCCGACGTGTGTGCGTTGTTGGTTTCCGTTTCGTTGATGGTCGTGCCGGCTGGCGGCGTGGTATCACCGGTAACCGATTTGACGGCAGCGAGCGCATCGACGATACCCGTGCCGCAGCTGGTGCAGGGGGCCGGGAAGGTGCGGACGGTCGACTTCAGCTTGGCTTCGATGTCATCCGGCGTGAGGGCCGAATTTTTCGACAGCATCAGCGCGGCAACACCGGCAACGTGCGGGGCCGCCATCGAGGTGCCGGCCGAGTTGGCGTAGCTGTCGGCGCCTGGCGCGTTGGTGCCGGCATTCAGGGTCGAGAGGATTAGGCCGCCGGTGTCGCCACCAGGGGCCGCCACGTCGATCAGGCTACCGTAGTTCGAGTACGAAGCGCGGCCGCCATCTTTCTTGGTTGCGGCAATCGCTATCACCCCCGAGCAATTCGCCGGGCTGAAGCCACTCACGTTCGTGTTGGAGTTACCTGCCGCGACGATCACCACGCTGCCGCGCGAACGGGCGGCGTTGATGGCGTCCTGGGTCGTGGTGTCGCAAGCGCCGGGGCCGCCGAGCGACAGGTTGAGCACTTTCGCCTTGTTGGCATTGGCCGGCACGCCGGAAACGGCGCCGCCCGATGCCCAGGTGATGGCATCGGCGATGTCGGAGGTGTAGCCGCCGCATTTGCCCAGTACGCGCAGCGGCAGGACCTTGGCATTGAATGCCACGCCAGCGACGCCGAGACCGTTGTTGGTCTTGGCGGCGATGGTGCCGGCCACGTGAGTGCCGTGCCAGTTCGAGTTGCGCTGCGGCTTGCCGACGCCGCACTCGCCGGCGGCGACGGCGTTGCCCGGATCGCGGGCATCGCTGTCGCGGCCATCGCCATCGTTGGCGGTGGCGAGGTCGGTGACGAAGTCGTAGCCTGGCAGGAACTGGCCGGCCAGGTCGGCGTGCGGACGGAAGCCGGTATCGATCACGGCGACCACGACGCCGCTGCCGGTGGCGATATCCCAGGCCGCAGGTAGGCGCAGGCCGCCGGTGGTGTCACCGTAGTGCCACTGCTCGAAGTACATCGGATCGTTCGGGGCGAACAGCGGCTCCATCATGCGGTCCGGCTCGGCGTATTCGATGGTGGTATCGCGCTCCATCAAGTCCTTGGCGATCGCTGCCACGTCCTTGACGTCCATTTTCTTGTCGAGCTTGAGAATCTGGGCGCCGTTGGCGGTGGTGTGCAGCGCCTTCATGGTCAGGCCGAACTGCTGGCCGGAACGCTGGACCACAGCCAGGCGCGCCTGGCTTGCGCCTGCCATGAGGGCGGCACCCGGCACGACCGGGCCGCTGCTCTTGTACTTGACGATCATGCGGTCGGTGGTCGTGGAGACAGGCTGGGACTTGGCAGTCAGGTCCAGATCGCCCACGCTGGCGTGTGCGAATACCGGGCCGGCCGTGATCACGGCGGCGACGCAAAATTTCAAAAAGGATGGGTACTTCGATTGCGAATGCTTCATTGTCGTTCCTTTAGTTTTCCGATGAACATTTTATAAAGGAGAGCTGGCAGCGTTTCGCTGTCGCCCTTCCAGTGTCTCCACGTTGTTCTGCAACGTAGCCCCGCCTTTTGTTGGCGAGCGTTGTACATTACTGCGATTCATTACCAATTTTGGAAATTTCCGACCGGATTTGGCTGTTTTGCAACACAAAATGCCAACAATTAATCTGTGAGCAAAGTTAACTTGGCAATGTTTGCCATTTTCCAAATGTAAGTTTGCCCATTTTTGTCTATGTCTGAACATTCGACTGATAATTGTCTAAAAATGAACAGTTTTTACTAGGCAATGAACGTTGCTGTTTCCGGAAAACGACGAGATGGGATGAATGATTCAGAACAATTTCCTGTGCTACTGTGAATTCGCTGTAGACCGGAATCGGCTGAAAGTTCGCATAGATGCAGAGACAAGATCTGGTGCCTTGACCGGAGCACGGTGCCGAAAAGACAAGCGAAAAAAAAGCCTCGAGCATGCGTGGCAAGGCGTTCTTTCACGCTGTTTTCCCTCTGACGGCAGCTTTTTTCGTGAAAAAAGCCGGCGTATTTCAGTCACGAGCTCATCCGACATCCCGGCGCCGGGACATGTCGACGTGGTGGCGGACTACCGTGCCTCGGTCTGCAATCTGACAGCTGGGCCAGAATTTCTCTTACATTTGATAAGCGTAATCCTATATGTTAATAAGACAATTCAGACATGCGTTCATCAAGGCTCTGTGCTTGCGGGCGAAAAAAAAGCCGCGATCGCTCGCGGCTTGCGTAACACTCGGCAACGCTTAGAAGTTGCCCTTGAACTGCACGCCCCACAGGCGCGGTTCGTTGGTAAAGCCGGTCAGGTTGTTGAAGTCGATGCCGCCGACAATGCGTTCAGTGCCGGTGATATTGCGGCCATACGCGGCCACTTCATACTTGCCGCCATCCCAGGTGTAGCCCACGCGCAAGCCGCCTTCGACCAGCGGTTTGCCGGTGAATTCTTTCGCTTCGTACAGGAAGAAATTAATCTTGCTGCGGTACGCCCAGTCGGTGAACACGAACATCTGGCCTTCGCCCAGGTCCATCGAGTAACGCGCGGTGCCATTCGCGATCCACCTTGGCGCCTGCGGCAATGGATTGCCGTCGATGACGACGCGGCCCGCCGCATTGAGCGGGTTGGTAATTGTGCACTGCGCGCACTTGTTGACCGACAAGCTGGCGTCGCGGATCTCGGTGAAGTTGTAGCTGCCGCCAAGCGATACCTTGAAATTGCTGGTGACGAAGCCCTCAAAGTCGAGCTCGGCGCCACGGCCGTTGGTCTTGGCCGCGTTGATCAGGCGATTGACGTTGGAGTTGCCGCCGACCACGGTCAGCTGCTGGTTCTTGACCTGGTAGTCGTACACGCTGAACGCCACGCGCGCGCGCCGGTTCAGCAAGTCGGCTTTCACGCCCGCTTCCACCGAGGTGATGGTTTCGGCGTCGGCCACGGTGATCGGCACCGATGCCGAGGCCGTCGCGATACTCGGCGCGCGAAAGCCCGTCGCCACGCGGGCATACACGTTGACATCCTTGTTCAGCTTGTAGGTGCCGCTCAAGTCCCAGTTGGCCTTGTTGCTGCTGACGCCGACCGCAGCCGGTCCGATCTGCACCACGTTGACCGCCGACACGGTGTTGAAGTCTTTCTTGTCGTTGGTGTAGCGCAGTCCGCCGCGCACCGTGAAGGCGTCGCTGAAGGCATAGTTGACCGAACCGAACGCCGCCCAGGCGCTGTTTTCCTGGTGGCTGGCCAGGTGCGAGGTTTGCGCGCCGGTCGTGCTGTTGTAGTTGTTGGAAAAGCCGTTGGCATCTTCGTTGTAGTAATACACGCCAGCCTGCCAGTTCATCGGGCCGCTGTTCTTGGACTCGACCCGGAATTCCTGGCTGTATTGCTTGACGTCGGCGATGCCGCCGGCGGTTTCAACCTGGAATGGAATCACGCCCGGGCCGCTTGGGACGCCGCCGTCGATGTCGCCGCGGCTCAGGTAGTGGTCCACGCCTTCGTAGCCGGTGATCGAGTACAGCTTGACCGCGCCTAGGTCCCACGACAGGCGCACGTTGGCGCCGTTGGTGCGCAGGGCCTGGAAGTTCAGGCCGTTGTTGGCGATCTTGTCGGCGTCGAAACCGTCGACCAGCTCGTTCGTGCCTTTTTTGATGATATTGGCGCGGAACAGGCGCGAGCTGCCCGTGGTCGAACGCTGGTGCGCATTGAACAGGGCATTGAAGCCGGCGCCCGGGTTGTACAGCACTTGCAGGCGTTCGGCATGCTCGTTGTAGCCTTCGAGCGCGTCTTCCTGCCCGGTGAAGGTATTGTCGACGAAATCGTCGCGGTGCTGGCGCAGGGTCGAGAAGCGCGCTGCCCATTCTTTGCTCAGCGGAACGTTTACGGCGCCATCGACGTTGACCGTGTTGTGGGTCGCAACGGAAGCGTTGTAGTAGCCGCCGAATTTGTCGAGCTTCGGTTTTTCCGATTCAAACTTGACCACGCCAGCCGGGGTGTTGCGGCCGAACAGGGTGCCCTGCGGACCGCGCAGCACTTCCACACCGGCCAGGTCGAAAATCGGGAAGCCTTTCAGGATCGGGTTCTCTTGCACGACATCGTCGTAGATCAGCGACACCGGTTGCGAAGCGAAGGTGTTGAAGTCGGTGTTGCCGTAGCCGCGGATGTAAAAGCGCGGGAAGGTGCGGCCGTTCGACGATTCCACGTTCAAGCTTGGCACTTTACCGGCCAGCACGCGAATGTCCTGGCCGCCGGAAACGATCACGTCGAGCTTCTCATCCTTGAGCATGCTGACCGACACCGGCACTTCCTTGATGTTCTCGGTACGGCGCTGGGCGGTCACGGTGACGGTTTGCAGTTCCGGAGCGGCTTGAGTCTGGACTTGGGCCTGGGCCATGGCCGACGCGATCGGCAGCAGTGCGGTCAGGGCCAGCACGGCGCCGTGCGCGCCGATAACGCGCTTGTGCATCTTGGACATCTTAATCATTCGAGTTCCCTGGAAAAAGTTGATGAAGCGTACGACGAAGGTATTCTTGTCTCCTGCTCTACTCTTTTTCTGGACGTTCTCGCATGCAGCAAACGCGCGCGGCGATGGACGCCGTCGGCACTGCATCTTGTCGATGTCTATGTTGCCGACCTGGTAAGACTGAAGGCGGTATTTTCTGTCATCACTGCTGTGAATGGCAAGGAAGTTCAGATACCGCGTGATCTTAACGCAACATTTTTTGCAATAAACCACGCTTTGCTGCGTTCATCGGCGGGAAAAAGCGATTCAATCCGCAATTCATGCACCGTCACATCGTGCGGCGTACCCATGGTGGTGATGGTGGTAAACACGTTCAGTTCCACGTCGTCCTTGCGGATCGTCAGCGGCAGGAACGGCAGCGCGCGGCGGTCGAGGTTGGGCGCGTGGGCGGCTGTGCCGATGGCGTCGATGCCGGGCATGGCGGCCAGTTCCGCCAGCAGGGTGGTCGCTTCGCTGCCGGGACCGTCGCCCATGGCTTCGCGCTGGATCCAGTGCAGCGCGTCGGCGCACACGGCTTCCCAGTTGACCAGATAGTGACGCAGGCCGGCGGGGTCGAGCATCAGCCTGAGCACGTTGAGCGCGCCGTTGCCGGGAATCGCCTGGCCGGGGGGCAGGCCGAGCAGCCAGCCGAACAGGTGGGCGGCGGGTTCGTTGTGGAGTTGGAGATTCCACAGGCGGTCGACCACCAGCGCGGGATACGGCGCCTGCTGCGCCAGCATGAAGTCGAGCGCTTGCCGCACCGAGGCCAGTTCGGGATCGGACAGGGTGCGCTCCTGGTAGGCGGGAGCGAAGCCGGCGGCCAGCAGCATGATGTTGCGCTGCCTGAGCGGCACGTCGAGCGCGACGCCGAGCCTGAGGATCAGTTCCTTGCTGGGCTGCGCGCGCCCGCTTTCGAGGAAGCTGATGTGGCGCTGCGAGACCTCGCTGACGGTGGACAGATGCAGCTGGCTATAGCCACGTTTGCCGCGCCAGTAGCGCAGCGCCGCTGAAAAATCACCGAAGTACTGATCGCGCGAGGGGGTCGGTTGACTTGGTGCTGGCATGGTGTTTTCCTGTTGTCCCGTATTCGATACCGTCATATGCCGCCGCTCCCCCGTCGTCCCTGGCATTGCCAGAAACGACTTCCCGCGCCAAGGCGGCACTCGGCGGGAACGACCGCAGGCGGTGGCGGGAACTTCGGGCACCGAATCAGCGCACCCCAGCACCAATAAACTCCATCAAATCCGCATTCACCCGCTCCGCGTGCGTCACGAACATTCCGTGCGCCGCGTCATCGTACACCGCCAGGCGCGCCCCTTTTATCAAGCCCGCGGTGGGCTGCGCGGTCAACGCCAGCGGCGCACTGACATCGAGCGCCCCCGCGATAATCAAGGCTGGCACCTGCACCCGCGCCAGCTCCGCGCGCATGTCCGCATGCTCAACCGCCACATGGCAATCGTGCAGCGCCTTGTGCGAGCAGGCCAGCGCCATCTGGCGCAGCCACCTGATCATTCCCGGCGAGGCATCCGGCGTCAGGAACGGCAGCGCGTTCTCGTCGATCCAGCGCGGGAAATCGCGGTTCAGCTGCTGCTCGCGAAAGAGCTCGAACAGCGCGCCATCGAGGCCCTCGGGATTGTCGTCAGCGCGCATGATCATCGGCGTCATTGGCCCCATCAACACAATCCGCGCCACCCTTGCGCTGCCGAACCGGCTCAGATAGCGCACCACCTCATTGCAGCCCATCGAATGGGCGACCAGCGTTACGCCGTGCAGGTCGAGCGTATCGATCACGGCGGCCAGGTCGCCGGCCAGGGTATCGAAGTCGTAGCCTTTGCCCGGATCGCTGGAACGGCCATGCCCGCGGCGGTCGAACGCGACGCAGCGCAGCCCTTGCCGTGACAGCGCCAGCATCTGGTAATTCCATGCATCCGACGGCAGCGACCAGCCGCCCACGAACAGCACCGGCGCGCCGGTGCTCCAGTCGCGGTAAAACAGGTCGACGCCATCAGCGGTGCGGATAAAGCCGGGGGTGGTGGAATGGGTCATGGCAGGTCTCCTTGGTTGGGCAGCGGGATGCGGTGACACCATTGTCGGATACCCGCACCGGCGCGGCGATTACCTCCCAGGTAATCAATCCGCCGGCGCCTCGACCAGAATCGCGCGAAAGTCGTTGACGTTGGTGCGCGTCGGCCCCGTCACCACCAGGTCGCCCAGCGCCGCAAAAAAGCTGTAGCCATCGTTATCAAGCAGCCGCGCGCCCGCATCCACCCCGGCTAGCGCGGCGCGGGCCAGCGACTGCGGATCGAGCAGCGCCCCCGCGTTGTCTTCGGTGCCATCGATGCCATCGGTATCGCACGCAATCGCATGCACGCCCGCCATGCCCTTGAGCGCAACGCCAAGCGCCAGCAGGAATTCGGCATTGCGCCCTCCCCGCCCGCCGCCGCGCACGGTGACCGTGGTCTCGCCGCCCGACAAAATCACGCACGGCGCCGCCACCGGCTGCCCATGGCCTGCCGCCTGGCGCGCAATGCCCGCGTGGACGATGGCCACTTCACGCGCCTCGCCTTCCATGGACCCGCTCAGGATCAGCGGTGTGTAGCCGGCCGCGCGCGCCGCGCTGGCCGCGGCATCGAGCGCGCGCTGGGCGCTGGCGACGACCACCGTCCGATTGCCGCACAGGCGCGCGTCGTCGATTGCCGGCGCGGCCAGTGCCGCATCCTCCAGCACCGCGCGCACCGCTGGCGACACGGCGATACCGTATTTACCGAGCACCGCCAGCGCATCGGCCGCACAGCTGCCATCGGGGATGGTCGGCCCGGACGCCACCACCGCCGGATCGTCGCCCGGCACGTCGGAGACCACCAGCGTTACCACGCGCGCCGGATGGCATGCCAGCGCCAGGCGCCCGCCCTTGATTGCCGACAGGTGGCGCCGCACGCAATTGATCTCGCCGATCGGCGCGCCGCTGGCCAGCAGGCGGCGCGTCAGTTCGCGCTTTTCATCGAGCGTGATGCCGGGTGCCGGCAGCGACAGCAGCGCCGAACCGCCACCGGACATGAGGCACAGCACCAGGTCGTCCTCGCCCAGGCCGCGCACCAGCGCCAGCATGCGCTGCGCGGCCGTGGTGCTGGCCTCGTCCGGCACCGGATGGCCCGCCTCGATCACCTCGATATGCCGGGTTGGCGCGCCGTGGCCGTGGCGCGCGGCGACCAGGCCGGCGATCTCGCCCTGCCAGTGCTGCTCGACCGCCTGCGCCATGCGCGCCGCCGCCTTGCCGGCGCCGATGACGATGGTGCGCCCCTTGGGTGGAGGCGGCAGGTGCGGTGCCAGCACCGCCAATGGATCGACCGCCGCCAGCGCGCTGTGAAACAGCTGCAGGAGCAAGGCACGCTGGGGGCTCGTTTGATTCATCTGGGTCCTCGGTGGGTGGGCCGCAACGCCGATTCGAAATCGCTATGTTTTTTGTAGTCGCGGGCCTATGATATTGACACAAAAATATCTTCCAGGAGTGTTCGTGCCTTCCCAAAAAATCCCCGCCATCCTCACCGCACTGATGATCGCCATGTCCGGTACCTTCCCGGCCTTCGCCGCCGACAGCCCGGCGCCACCCGTGGCAGCCAAGGCCGCGTGGCAGGAAACGCGCCACGGCGACGTCGTCACCGACGACTACCGCTGGCTGCAAAAGAAGGAAGACCCCAAGGTCATCGCCCACCTGAACGCCGAAAACGCCTACACCGAAGCGATGACGGCCGATATCGCCCCGCTGTCGGACAAGCTGTTCGCCGAGATCAAGGGCCGCATGCAGGAAGTGGACCTGTCGGTGCCGGCGCGGAACGGTAAATACTACTACTACACGCGCTTCGAGGCAGGCAAGCAGTACCCGATCAACTGCCGCCGCCTGGCCGGTGCCAACCTGGCCTACGACGAGAAGGCGCCCGAGGAAATCCTGCTGAACCAGAACGAGATGGCCGAAGGCCAGAAGTTCTTCGCCGTCGCGGGCACCTTCGTCAGCCCGGACGACTCGCTGCTGGTGTACACCACCGACACCACCGGCTACCGCCAGTTCGAACTGCACATCAAGGACCTCAAGACCGGCAAGCTGCTGGCCGACAGCGTGCCGCGCGTGACGTCGGTCGCGTGGGCGCTTGATAACAAGACCATCTTTTTCACCCAGGAAGACGCCACCACCAAGCGCTCCGACCGCCTGTTCCGCATGACGCTCGGCAGCAAGCCGGTCGAGGTGTACCACGAGCCGGTCGAGCAGTTCAGCATGCAGGTGGAAGCCTCGCGCGACGGCAAGTTCATCGTGGTCGATTTCCACTCCACCGATACCACCGAGGTGCGCATGCTGCGCGCCGACCAGCCAAAAGGCGAATTGCGCTCGGTGCTGGGACGCGAAAAAGGCCACCGCTACGGCGTCGAACACCGCAACGGCGAATTGTTCATCACAACCAACAAGGATGCGAAAAACTTCCGCCTGGTGCGCGCGCCATTGGCCACGCCCGGCCCCAAGTTCTGGAAAGAGCTGGTCAAGCACGACAAGGCGGTCATGGTGCGCGAAGTCGACGCTTTCCGCGACTTCCTGGTGGTGATGGAAAAATCGAATGCGCTCAACCGCGCGCGCATCTACAACTTCAAGACCACATCGTGGAAGACGGTGCAGTTCGACGATCCGGTCTACATGGCCACGCGCACGCGTACCCCTGCCTACGACGCCACCAGCTACCGCATGGCGTACCAGTCGCCGGTAACGCCGTCGACCGTGCTCGATGTGGACATGGCCAGCGGCGCGCGCACGGTCCTCAAGCGCGTCGAGGTGGTGGGCGGCTACGATCCGACCCGCTATGAAAGCCGCCGCCTGTGGGTAACCGCGCGCGATGGCGTCAAGGTGCCGCTGTCGGCCGTCTACAAGAAGGGCGTCAAGTTCGACGGCAGCGCGCCGCTGCTGCTGGCGTCCTACGGTTCGTACGGCATTCCGACGGAAGCCAATTTCTCGATCAACCGTCTCAGCCTGCTCGAGCGCGGCGTGATCTACGTGCAGGCGCATATCCGCGGCGGCACCGACATGGGCCAGGCCTGGCACGACGACGGCATGCTGATGAAAAAGAAGAACACCTTCTACGACTTCATCGACGCCGCCGATTACCTGGTCAAGGAAAAATGGACCAGCCCGAATCGCCTGATCATCCAGGGCGGCAGCGCCGGCGGCCTGCTGATGGGCGCCGTGGTCAACATGCGCCCGGAGCTGTTCCACGGCGTGCATGCGGCCGTGCCGTTCGTCGACGTGATGAACACCATGATGGACGCCACCCTGCCTTTGACCACCGGCGAGTACCTCGAATGGGGCAACCCGACCGAGAAAGCCGCCTACGACTACATGCGCAGCTACTCGCCGTACGATAACATCGAGCGCAAGGCCTATCCGGCCATGCTGGTGACCACGGGCCTGAACGACAGCCAGGTGATGTACTGGGAGCCGGCCAAGTACGTCGCCAAGCTGCGCGCGTACAAGACCGACACCAATCCACTGCTGCTCAAGACGAACATGGGCGCCGGCCACGGTGGCGCGTCCGGGCGTTACAACGCGGTCAAGGAAGGCGCCTTCATCATGGCCTGGATGCTGTCGCGGTGGGGCATCAAGGAGTAATCAGGCGGTCGATCCGGAGCGTCGGGCGCCGGGGATTTTGCGAAATTCTGCACTTTTTTCGCAAAAACCCTTGCGCACTTTCCGAACTCTAGCTATGATTCGTGCCTCTTCAGACGTGGTGACAAACGTCGGATGCAGTCTCTGAGGTAAGCGAGTTTGGGTGCTTAGCTCAGTTGGTAGAGCAGCGCCCTTACAAGGCGCGGGTCGGGAGTTCGAGCCTCTCAGCACCCACCACCATCAGAGACGGGGCATCATGATCAGCAGTACCGATCAGAGTAACACGGAGTGGTAGTTCAGTTGGTTAGAATACCGGCCTGTCACGTCGGGGGTCGCGGGTTCGAGTCCCGTCCGCTCCGCCAGCATCAAAGAAGGGCCCGATTCGTCGGGCCCTTTTTCTTTTCTCCTTTTAGTTTTTTCCTTCATCTTCGGAACCGCCTTGGCCCACGCCTACGTCACGTTTCGCCGTCGCCTCGCCATTCACGCGTTCCAGCGCTTTGCCGCCAGCCTGAAAAGCTCGGCCGAGATCATGCTGCTGGTGTTCGCCCAGGTTCTCATCGGCCTGTTCGCGCTGGTCGCCCTGCCCCCCATGTACGCCGCCTCCCAAAGCGCCCTGCTAGCGATTGGCCTGCTCATTGCGCACGGCCTGACGATGGCCCTGCCGGCGGTCCTGCTGCGCAAGCGCGTGCTGCCGCTCGACGTGGTGTACTGGGTGCGCCGCCTGCCGGTGCCGCCCGCCACGCAACTGGCGGCGGACGCGCTGGTGGCCGGCATGATGGTCGGGCCGCTGGCGCTGCTGTACGCGGTATCGGCGGCGGTCTGGCTGTGGCAGCGGCCCGACTGGCTGCTGCCCGTGCGCGGCGTGCTCGGTACCGTGTTCTCGCTGATGCTGACGTATGCCTGCACGGTCGCGGTGCTGTCGCTGCGCGCGCGCCGCGCCCCGTCGAGCGCGCGCTGGCAGCGCCGCCTGGCGCCGCCCCCGGTGCGCTATGAAGCGCGCCACTGGCGAGCGCGCGTGCTCATGCTGTGGCATCGTCTGTTCTGGCTGCCCTTCTGGCGCAACGAGAACATGGTCGGCCGCCAGCAAACCCTGTTGCTGGCAGCGGCCGTGGGCGCGGCGCTGCCGTGGATGCAGGCGCCGCACGGCATCGTGCGCGCCGTGCTGGCGCTGGCCACCAGCGCGCTGATGGTGCTGCTCACCGACCGTGGCGACAAGGCCGTGCGCGAGCAGCTCGCCGCGCTGCGCCCTGTCATGGCGGCCTGGCCGCTGCAACAGCGGTCGGTGGCGCTGGCGGCGCGCGCATTTGCGCTGCTGCCCGCGCTGCTGGTGCTGGCGATCGTGTTCGCCGGCGGCGCGGCCCATGGCCTGTGGGGACGCCCCGCCGGCCGCGCCTACCTGATCCTCGGCTGCGTAGCCCAGGTGCTGCTGGTGGCGATCCCGCGCTTTACGGCGCGCGGGCGGGTAGGCCTGGTGGCGGTTCAGATTCTGGTATTGACTGCGGTGGGGAGCGAATTATGGGAGTAGAACAGCAAGCGGTACTGCGCATCGAGGGTTTGCATTTTCATTTCGATACGCGTCCGGTGTTCAGCGATTTTTCGGCGGCGATCGAGCCGGGCATCACCTGGCTGCGCGGCGCCAACGGCATGGGCAAGACCACCTTGCTCAAGCTTGTGGCCGGCGCGCTCACGCCCAACCGCGGCACCATTGCGCTGGGCGGCGTCGATTGCGCGGCGCAGCCGCTGGCCTACCGGCTGGCCACGTTTTACTGCGGCGGCGACCTGCCGGACCTGCCGTGGCTGACCGTGCAGGAATTCCTCGACCTGCATCTGGCGCTGTATCCGGATACCGAAGCGCGCCTGGTCGAGCGCCAGCTGGAAGCGTTCGGGGTCACGGGCACGCTGGAACAGGCGCTGTCGACCTTGTCGCTGGGGCAGCACAAGAAGGTACAGCTATCGCTGGCGCTGGCCTTGCCGGTGCGCTTGCTGCTGCTCGACGAGCCGTTCAACGGGCTCGATGCGGCGGCCGTGGAGTACCTGCGCGGGCAGCTGGGAGAACGGGGCACAAGGCAGGATGCGTGCGTGCTGCTGACCAGTCACCTGGAGCCGCTGGTGGAAGTGAAACGGATGCTGGATCTGGATCGGTGACCTCAGCGCCGTCGTTCCCGCGGAGAGGGAGCGGAAACGACGGTGGTGATGGGGAACGACAAAGTTTAAGCGCACTGCCTCACCGGCGGTCCCGCCTCGATCCGGTTGCGCCCCGCGCTCTTGGCCACATACAGCGCCTGATCGGCGCGCGCCAGCGCGGCATTGATATGCTCGCCCTCCTCGATCGCCACCACCCCGATACTGACCGTCATCGCGTAGGCATCCTCCAGGGCCGGTACGGGTGCCGCGAGCACCGCGAGGCGCAGCCGCTCGGCCGCCTGCAGCGCACCCGTCAGGCAGGTCCCCGGCATCACCAGCGCGAACTCCTCGCCACCGAGCCGGCCCATGATGTCATGTTCGCGCAAGGTCGCCTGCGCGGTGGCGCTGAACACGCACAGCGCGTTGTCGCCGGCGGCATGCCCGAAACGGTCGTTCAAGCTTTTAAAATGGTCCAGGTCGAGCATCATCAACGCGACCGGGCTGCGAAGGCGCGCGGCGAACATGCGTGCGCTCTCGGTACGCTCGAAAAACGCGCGCCGGTTGACCAGACCCGTGAGGCTGTCGGTGGTGGCCAGCAGCGCCATCGCGCGGTCGTCCTTTTCCTTGCATAGCAGCAGAAAACCGAAGCCGTTCACGATCATCAGCAGGTAGCCGGCGATATACGCGACACTTTGCAGCACGCCCGGTGTGCCTGCGCCGAGCACCACGCCGGCCGAACTGAAACAGGCGCGCAGCGCCATCGCCACCGAGAACACCAGGTTGTTGATGCCGATAATGCGCTGCAGGTCCGATGCCGCGCGGCCCGGACGCAGCAGCGCGGCCGCCATCGCGGCGGTGAACAGGGCGATCATCAGCGACAGCATCACACCCAGGTCGCGCGCGCTGGCGCCGGTCAGCGCCGCCAGGTAGTACAGCAGCAGCGCCACGGCCGTGAGCGGATACAGCAGGCGCCGCCAGCGCTGATAGCCGAAGAAGGCGCAATAGGCCGCCGCTTCGATCATGATGCCCAGCACCAGCACCGTCGACGCGCCGATGCCCATCCATAGCGGCACGCCGTCAGTCTGCAGGTAGGCCAGCAGATTGGCCATGCCCTGCACCACCTTGGCCCACTTCCACATGCGCATGGCCGGATGGGCCGAGCCGGAACGCACGTAACCCGCCATCAGCATGGCGAAGGCAATATTGCCCACGGCCATTACCAACATGAAGGTTTTGATATCGATCACTGCGCTTTCCTCGTGGATAAAACACGGCCGCCGCCGCAGGCGTCGCATCGACGCGGCCCGCACACAGAGAATGAGTATGTAAATGTTAATGAGTATTACTAAGAGGCATCATATTACACTAGTTATTGCTTCGCTTCTTACTGTGGCAAAATTATGGTAAACACGGACGAGAGTAGCCCAGCGGCAAATCTGCTGCACACGCCAGTTGCATGGCGCATAATCGAGCTCGTGCGTGTCATCCCCCTCTGGAGTTAATTTGATCTTTGGTTTTCTGAAATCGCCGCCGCTGTCGCCACGCCTGCACCGCCTTAAAAGTTCGGTCCTGTTCAATTCCCTGACCCCGCTCGAACTGAAAATCGTCGATGGCCTGATGCATGAGCGGCGCTACCTGACCGACGAAATCGTGTTCGACCAGGGCGAGGAAGGCCAGGCCCTGTACCTGGTCACGTCGGGCAAGGTGGCCATCAGCCGCGCCAAGGGCAGTGCCTTCATGGTGGTGTCCGAACTCGGGCCGGGCAGCGTGTTCGGCGACATGGCGCTGCTGGACGACTCGCCGCGCACGGCGCAGGCGCGCGCCATGGAGAACTGCGAGCTGGCGGTGTTCTTCCGCGCCGATTTCCTGGGGCTGATGGAAACCGACGCCGTGATCGGCTACAAAATTTCGCTGACCCTGGCGCGCCTGGTCGGCCAGCGCCTGCGCGACTGGATGGGCGGCAGCCCGCAGGTGGAAGCCTTATGAACTCGCGCGATCGCGCCGGGCCCGTGGTCTGGTGCGGGATCATCGCGGTCACCTGCCTGCTCCTGATCCTGCTCGAACACACGCTGTGGCTGGCCATTCCCTTCATCTTCGGCACGGTCCTGTACTACATCCTGCTCGCGCCCATGCAGCGCCTGATCCGCGCCGGCGTCGGCCAGGATCTGGCCGCGCTGACCGTGGGCGGCGGCTTCGTGGCCGTGCTCTCGCTGGTGCTGGTGCTGGTGTTCTCGTACGTGGCGGTGCCGGAGGAATCGTGGCAGGCGCTGCTCGGGCACTACCTCGATGGTGGCGTGACGTTTGTCCGCAACACGATGCAGCTGCTCGAGAAAAAATTTCCGGTGTTCGAACAGATGCACCTGACGCGGCTCGTGAACCGGCGTTTCAAGTCCTTCACCGACAATTTCGCCCAGCAGCACCTGGCCGGGCTGCTGGTGGTGATCGCCGGCTGGCTGCCATCGCTGCTGCTGGCGCCCTTCCTGACCTTCTTCTTCCTGCGCGACGGCGCCAGCTTCAAGCGCTTTTTGGCGCGCGCGGTGCCGAATGCGTTTTTCGAGAAGACCCTGTTCCTGCTGCACGAAGTCGACCAGACCGCGCGCCGCTATTTCCAGGGCCTGATCAAACTGACCGTGATCGACACCATCATGCTGGCGCTCGGGCTGTGGATGATCGGCGTGTCCTCGCCGCTCGCGCTGGCGCTCATTTCGGCGGTACTGGCCTGGGTGCCGTTCGTCGGCTCGGTGGCCGGCTGCATCATGGTGGTGGTCGTGGCCGCCACCGACGCGCCGTCCAATCCGGTGATCGGCTACGGCGCGATCGGCGTGTTCGTGGCGGTGCGCCTGCTGGACGACTTCATCTTCATGCCGCTCACGCTCGGACGCAGCCTGCAGATCCATCCGCTCATGACGGTGCTGATGATCTTCGTGGGCGGGTCGCTGGCCGGGGTGGCCGGGCTGATGCTGGTGCTGCCGCTGCTCGGGGTGGTGATGGTGGTCGGCGAAACGCTCGGCTGCCTGGTGACCAATGCGCGCCTGCGTGCGCGCCACCGCAATGCGATGGCGCTGCGGGTCAGGCAGGCCAGCGTGGGGCTGGCGAAGTAAGGTCCGCGCTGGCCGCCATGGCGCGCGTCTGCGCCATCAGCATGGCGTCGAATTCCTCGGCCGGGACCGGGCGCGCGAACAGGTAGCCCTGGGCGTAGTCGCAGCCGGCTTCGAGCAGCAGGTCACGCTGCTCGTGCGTCTCGACGCCTTCGGCGATCACGCGCAGGCCGAGCTTGTGGGCCATGACGATGATCGCTTCCGACAGCGCCATGTCGCTCGACTCGGGCGCCAGGTTGCGGGTGAAGGAGCGGTCGATCTTGAGGTAGTCGATGTCGAATTTTTTCAGGTACGACAGCGACGAATAGCCGGTGCCGAAATCGTCCAGCGCGACCTGGATGCCGGCGTCGCGCAGCTGCAGCAGCTTGTCGGTCACGCCGCTGCTGGCGTCGAGCAGCAAGCCTTCGGTAATCTCGACCACCACCGCCTGGCCGGACAGGCCCAGTTCGCGCAGGTGCGCCAGCCAGCCTTCGTAGCCCTTGCCTTCACGCTGGAATTCGAGCGGCGACTGGTTCACGCTGACCTGGAACTCGGGATGATGATCGCGCCGCCAGCGGCTGGCCCAGCGCGCCGACTCCATGAACACCCATTCGCCGATCTCGATAATCAGGCCGCTCGACTCGGCCAGCGGAATGAACTCCAGTGGGCTCACCAGCCCGCGCTGCGGATGCTCCCAGCGGATCAGCGCTTCGGCCTTGTGGATCTTCCCGCTGCGCAGGTGCACGATGGGCTGGAAATACACGCGGAACTGGCCGCCCTTGAGGGCACTGCGCAAGTCGTTGGTCATGCGCATGCGGTTGATCGCCGCCACCTGCAGGGCCGGCGTGAAATAGCTGAAACGGTTGCGCCCCGCGTTCTTGGCCGCGTACATGGCCTGGTCGGCGTGCTTGAGCAGGTCGTCGATATCGCGCGCGTCGTCCGGATACAGGGTGATGCCGACGCTGGCCGAGATATACGCCTGCTCCTGGCCCAGTGTGAACGGCGCCTGCAGCACATCGAGGATCTTTTGCGCGATCACGCCCACGCTGCCGGTTTCGCCCAGCTGCGGCAGGATCACGGTGAACTCGTCGCCGCCCAGGCGCGCCACCGTGTCCGAGTCGCGCACGCAGCCGCTGATGCGGCGCGCGGCGTCGGCCAGCAGCACGTCGCCTTGCTGGTGGCCGAGCGTGTCGTTCACTTCCTTGAACTGATCGAGGTCGATGAACAGGATCGCGATGCGGGTGCCCTCGCGCCGGCAGCGCAGGATGTCGTGTTCGAGGCGGTCGTGGAACATGCGCCGGTTGGGCAGGCGCGTGAGCGGATCGAAATTGGCCTGCTGCCAGATCAGTGCTTCCGAGGTTTTCTTCTCGGTCACGTCCTCGATCATGCACAGGTGGTGCGCGCTGGCATTGGCTGCGGCGTCGATGGCGGCGATCGACATGTCGACCCAGACCACGGTGCCGTCGGGGCGCAGCAGGCGGCGCGCGCTCTTGAAGCCGGCGATGCTGCCGGCGCCCAGCTGCGCCATGCGCGCGGCCTCGCCGGCCACGTCGTCGGGGTGGGTGATGTCGTCGCAGCGGCCGCGCTTAAGCTCTTCCGAGGAGCGCCCGGTGATCTCGGCGAAGCGCGGATTGATGTCCTTGAACTGGCCGCTGACCGAATCGATCAGGGCGATGCCCATCGGCGCTTCCTCGAACATGGTGCGAAAACGCAGTTCGCCCTGGCGGATGCTTTCCTCGGCGCGGCGCCGTTCGCGCGCTAGCAGCGACACGTGCACGGCGGCGCCGCCGATCAGCAGCAGGCCGGCCGCCAGCAGCGCGCGGTACAGCCAGGTCAGGTAATCGGCGGCGGGGTCGGTGCTGTACATGAAGCCGTCGAAAGAGGCGCCGCGCGGCAGCATGCCCAGTTCGGCGTAGATATCGGCGATATGGCGCCAGCGGTCCGGATTCATGTAGCCGATTTCGACCAGCACCGGCTGCACCAGCGGCTCCATCTGGCGCGCCTCGAACAGCAGGTGCTGGCGGTCGTGGCGGCGCGTGTACTTCGACAGGATCAGGTCCGCGATCTCGCCCTGGTTGGCCATGGCATAGGCCCAGCCCTTCATGCTGGCGGCGCGGAAGGCGCGCACGCGCTCGGGGTGGGCGGCGATCTGGCGCTCGCTGGTAAACAGGTTGTCGCCGTAAAAATCGATGCCGGCCGCGCGCGGGCTGTGCACGTCGTAGGCGAAGCCGATACGGTCCAGGTAATCGGGTTCGTTGGTGATGTAGGCCGAATAGGCCTCGATCTTGCCCTTGGCCAGGTCGTCCGGATTGAAGCTGTGTTCGACGCGCACCAGGCTGCTGAGGGGGACGCCTTCCTTGTTCAGGTAAGCGATCAGCTCGTCGGCCTGGGTGAGTTCATCAATGAGCGAGCCGATCATCACGCGCTTGCCCTTGAGATCGCGCACGTCGGGCGTGCCGTTGCGCTTTCCCACCAGCAACACATAAGGCGAGTGCTGGAACACCACACCCAGCACCACCAATGGTTTGCCGGCCATGCGCGCCAGCAACAGGCTGCTGCTGCCGACCCCGAATTCGGCCTTGCCGGCGCTGACATTGCGTTCGGGCTCGTTGCCGTCGGTGCCCTCGGAAATGAGCACGTCGAGGCCGGCGTCGCGGTAAAAGCCTTTTTCGAGGGCGGCATAGTAGCCGGCGAACTGGAACTGGTGGGTATGCTTGAGCTGGAGGGTGACTTTATCGAGCGCGCGGGCGGGCAGGCTGACGCACGTGGCGAGCGCAAAGACGAACGCCACGGCGAACGAAGTGGCTTTCGGCGCGGGCGCGAAAGCCGTCGACACGCGGCGGGCCAGGTGGAATCGGATCATCAGTCTGTCACACCGCTAGGTGTGCACTAAAGCAACGTATGGATACGATTGTACTGACCTTCCCGGCCGGGACAGCGAAAAATGCGAACTGTGTGCGTGGCACAACAATTGGGGTGTTGCAAATGCGACGGCCGGCATCCTCGACCCCGTCGCCCGCGCGCCAAGGCTGCACCCGGCGCGCGCGGCGACGAATTCCCGCCTTATTTGCGGCGGGCGCCGGCCTTTGCCGCGGGCGCGGCCTTTGGCTTGGTCTTGATGGTCGCCAGAATCGACGGACGCACCTTCGATTCCGGCGCGATGAACGGCGTCGGCGCCAGTGCCCGCTCGGTCTTGCGCTTGGGCGCGGCGACGAACTTGTCGAGCGTGCCTGCACCCGAGGTCTGGCGCTTGCGCTCGCCAGCCGCCAGGCCGCCGTCTTCCGACGCCTGCCAGCTCGGCACCAGGTGACGGTCGCCATTGCCGATCAAATCGCCACGGCCCATCTTGACCAGCGTCTCGCGCAGGATCGGCCAGTTGGCCGGGTCCTGGTAGCGCAGGAACGCCTTGTGCGAACGGCGCACCTTGCCGCTCTTGGCCGTTTCCACAATCTCGGAATCTGCCGTCACTTTTTTCAGCGGATTCTTGCGCGAGTGGTACATGGTCGTCGCCATCGCCATCGGGGTCGGCATGAAGGTCTGCACCTGATCGAGCTTGAAGTTGTTTTTCTTCAGCCACAGCGCCAGGTTGAGCATGTCTTCGTCAGTCGTGCCCGGGTGGGCCGCGATGAAATAAGGAATCAGATACTGCTTCTTGCCCGCTTCCAGCGAGAAACGGTCAAACATTTCCTTGAATTCGTCGTAGGCGCCGATGCCGGGCTTCATCATCTTCGACAAAGTACCTTCTTCGGTGTGCTCAGGAGCAATCTTGAGCAGGCCGCCCACGTGGTGGGTCACCAGTTCCTTGACGTATTCCGGCGAACGCACGGCCAGGTCGTAGCGCAGGCCCGAGCTGATCAGTACTTTCTTGATGCCCGGAATGGCACGCGCCTTGCGGTACAGCGAAATGAGCTTGCTGTGGTCGGTACCCAGGTTGACGCAGATGGTCGGGTACACGCACGACAGGCGGCGGCACGATTCCTCGATCGCCTTGTCCTTGCAGGCCAGGCGGTACATATTGGCGGTCGGGCCGCCCATGTCGGAAATGGTGCCGGTGAAACCCTTGGTCTTGTCGCGGATATGCTCGATTTCGCGCAGGATCGACGGCTCGGAACGGCTCTGGATGATGCGGCCCTCGTGCTCGGTGATCGAGCAGAAGGTGCAGCCGCCGAAGCAGCCGCGCATGATGTTGACCGAGAAACGGATCATGTCCCAGGCCGGAATCTTGGCCTTGCCGTAGCTCGGATGCGGGGCGCGCGCGTAGTTCATGTCGTACACGCCGTCCATCTCGTCCATGGCCAGCGGCAGCGGCGGCGGATTGAGCCAGACGTCGCGCTCGCCGTGCGCCTGTACCATCGCGCGCGCATTGCCGGGGTTCGATTCGAGGTGGAACACGCGCGAGGTGTGCGCGTACATCACCGGGTCGTCCTTGACCACGTCGTAGGACGGCAGGCGCACCACGGTCTTGTCGTGCTTTTCCTTGGCCATGGCCAGGCGCTCTTCGCGCGACATGATGCGGATCGGCTTGATCACTTCCTTGGGCTGGGCGTTGTCGGTGGCGCAGGCCGATTTGTCTTCCTGGGCCATCGCGTACGGATCGTGGTGGGCGTCAACCTTGCCGGGCACGTCGACCCGGGTCGAGTTATGTACGCCCCAGTCCTCGCCCGGCAGCCAGCCTGGCGGCACCATGAAAGCGGTACCGCGCAGGTTGCGGATATCCTTGATGTTCTCGCCAGCCGCCAGACGGTGGGTCAGGTCGACCAGGGCGCGTTCGGCGTTACCGAACAGCAGCATGTCGGCCTTGGAATCGGGCAGCACCGAGCGCCGCACCTTGTCGGACCAGTAATCGTAGTGGGCGATGCGGCGCAGCGACGCTTCGATTGAGCCGATGATCACCGGCACGTCGGGAAACGCTTCGCGCGCACGCTGGGCGTACACGGTGACGGTGCGGTCCGGGCGCTTGTTCGGCTCGCCGTTGGGCGTATAGGCGTCGTCGGAGCGGATCTTGCGATCGGCCGTGTAACGGTTGACCATCGAGTCCATGTTGCCGGCGGTGACGCCGAAGTACAGGTTGGGTTTACCGAGCACGCGGAAGGCCTCGGCCGAGAGCCAGTCCGGCTGGGCGATGATGCCGACCCGGAAGCCTTGCGCTTCGAGCAGGCGGCCGACCAGGGCCATGCCGAAACTCGGATGGTCGATGTAGGCGTCGCCCGTGACGAGGATGACGTCGCACGAATCCCAGCCCAGGGCGTCCATTTCGGCGCGGGACATGGGAAGGAAAGGCGCAGCGGGAGCGCGGCTAGACCGTTTCGGGACGGTCGCAAACAGGTTGGTTGGGGAGTTCATTGGGCAGTATTGTACCGGAAAACCATCCGGAGCAACTTGCCTCCGCCCTTTTTCAAGGGCGATTGCAACGAAAAAACGTCTTATGTTTCAATAACTTGTGACGTTTGTGCCACATTAACAGGCAGCTGACGGGGCGAGCGCGAAGGCGCTTGTGCCCCGTTGTTCAAATACCCATGTTCGACAGCATGCGGCCCAGCTCGCGCAGGGCGGGTTCCAGGCGCGGGTGTTCGGCGGCGAATTTGGCCGTGATTTCCTGGGTCCGCTCGGCCAGGCCGTAGGTGGTGGTGTCGGCCGGTTCGGCCAGCAGGTAGGCCGCCGGGTCGGCCGGTTCGGCCGCTTCGGCTTGCTCGGCAAGCGCATCGTCGCTGATGGTGGCCTGCGCGGCGGCGGCGCGCTTGTCCAGCAGGGCCTGGATGTCGCCGTCGAGCTGCATCAGCAAGCCTTGCAGTTCTTCATCGACCTGATCCGTCTGCGCCAGGTTGGCATGCAGGGTTTTCAGGTGCGACTTCAGGTTCGCCGTGTCGTCGTTCAACATGTCATCCTCGTTAGTTGTCAAAAGTGGTCGCCAGATACAGTTCTTCGACCTTGGTTCGCGCCCACGGGGTCTTGCGCAGGAACTTCAGGCTCGACTTGATGCTCGGATCGCTGATGAAACAGTTGATATCGATCCGCTTGCCGAGCTCATCCCAGCCGTAATGCGCGACCAGCCTGGTTAACAGCGATTCTAAGGTAATACCGTGTAAGTCGTGAACACTCATTGCTGCGCTTGATCCTATGGCGGTTGGGGGGAAACACTATACCGTCCTTATACACCCAAATGACGGTGCGATCCATCGCCGAGCGCAGCAAGCTTGAGCGCCGAGGCGCCGGCTTACGCACGGAAAATGCGTACCTCGGTCCCGCTTTTCCCCGGCCAGTTCGACCATGTGAACGGTGCCGCGCGCAAAGCCGGGTTTGCCGTAGTCTGCGTGGAAAGCCAGCACCAGATCGATGCCGGTAGCTAACATGCGTTCGTTCAGGCCGCGCCAGGCTTCGCCGGGAAAGGCGCGCTGGTCGGCGCGGTTCTTTTTCATGCACTGCACGCTCAGGCCCAGCCCGGTAGCCACGGCAATTGCGCAGGCATCGGCGCCCGGGGTGTCGCCGGTGACGATCACGCTGTGCGGCGGCAGCTGCGACAATGCGCGCCGCACCGTCTCCGGCTTGTCCCAGGTGGTCGAGCCGGTGACCAGCACGCGCAGGAAAGGCCGCTCAGACACAGGTGAAGTTAAACATGAGCTCCAGATCGAAGCGCTTGATCAGCTCTGTTGTCGACTTCCCGGTGGCAATCATCGGGTACGGCACTTCCGAGAGGCATCCCAGGCACAAATCGGCCGAGCCGGCTTGTGCGATCACGCCGGTCAGGAAATCGGCATGCGGAGTGAGGGTTTCCAGCAGCCAGTCGACATGGTCGTCGAGCGGAACGTGGTAACCGAGCGGCGAAGAAAGCGTCCACACATCCTGCTTGTGAAGGAGCGTTGAACGAGGAAAGCGGGGCTCACCGGCCAGGCCAAGTTTTGTTGGCACAAGGCCGGTGACCGCATTCATCTCGTCATGGAACTTGCCTGCCCCAAAAATGCGGAACGACGCGTCATATTCAAAGAAAGGCGAGGTGTGTCGCACAAGTTTCTCAGTGGAGACGCGCTCCTGGCGCTTGTGAAGCCGGCTCAGTTTTCGCTTGAGCGACGCACGTACATGGGACATCGGTATTTTCCTCGCAACGGCAATCTTATTTACGGAACAGCCATTCGCCGCTGGCCTGGCGCTGCAGTTCGTGACGCGACTTGCCCGACTCGCCGCTGCTGTCGGAGACGTACACCACCTCAAAGCGCAGGGCGTTCTTGGCCGGCATGTCCCAGCCATGGATGCGCACTACCGTGGCGCACTCGCCCTTGGTGTGACGGCGCATGGTCGGCAGCGGGCCACCGATGTAATTGTTGTTCGGATAGGTCTTGCCCGGCGCCGCGTACACATTGAGCGCGCTGGCGTCGTAGCCGCCGAGGCAGGAATTCGCCTTCAGGAACGGGGCAATGGTCGGTGCCGCTTCCGCGACCGCCTGCTCCAGCGCCTTGTTGGTGGTTTTAACTTGCAGTTCCGCATCGATCTTGGCTGCCTGGGCATCGGTGATCGACGCAAGCTGAGGCCCTTTTGCCAACGACGTCGCGGCAGCGCACAGCAGCAGGGGGAGGAGGAACATGTTGATATGGCGGCGCATAATACCTTTGTCGCAATGATGTTTGGATTGCATTATTTTAACATTAGCCAGGTCAACCATGGATGCGCAGCGACCAGACCACTGCCAGCGCCCAGCAGGGGCCAGCCACAAGACTTGCCACGGCCATCCTGCGCCATGCCACCTGGCGGGCCAGCGCCACGATGATGGCGCACGGCGGCAGCAGCACCAGGCATTCGATCAGCAGGTTGCGCCACAAATAAATGTTGGTGAAGCTCAGGCGCCCGGCGCTGGGCAGTAGTCCGATGGGCGACTCGACCTGCGCCAGCGGCAAGGGCCAGAACAGGGGAACCGGGTGCACCCCGACCAGCAGGTCGAGCAGCGGATGCGAGCAGGCCGCCAGCGCCAGCGCCGCAAACGGCAGCGCGCCCCGTAGCGCCAGCCACGCCAGCAGGCTGGCGCCCAGGCCGAACAGCAGCGAGTGCGACCAGCGCGGCTCGCTGTCGATGCCGAACAGCCAGAATGGCAGGTAATCGAGGTCGGGCAGCAGCGCCAGCGACACCAGCAGGACCAGCGCCATTCGCGAGCGCGGGGGAGCACCCGGCGCATGGGCGAGGAACACGGTGGCGCCGGCTGCGGCGTGGCCGATCAGCGACGACACAGGCGCACCAGCAAAACCGCCACGCTCCACCAGATGGCAGCCCAGAACAGCACCACGCAGGCCCAGCCCAGCAGGGATGGCGCGGCCCAGCCGCCGGACGGCCAACCGCCGAACACAGGCAGCTTGATCGCATCGAGCACGAACAAGGGGCCGTAGATGGTGGCGGCGATGGCCGGCCCGAGGGTGCTGGTGCCGGCCCAGATCCAGGCGACCAGGGCATGGACACTCGCCAAGCCGACGAACAGCACAGTACGCAGTCGCATGGTGTCCACTCGTCTGGATGGTTCAGCCGGGCGCGTGCGGGCCAGAACGGCTTGCTTGCGCTTCGGCGGCAACAGCCAGCCGTTCAAGCAAACGCAGCTGCGCGTCGAGGTGGGCGCTCTGCGACTCCAGCAGCACCATCATCCTGTTTTGCGGGGAATCCTTGCCGTTCGCACGCTTGATAAAGTAAATGTACACGCCAACTAACAGCAGCATCGGCCCCCAACTGTATAGAAAATCAAGAACTCGGGACATCACCGATGGCGACGGCTTGCGGTGCGGCTTGATCGCCTCGGCCGAGACGATGCGAATTTCCTGCGATGCGTAAGCCTCTTTGGGCCGCGAGGCAAGATCGCTAATGCGGAATGCAACCTCACCGGACGCCGGCACGACAAGCTCATCGACCGACTGGGTTACGGTATCGATGAGGACGTGGCTGGCGTCGAAGTATTTCACTTCCAGCATGACATCCCTGACACTGTCGGCGGACGCATTCTTCAGCGTTGCCAGGGACGTGACCATGCCCGCTCCATCCGACACGCTGAACGAGGTCTTGCTGATCGAGAGCTTGTCGACCTCGGCGGGAGAAGCGTTGTGGTAGCTGCAGGCAAGCGCCGAAGCAGAGAAGGCCATCAGGCATGCCGACCGTGCGATAAATTGTTTCATGGGGGTCCACATGGGGTGAATTGAAAAACGGTACTGGCCCCGGAAAGGGTGCCGGTATGGCGCCGAAGCGGCAAAAATTGTTTTCGGGATTATCCCGATCCTGCTACGGCGTGTCCGGGCTGTACAGCACATCCGAGCGCAGCACATACTTGATGCCGCCGGTCAGCGCGGCGCCTTCATGCCAGGTGTCGTGCACGAACAGCAGGGCCGAACCTGTCTTCGGCGTGACGCGAAATTCCTTGAACACCGTGTCGCCGCCCTGGTAACCGTCGTTCAGGTACACGAGGAAGGTCAGCTTGCTGCTCAGGCCATCTTCGCTCCACGGGCCATCCTTGTGCATCTTGAAGCGCTGCCCGGCCGAATACTTGTAGAAGCGCAGTTCGCGCGGCAACCCAAGCGCAGCCTGGCCATCGAGTTCGGGCATGCCGGCCCCCGCCAGGCGCTGCCACAGCAGGGCGATCCAGTCGGGCGCCTCGAACTGGGCCCGCTCGTTATTGCGGATCGTCGGCATCGGCTTGGCGCCTTGCGCGGTGCGCACGCCGGCGGCGGCAAAACCGCGCGCCTCTGCCAGCGCGACCAGCTCGCCGCACTCGCGCGCATCGAGAAAACCATCGATGGAAAACACAGTCGGCGCGTGCGTGACGACCGGCATGCGGCTCAGCTCACTTCTTCTTGCGCGCACCACGCGGCGCCGGCAGCCCGCACTTTTCACTGAAGACCGACGCGCCGGCCACGTACTCGCGCGCGTCCGCATCCTTGTCCATCGACGCACGCAAGTGCGCGGCGATGGACTTCACTTCCGCATCCAGCGCGCTGGCGCCGCCGCAGCCGGCGACCCTGCGCTTGAGCGTGGCGGCCAGCATGGCCGAGCGGCCGTGCTTGACCGTATTGGGCATGGTGACGCGCCGGATCGCCAGCACTTCCTCGTAGCGCAACAGGGCGGCCGGATTCTGGCCCTGATGCTCGTGCATGCCGCCGATATCGTTGATGATGGCGACCGTTTCCTCGGACTGCGCGCCGAAGGTTTGCACGGCCTGCGGCAGCATCGCCTCGAACAGCTCCTGGGCGCGCTTGTGGTTGCGCTCCGCGCTGAAACTCATCGCATGCGCGGCGCGTACTTCCAGCGTCACCGGGTCGGCCATGCCGAGCGTGGTGCCATACACCGCGATGGCGCGTTCGTACCATTGGCGGCCGGTCGGATTGTCGTTCTGGCGCATGTAGCTGCCGCCCAGGTTCACATAACTCATGCCGACGTGGTAGCTGTCCTCGCCATGGATCTTGCGGCGCAACTCCAGCGCCTCGGTCAACAGGCGGCGCTCGGCGGCCACGTCGCCCGTCAAGCCCATCAGGCGTCCGAGCGCGTCCGCGGCATCGGCTTCGAGCTGCGCATTGACGTTTTTGCGCGCCTGCGCCAGCACCTCGGTCATGTCGGCCTGGACGTTGCCGAGTTCCTTCATCTGCATGCGCTGCTCGGCGCTGTCGAGCAAGGCCTGGGCAACCTGGTTCGATTCCTTGCCGAAGCCGGCGCGGCAGGCTTGCACGGCGGCGGCGTAACCGGTGCGGCCGGCGGCCTGGTCGCCGCTGTCGCTGGCGCGCTGGGCGTCGAGCCCGTACGCGTGGCACAGCACCGCCGACGCGTCGTGCGCGCGCACCTTCTCGGAGCGGGCCCCGGCAATGGCTTGCTGCAGGGCGGCCGTCGAGGCGGCGCTCTTGCCTTCGTTGTCCAGCGCCAGCGCATTGCAATACAGGCGCTGCGGCCCGAATTCGAGCGCTTCGGCATCGGTACAACAGTCGGCGCCGCTGCAGCGCGGGCCGGACTCGCCCGGCTCTTCGGTCAGCTGTACTTCGGGAGGCCGTACAGGTGTGGTGGTACAGGCCGCCAGGCCAAGGGCGCACAGCAGGACGGACGCGAGCGGGAGAAAGCGAGGTGTGAGCATAAAGGCAACGTTCGGAAAGAGGGACGTGCCTGATTATAGAGCATTGTCGCTATACCAATTTTTATCAAGGAAGCTGGGACGTACCGGCGCTTGCATCAGATGGCCGATGAGGCGCTCGACATGGCGCACCTCGTCGATGCCCAAAAAACCGTGGCGCTGGAAACAGTGCACGTGAGACGACATCTCCTCCGATACCGCTTCGAGCAAAAGGTCGCCGCTGTCGTTGCGCCGGCCGATGCACACGGCATGCATCAGGCCGGCCGGTGTATAGATGCGCGTGATCAGCGGACCGTTGGCGTCGATCGTCAGGGCGCGTTCGGTGGTGATGGCATGCACCACGCCGAGCGCATCCCTGCGCATCTTGAACGGCTGATACAGTCGGTAAAGACCAATCGACAGAAACGACAACGGCACGCCCATCATCAATAGGTCGATGGTTCCCGGCCGATGGGTTTGCCATATTGCCGGGACCAGAAATCCGGTGAGGAGCAAGCTGACCAGCGTCCACGTGATAAAAAAGGATTGCTCCGTGAAACCTCTTTTCAGGTAACTGTTGGGGATGGGCTGCGCGGCCCAGACCAGCCGTTCGCCCGGCGCCATTTCCGCGCGCAGCGCCTGGCGCAGCTTGTCCGGCAAGGGCCCGATATCGGGCGTGATGAGGCACCGCTGGAAGCTGGCATGCGGTGTGTTCGGCGCCAGCGGCAGCGTTTTGGCCAGCGCCGCGATGAGTCCATGCACGCGCCGGACCCCGGCAATGCCGAGCATGCCGTAGCGGTTCGTCGTATAGCTGTCACCGTCGTATTCGTGTTCGGTTTCCAGTATCAGGTCGCCCCAGCCGCCGGCATGCTCGGTGCGTTCGATTTGCTGCAACTGCGTGTGACGATACGATCTGATCGTTTCGGGATCGTTGCCGCCCAACAGGATGACGCGCGCGCTGGTGATGGCGTACACCACGAAGCGTGCTTCTTCCTCGAACTTGGACGGCGCCCGCAATCCGAGCACGCCGCCCAGCAGAAACGGCACGCCGATCAGCGGCAGGAAATCGAAGTCGAGGCCGTGCAGGAGCGTACGGGCGATGCCGCCGACAATCCACAGCAGCCCGATTACCACCATCGCTACAAAAGCGGTACGAAGCTCGTATGCCTCCCGTTTCCTATAGTGCTGGGCGACCGGCTGGCCGACCCAGACCAGGCGCTCGTCCGGTCTCAACGCCGCCTGGAGGCGGTTCTGCAGATATTTGGGAAGTACCGCGATGTCGGTCAATATGGCTCCATGGAGGAAATTGGCGCCACCATTATGGCGCATCGGCGCATGCGGCCGGAAAATGCTCCGGGCAAAAAAAATGCCGTTCTGAGCGAACGGCATTTTCAAGGGTTCATGCAGGCTTACTTGGCGTTCAGTCCACGACGCTCCAGCAGCGGCTCGATGGTCGCATCGCGGCCGCGGAAGTTGCGGTACATCTGCATGGCATCGAGCGTGCCGCCTTTCGACAGCAGCGTCTTGCGGAAATGGTCGCCATTCTTGCGCGACAAGCCGCCGTTTTCATTGAACCAACCGACGGTATCGGCATCGAGCTTTTCACTCCACAGGTAACCGTAGTACCCGGCCGAATAACCGCCCGAGAACACGTGCGAAAAGTAGGTGCTGCGATAGCGTGGCGGCACCGGCGCGAAGTCGACACCGGCCTCTTTCAATGCGGCCGCCTCGAAGGCCACCACATCAGCCGGAATCTGCGCCGCGCTCAACTGGTGCCAGCGCTGGTCGACGATGGCCGACGCCAGGTACTCGGTGGTGCGGTAGCCTTCGTTGAACTGCTTCGACGCGATCACCTTGTCGAGCAATTCCTTGGGCATCGGCTCGCCGGTCTTGTAGTGCTTGGCATAGTTGGCCAGCACTTCAGGCCAGACGGACCACATTTCATTGACCTGCGAGGGGAACTCGACGAAGTCGCGCGGCACGCCGGTGCCGGCGAAGCGCGGATATTTCACCTCCGAGAACATGCCGTGCAGCGCATGGCCGAACTCGTGGAACAGGGTGCGCAGTTCGTCGTAGGTAAGCAGGGTCGGCTCGCCCGCGGGCGGCTTGGGAATGTTCAGGTGGTTGCCGATGACCGGGCGCGTGCCCATCAGGTGCGACTGCGGCACGTAGGCATTGGCCCAGGCGCCGCCGCGCTTGTTGCCGCGCGCGTAAAAGTCGGCCACGAAGATGGCCAGCGGCTTGCCGTTGGCATCGATCACGTCGAACACGCGCATGTCGGGGTCGTACACCGGCAAGTCCTTGCGTTCCTTGAAGCTCAGGCCGTAGACCTTGCCGGCGGCGTAGAACACGCCGTTGATCAGCACATTGTCCAGTTCAAAATAGAGACGCAGCTGGCTCTGGTCGAAATTGAAGCGTTCGGCGCGCACCTTGTCGCTGTAGAAGGCCCAGTCGTGGGCGGCCAGCTGGAAGCCGCCCTTGCCGGCGTCGATGACTTTCTGGATGTCGGCCGCTTCCTTGCGCGCGTTCGCCACCGCCGGCTTGGCCAGCTCGCTCAAGAGCTTGTTGACCGTGCCGGTGTCCCTGGCGGTCTGGTCTTCCAGCATGTAGGCGGCATGGTTGGCGTAGCCGAGCAGGGCTGCGCGTTCGGCACGCAGCTTGGCGATCTTGAGCACAACGCCGGTGTTGTCGAACTCGCCGCCGCGGCTGCCGCGCGCGAGCGATGCCGCCAGCAGGCGCTCGCGCACCGCGCGGTCGGTCAGCACCGACAGCGGCGCCTGGCCGGTCGTGTTGGTGACGGGAATGGCGAACTTGCCTTCGAGGCCGCGTTTTTTGGCGACGCCGGCGGCGGCATCGATGGCGGCGTCGGACATGCCGGCCAGTTCGGCGCGGGTATCGACCACCAGCGCGGCGGCGTTCGCTTCGCTCAGCACGTTCTGGCTGAAGGTGGTTTGCAGGGTGGCCAGTTCGGCGTTATAGCCTTTGAGCTTGTCCTTGTCGGCGGCGTTCAGTTTGGCGCCGGCGCGCACGAAGTCCTTGCGGTAGCGTTCCAGCAGAAACGCCGATTCGGCATCCAGGCGCAGCTTGGCGCGCTTGGCGTACAGGGTGTCGATGCGGTCGAACAGTTTTTTATTGAGCAGCATGGCATCGCGGTGGGCGGCCAGCTTGGGCGCCAGTTCGCGCTCCAGGCCCTTGATGGTGTCGTTGGTGCTGCCGCCGGAAAAAATGCCGAACGCGGTACCGGTGCGCGAGAGCAGCTTGCCCGAGCGTTCCATCGCGACGATGGTGTTCTCGAAGGTGGCCGGCTTGCGGTTGTTGGCGATGGCCTCGACTTCGGCGGCGTGCTGGCGCATGCCTTCGGCAAAGGCCGGGGCGAAGTGCTCGTTCTTGATCTTGTCGAAGGCCGGGTAGTTGAACGGCAGGGTGCTGATGCTGGCGAACGGGTTGGCGGCGTCGAGCGCGGCGCAAGCGGGCGCGAGGAAGGCGAAGTTAGCCGCGGCCAGGCTGGCCGCGATGATCATCAATGAGGGACGTGTCATGGCGTTTTGCGGAGAAAGAGGGGGAGCCGCCGTCCCCGCGCCTTGGCGCGGGAACGACGGTTTTAAAGATGCAGGCCCGGGCAGATGCCCAGGCGCGGTCTTAGTTGGCGTTCAGGCCGCGACGGTTCAGCAAGGGCTCGATCTTCGGCTCGCGGCCGCGGAAATTGCGGAACAGGTCGAGCGCGTCGGCCGTGCCGCCGCGCGAGAGCAAGGTCTTGCGGAAATGGTCGCCGTTCTTGCGCTGCAGGCCGCCATTTTCCTTGAACCATTCGACCGTGTCGGCGTCCAGCTTCTCGCTCCACAGGTAAGCGTAGTAACCGGCCGAGTAACCGCCCGAGAAACTGTGCGAGAAGTAGGTCGTGCGGTAGCGCGGCGGCACCGGCGCGAAATCGACGCCGGCTTCCTTCAGCGCGGCCGCTTCAAACCCGAGCACGTCGCTTGGCACTTGCGCCGCGCTCAGCTGGTGCCAGCGCTGGTCCACCAGCGACGCCGCCAGATATTCCGTGGTGAGGAAGCCCTGGTTGAACTTTTTCGAGGCGATGACCTTGTCCAGCAACTCCTTCGGCATCGCTTCGCCGGTCTTGTAATGCTTGGCGTAGTTGGCCAGCACTTCCGGCGCGATCATCCACATTTCATTGACCTGCGAGGGATACTCGACGAAGTCGCGCGGCACGTTGGTGCCCGAGAAGCGCGGGTACTTCACGTTCGAGAACATGCCGTGCAGCGCGTGGCCGAATTCGTGGAACGTGGTTTTGACTTCATCGACCGTCAGCAGGGTCGGCTCGCCCGCC
This sequence comes from Massilia pseudoviolaceinigra, assembly GCF_030846505.1. Classification (NCBI taxonomy): domain Bacteria; kingdom Pseudomonadati; phylum Pseudomonadota; class Betaproteobacteria; order Burkholderiales; family Oxalobacteraceae; genus Massilia; species Massilia pseudoviolaceinigra. Next base: position 18,757 of record NZ_JAVCWL010000036.1, on the reverse strand, counting down.
GGCGGCTTGGGAATGTTCAGGTGGTTGGCGACGACCGAGCGGGTGCCCATCAGGCCCGACTGCGATACATATTCGTTCATCCACGCGCCACCCTGCTTGTTGCTGCGCGCGTACATATCGGCCAGGAAGATGGCCAGCTGCTTGCCGTTGGCATCGAACACATCGTACACGCGCACGTCCGCGTGGTACACCGGCAAGTCCTTGCGTTCCTTGAATGTCAGGCCGTACAGCTTTTCGGCCGCGAAGAACACGCCGTTGACCAGCACGTTGTCGAGCTCGAAGTACGGCTTGAGCTGGTTTGCATCGAAGTTGAAGCGCTGGGCGCGCACCTTGTCGGTGTAGAAGGCCCAGTCGGCCGCGCCGACCTTGAATCCGCCCTTCTCAAGATCGATGACCTTCTGGATATCCTCCGCTTCCTTGCGTGCGTTGGTCACGGCCGGCTTGGCCAGTTCCGACAGCAGCTTGTTGACGGCGCCCGTGTCCTTGGCGGTCTGGTCTTCGAGCGAGTAGGCGGCGAAATTCGGGTAGCCAAGCAAGGCGGCGCGGTCGGCGCGCAGCTTGGCCAGCTTGACGACGACGGCGCGGTTGTCGAATTCGCCGCCGCGGCTGCCGCGCTGAAGCGAAGCGCTCATCAGGCGTTCGCGCACGGCGCGGTTGGTCAGCACCGCCAGCGGCGGCTGGCCGCTGGTGTTGATCAGAGCGACGGCGAACTTGCCATCGTGGCCGCGCGTCTTGGCGTCGGCCGCGGCGGCGTCGATCGCCGCATCGCTCATGCCGGCCAGTTCGGCGCGGGTGTCGACGATCAGCGCCGATGCGTTGGTTTCCTTGAGCACGTTCTGGGTGAACGTGGTCTGCATGGTGGCGATTTCGCTGTTGAACGCTTTCAGCTTTTCCTTGTCCTCGGCCGACAGCCTGGCGCCGGCGCGCACGAAGTCCTTGTGATAGCGCTCGAGCAGGTGCTTCGATTCGGCGTCCAGGCCCAGCTTGGCGCGCTTGTCGTACAGGGTCTTGACGCGCTGGTACAGCTTGGCGTTGAGGAAGACCGCATCGTTGTGCGCGGCCAGCTTGGGCGACATTTCACGATCGATGGCGTCCAGCGTATCGTTGGTGTTGGCGCCCTGCAGGGCCGAGAAGGTGGTCGCCACGCGCGTGAGCAGCTGGCCCGAGCGCTCCAGCGCCACCACGGTATTGTCGAACGTCGGCGCCTTGCGATTGTTGGCGATGGTGTCGACTTCACGCAGGTGATCGCTCATGCCGGCCGCGTAGGCGGGCAGGAAATGCTCATCCTTGATCTTGTCGAATGCCGGGTAATGGAACGGCAGCGTGCTCAGTTTGGCGAAGGGGTTGGTCGCGACCAGGGCGGTGGCCGGCGCGACAGGTGCGGTAGCCGACGCGGCGATGGCGGCGACATTGACCAGCGCCAGGCTGGCGGCAACGATAAGCATGTTTGGACGGTTCATGGCATCTTTCACGAGCGCTAAGTAAAGCTGCCGACGGATAGCCGGCAGCGCATGAGCGCACGATCATATCAGCATGCCATCGCTGCGTCATCCGCGACGATGTATGCATGCCGGCGCCGGCAACGCCGTATTGACGGAGGAAAGATCAGTAATGCGGCGGGCGGTCGTTGACCGGATTCGGTCCCGACTGGGCATTGTTGCGGATGTGTTCGGCCAGCTTGGCGACCATCGCATCGAGCTGGTCGATGCGGCGGCCTTGCTGGTACACCATCTGGTTCAGGGACTCGACCAGGTCTTCCTGGTGCGCGAGCTTGATCTCGATATCGACAAAACGGTCTTCCTGGCTCACGGCGGCGTCCTTGGGGGCAAAGCCGCCATTATGCCAGTGCGCTCAGGCCAGTCCGCCTTCCCATGCCGCCGGCGCCACGCCCACCAGCAGCAGCGGGGGCGCGTCCGGCGACTCGGGAGCGTCCAGGGTGGTATGCAGTTCGCCCGACATGACCGCCAGCATGGTCTTGATTACCGCGTGAAACGCCTCGACATCGCTGCCGGCGGTGACGGTGGCCAGCATGGTGCGCACCATCGAAGCGGCCAGGGTGGTGCCGTAGCCGGCGATTTCGGCCGGGCGGTCGATCGCCAGGGTGAAATCGGACGCCACCGCCAGCGTATTGCCGATGCGCTGGGCGTCGAGCAAGCCCTGCGGCGTGAGGTTTTGCAGGGCGCCGGACATGATCGACATGGCGGCGTTGGCGCGCGAGAGCGCGCCGCTGTCGATGGCTTCGCTCCAGAACGCCAGGCCGGCCTCGGCCGGGCTGCGGCCGAGCACGTTCTTGAAGACCGCCTCGACAAACGCGCCGGTGCCGTCCGGATACAGCGCATCCGATTCGGCGCTGGCGCTGAAACTGTCGATCAGCTTGTGCAGGCCGGGATTGGTGTTGTAGGCGGCGCTGATGCCGGCGATGTCGCGCGGCGCGCCCAGCCTGGCCAGCTGGTCCTGGAAGCTCTGCATGCCGGCATGGTCGGCGGCGCGGCCGAAATAGGCCACGTACAGGGCTTGCACGACCGAGTCGTATTCGACATTGACGGTGCTGTCGCTGAACTTGAAGCGCTCGACATTGGCCAGCAGCTTGAGGCCGCCGATGGCGCCGCTCTTGGGCAGCACGGCGTAACCGCCGGCGCCGGTGGTGATGTTGTAGTCTGCCCGCAAGCCGGCGAAACCGACCGTGTCGACGCCACTGCCGCCGTTGATATCAACCAGCATGATCCATTCCTTCGATGTTGACCCGCCGGCGCTGCCACTGCGGCCCGCGCCCGTGTTAACTATACCAGCGTCTGCTCCCACGCCTGGAAGCCGATGCCAATCAGGTCGGCGTGGGCGATAGGCAGGTCCCCAGGCGTATCGCCAGCGACGCGCACCGCGCCGGTCATGGCGCCCAGAGTCGCCTTGATGGTGCTCTGGTAGGCAGTCAGGTCGGTGGTGGCGGTGACCGCGCCGAGCATGGTGCGCACCGAGGCCGCCGCCGCCTTGGTGCCGTAACCGGCGATCTCGGCCGCGGTATCGATGGACAGGGTAAAGCCCGAGGCCACCGCCAGCTTGTTGTTGATCAGCTTGGCGTCGAGGATACCCTGGACGGTCTTGTTGTCGAGCGCGCCGGACATGATCGACAGCGAGGCATTCGCCTTGGACAAGCCCTTGTGGTCGATCGCATCGGTCCAGAAGGACAGGCCGGCGCTGGCCGGGGCGCGTCCGAACACGTTCTGGAAGATGCCCTTCACAAACGTGGCGGTGTCGCCCGGATACAGGGCGGCCGATTCGGCGCTGCCGGCGAAACTGTCGATCAGCGCGTGCAGGCCGGCATCCTTGGCGTAGGCCGCCGCCAGCGCGCTCATGTCGCGCGGCGCGCCCAGGGTGGCCAGCTGGTTCTGGAAGCTGAGCATGCCGTTGTAGTCGGCGGCGCGCCCGAAATAGCCCACGTACAGGGCTTGCACGACGGCTTCGTAGTCGAGCGACACGTTGCCGTTGGAAAAGCGCAGCGTTTCGATATTTGTCAGTACGTCATAGCCTTCGTCGCCGGCGTGGTCGGACACCACATAGCCGGCCGCGATCTTGGTGAGCTCGTAATTGGCGCGCGGCCCGACGTAATAGGCCACATCGTTGCCGGCGCCGCCATCGATATCGTCGTCGCCGCCCGCCCCTTCGATCACTTCGCTGTTGTAGGTGCCTGTGAGACGCTCGGCGATGTCGCGCCCGGTGAAGTAATCCTTGCCGCTGCCCACGCCATAGGTGCCGCCCAGGCCGTCGCGGCCGTACAGCCAGTTGAGCGCGGCGATATCGTAGGGGCTGTAGGTCTGGTACGGGCCGTCCAACCAATCGTAGGACATCAGGGTGTTGCCGGTGTGGTCATCCTCGTAGGGCAACTGCTCGTCGCCCTCGAAGGGGTGCTTCAGGCCCAGCATGTGGCCCAGTTCGTGCAGCAGGATTTCGTAGCCGGGGCCGCCCAGGCTCAGATCAGCGTTTTGGGCGCGAAACTCCACATTGTCGAGGTAGATATACGCCTTGGCGGTCAAATCGCGCACCGTGGTGCCGTAGCTCGGCGGCGTGTAGCTCGTCATCCAGCTGCACAGGCCCATGGTATCGGCGTCGGCGATATTGATCGAGGCCATGTGGATCTGGGCGCGGCTGCCGTCGGTCGTTTCGGTAAAGCCGATCCCGGTCAGCGAGGTGATGTAGGCTAGCGCCGTGCGCGTGGCGCTTTGCTGGGCCGGCGAAAACGCGGCCTGCCCCGTCTGGCTGGCTTCATTGCCGCTGGTAACGGAAAAAGTGTAACTCAGCGAGCGGGCGCCGGTGCCGAGGAAATTCCAGCCCGGTCCCGAGCTCAGCAGGGCGTCGATGTTGTTGAAGCCGGACAGGCGGACGGTTTCGATATCGGAAACGATAGTCATGCGGACACTCTGAAAAGGGGTGATTGGCCGGACACGCGCGGCTGGCGCGGGACAGGCTGACGGAAAAGCGGGCCGGCATTGTTACCAGCGATTACCGCAAGTATCCCAAAAGCAAGTATTTACGTCAAACCCGGTTACAAATCAGGCGCCCCGTTTCGCTAATAAACCACAAAAAACGGGCGCCTTACCCGGAATGGGTAAGACGCCCGCTATGGCCGAGCCTGGAAAAGGCCGCGCTTTACATCACCGCGTCGATCAGGCCGCCGTGCTGCACGCCGACCAGGGCGAGCGGGGTGCCGGGCAGGCCGGTGTCGAGATGCACGGTGTCGAGCTCCATCTTTCCGGACCCGGTCTGGGCGCCGATGCCGGGCAGGGACGCGAGCGTTTTGGCGATGATGGCCTGGAAAGCGGCGATATCGGTGCTGGCCGTCACGCTGGCGAGCATGCCGCGCACGGCGGCGGCGGCTTTGATGCCGACGTAACCGGTCACTTCGGCCGGATTGTCGATGGCCAGGGTGAAGTCGGAGGCGACGGTGATCTTGTTGTTGACCAGCTTGGCGTCGAGCAAGCCCTGGGTACTGGTGTTTTCCAGCGCCCCGGCCATGATCGAGAGCGAAGCATTGGCGCGCGACAAGCCGGCGTTGTCGATCGCATTGGTCCAGAACGACAGGCCGGCGGCGGCCGGGGCGCGCCCCAGGATGTTCTGGAACACGGCCGTGACGAAGGCGCTGGTGGCGCCCGGGTACAAGGCGGCCGATTCGGCGCTGGAACCGAAGCTGTCGATCAGGCTGTGCAGCGCGGCATCGGTGGCGTAGGCGGCGGTGACGGCCGAAAACGTCAACGGCGCCTTGAGTCCGCCCAGCTGGCTCTGGAAGGCCGCCAGGCCGCCGGAATCGGCCGCGCGGCCGAAGTACGCCACGTACAGCGCCTGCACCACATCGTCGTATTCGAGCTTGAGGGTGGTGTCGCCGAACTTGATCGACTCGACATTGCGCAGCAAGTCCGTGCCGCCGGCGCCGCTCCTGGCGGTGACCACGAAGCCGCTGCTGTCGCGCACCACATGGTAGTTGCCGCGCGCGCCGGGGAAGCTGACCGTGTCGGTGCCGCCGGCACCGTCGATGAGGTCGTTGCCCGGGGTGGACAGCAGCGAATCGTCGCCGGCCGTGCCGGTGACGGCGGTCACGTCGGTCGGCCCGAGCGTAAACAGCAGGTGCTTGGCGGCGGCGGTGGCGTTGCCGGCCTTGTCGAGCGAACTCACGGTGACGTCGTACTTGCCGTTGGCAAGGGTGCCGCCGCCCAGGCTCCAGCTGCCGTCGGCCGCGACCGTGCCTTCGGCGATGATGGCGTCGGCGTTGCTCAGGCGGATCGTGCTGCCCACTTCGCCGGTGCCGCTGAACTGCACGCCGCCACTGGCCGCGACCAGCACGCTGGCGCTCGGCACTGCCGGCGCCTTCGTGTCGACATTGAACTGCAGCGCGGCGCTCGGGGCCGAGACATTGTTGGCGGCATCGGTGGCGCGCGCCGTCAGGGAGACATTCATGCCGTCGGCCAGGGCCGAGGTGGCAACCGACCAGGCACCATTGGCGCCGGCGGTGGTGGTGGCGACCAGGGTGGCGCCGCTGTACACCTTGACCGTGGCGTTCGCTTCGGCGCTGCCGCTGACCACCGGCTTGTCGCCGGCCACATAACCGTTCGGGTTCTTGCTGACGGTCAGCGTCGGCGCGGCCGGCGCGGTGGTGTCGCCTGCGGGCGGGATAGGCGGCAGGTTGACCACCGGCGGCGGCGTCACCACTGGCGGCGGCGTGACGGCCTGGGGCGACTGCACGCTCTGGTCGTCGAACTTGAGCACTTCGACCGAGGTCAGGGTGTCGGTGCCGTCGGCGCCGCTGACGCGCACTTTGCCGCCGCCGAGGTTGGTGACCGTGTAAGCGGCGTAGTTGCCGCGGAAGACGGCGGTATCGGTACCGTTGCCGCCGTTGAGCGCATCGTCGCCGCCGCCGCCTTCGAGGCGGTCACTGGCGGCGCTGCCGGCCAGGCTGTCGGCGCGATTGGTGCCGGTCACATAGCGTCCGCCACCGGTCGAATTGATGCCGAGCGCGCCGCGCAGGCCGTCGCCGCCGTACAGCCATTTCAGGGCCGCGATGTCGTACGGGCTGAAGTTGCTGTAGGGACCGCCTTGCCCGGTGTAGGACAGCAGCGTGTTGCCGGTGTTGTCCTCGGCGCCGGGCAAACGGATATCGCCATCGAACGGATGCTTCAAGCCCATCATGTGGCCCAGTTCGTGCAGCAGGATCTCCAGGCCGCCGGAGCCGGGCGCCAGGTTGGCGTTCTCGGGAGCGGCGGCGGCGACATCGTCCAGATACACATACGCCTCCGCGCTAAAGCTGAGCAACTCGTCGCCCGAGTAGGAATGGCCGGACCCCCAGCTGGCCAGGCCCGCCGTGCCGCCGCCCAGATCCTTCGACGCCAGGTGCACGTCGGCGACGTTGCCATCGGCCGTTTCGGCGAACACGATGCCGGTGATCGCACTGAGCGTCGCCATGGCCGCCCGCGCGCCGGCCTGCTGGCCCGCGCTGAAGGCCAGTAGGCCGGTCCCGGCGTGGTTATCGTGTTCGTTGTTGGAAGCAATCGAGAACGTGTAGCGGATCGTATTGCCGGCAGGCGTCAGAAAGTTCCAGTCGGGTCCTCCGCCGAGCAGGGAGTCAATATGGTTCAGACCGGAGAGGACGGTGTCGAGATCGGATAGCTTAGGCATGAAGATAGGCTTGCAGTAGGCGTGCAGTGAAATGGAAAGGATTCCAAATCATGCCGGATAACGGAGGTGAACGCAACCGCAGGCAGGTTTGGAACGTTGCCGGGTATTGCTCGACATGCGCGGCAGTATTTCAAACTTGAGTATTGCCGTCAAACAAATTTCATGTCATGTGCAAATATAGCAACTAAATATTGCTCAGGAGAATTTGAATGCTGGCGTGCGCCGAGGTCTGGCGGGCGCCAGCCTGGCGCCGCCCATGGACCATAAAAAACGGGCGCCTTACCCCGGAAAAGGGGTAAGGCGCCCGTGCTGGCGGAGCCGGAAAACGGCCGCGCTTTACATGACCGCGTCGATCAGGCCGCCGTGCTGGACGCCGACCAGAGCGATCGGGGTATCCAGAGCGGCGCCGGACTGCACGCTGTCGATCTGCATCATCCCGGCGACGGTTTGCGCCCCCAGGCCCGGCAGGGAAGCGATCGTGCTGGCGATGACGGCCTGGAAAGCCGCGATATCGGTGCTGGCCGTCACGCTGGCGAGCATGCTGCGCACCGTGGCGGCGGCATTGATGCCGACATAGCCGCTCACTTCGGTAGGATTATCGATGGCCAGCGTGAAGTCCGAGGCGATGATGATCTTGTTATTGACCAGCTTGGCGTCGAGCAAGCCCTGGGTGCTGGTGTTTTCCAGCGCCCCGGCCATGATCGAGAGCGAAGCATTGGCGCGCGACAAGCCGCCGTTGTCGATCGCATTGGTCCAGAACGACAGGCCGGAAGCGGCAGGCGCGCGCCCGAAAATATTCTGGAACACGGCCGTGACGAAGGCGCTGGTGGCGCCCGGGTACAAAGCGGCCGATTCGGTGCTGGAACCGAAGCTGTCGATCAGGCTGTGCACCCCGGTATCGGTGGCGTAGGCGGCGGTAACGCCCGGAAACGTCTGCGGCGCCTTGAGGCCGCCCAGCTGGCTCTGGAAGGCCGCCAGGCCGCCGGAATCTGCCGCGCGTCCGAAGTACGCCACGTACAGCGCCTGCACCACGTCGTCGTATTCGAGCTTGAGGGTGGAGTCGCCGAACTTGATCGACTCGACATTGCGCAGCAAGTCCATGCCGTCGGCGCCGCTGCGGGCGGTGACCACGAAGCCGCTGCTGTCGCGCACCACGTTGTAGTTGCCGCGCGCGCCGGTGTAGCTGACGGAGTCGGTGCCGCTGCCGCCATCGATGACATTGTTGCCCGGGGTGGACAGCAGGGAATCGTCGCCGGCCGTGCCGGTGACCGTGGCCGCCGAGCCGACCGCAAACAGCAGGTGCTTGGTGGCGGTGGTGTTGTTGCCGGCCTTGTCGAGCGAACTGACGCTCACGTCGTAGCTGCCGTTGCTCAGGGTGCTGCCGCCCAGGCTCCAGTTGCCGTCCGACGCGACCGTGCCTTCGGCGATGATGGCGCTGGCATTGGTCAGGCGGATCGTGCTGCCGGCTTCGCCGGTGCCGTTGAACAGGGCGGCGCCACTGGCCGAGACCACCACGCTGGCGGTCGGTGCCACCGGCGCCACGGTGTCGACGCTGAACAGCAGCGCGGCGCTCGGGACCGAGACATTATTGGCGGCATCGGTGGCGCGTGCCGTCAGCGACAGATTGATTCCGTCGGCCAGGGACGAGGTGGCAACCGAATACGTACCGTTGGCGCCGGCGGTGGTGGTGGCGACCAGGGTGGCGCCGCTGTACACCTTGACCGTGGCGTTGGCTTCGGCGCTGCCGGTGACAATCGGCTTGTCGCCGGTCACATAGCCGTTCGCGTTCTTGGTGAGCGCAAGCGTCGGCGCGGCCGGCGCGCTGGTGTCGCCCGCCGGCGGCGTGACCACCTGGCCCGACTGCACGCTCTGGTCGTCGAACTGGAGCATTTCAATCGAGGTGAGGGTGTCCATGCCGTCGGCGCCGGTGACGCGCACGCTGCCGCCGCCCAGGTCGGTAACGGTATAGGAGGCGTAATTGCCGCGGAACACGGCGGTATCGGTGCCGTTGCCGCCGTTGAGCGCATCGTCGCCGCCATCGCCTTCGAAGCGGTCGTTGCCGCTGGAGCCGCTCATGGTATCGGCGAAACTGGTGCCGGTGATGTAGCGCCCGCCGGTCGAATTGATGCCGAGCGTGCCGCGCAGGCCGTCGCCGCCGTACAGCCAGTTCAGGGCCGCGATGTCATACGGGCTGAAGTTGGCGTAAGGGCCGCCCTGGCTGGTATACGACATCAGCGTGTTGCTGGTGTTGTCGTCACCGGTTTCCAGGTGGGCGCTGCCCTCGAACGGGTGCTTGAGGCCGAGCATGTGGCCCAGTTCGTGCAGCAGGGTCTGGTAACCGCCGGTGCCGGGAGTCAGATTGGCATTCTCGCCGGCGAACTCGGCGTTGTCGAGATAGACATACGCTTGCGCATCGTAGCTGTTGAGGGTGGTGCCGGTGTAGCCATAGCTCGAATTCCAGCTGCACAGGCCGCTCACATTATTGCCGGAGATATTCACCGCCGCCAGGTGCACATCGGCCGACGTGCCGCTGGCCGTTTCGGTAAACGTGATGCCGGTCAGCGCCGAGATGGCCGCGAAAGCGGCGCGCGTATGCGTCTGCTGGGAAGCGGAAAACGCGGTCTGGCCAGTCTGCCCCGCTTCATTGCCGGATGCCACAGAGAAGGTGTACAGGATCGTGTTGCCGGCAGGCGTCAGGTAGTTCCAGTCCGGTCCCGTGTCGAGCAGGGCATCGATGTGGGTCAGGCCGGAGGTGGGTGTTACGGTGATGTCGGATACGGTCGCCATGCTGTGTGCTCGTCAATTGGAAGTGAAGGGAGTCCAAACGACGCGCAACCAGGCAACGCTGCCGGCAGGCGGATCTGGAAGGGTGCCGTGCTTGCGCCCGGCGGTGAATTCAGTATTTCAAAGTCGGAAGTTTCCGTCAAACAAAATTTGAATCGTGTGGGCAATTTATCGCAAATAAACACCACCGCAGATGATCACATCGTCGCTGGGCTGGCAATACATTGCCTTCGGTTCAATCTTCCCGCTGACGGGATTGGTGAACTTATATTCTTGCCAAAAAGAAGGATTCTTTTTAGCCATCTCGACCCGTTCGCGCACGAACGCCTTGGCGTCGATATCCTTCAATCCCATCAGGTTCTTGCCCAGCATCTTGGGATTGGCGCCATGCGCGCGCACCACGCCGTCGAAGCCGTAAGCGACCATGTACAGGTCGCGGATGGTGAAGGGACCATCCTTGCGGTTGATCTCGCTGTACGTCTTGTCCTTGCCGTTGGCCTTCATGAACACGATGGTCTTCTTGACATGGCTTCGGCTTCGGCTTCGGCTTCCGGCTTGGTGGCAAACTCATCGGCAATGGCGGGCGCGGCAATGGCCCAGGCCAGCATCGCGGGAACGATAGCGCCGCGCGCTGCGCTACTAAATGTCGACATGAAAACTCCCTTCGGCAAAGCGCGCCACGCCGGCGCGTCGGGTTAATGCTAGCACGCATGTTCCGCGCTGCCGAGTGTTAAGTTGGACGCTAGGTTTTCGCCGTTGCAAGCAGCGCCTTCAAGCTGGCCAGGCGATCCTTGGGTGAAATGGTTTCCGCTTCGGTGGGCGGAGCGTCGCCGACGTCGAGCGCCATTTCCTTAATGAAACGCGACACATCGCAATGGACTTGCTCGCCGGCACGTTTGCGTTTCTTGCACCACGTAATGTACAAGGTACGCTGGGCGCGCGTGATGCCTACGTACATCAGGCGCCGTTCTTCCTGGATGCGCGCGCCGATGGTTTCCACCGACGCGTCCGGGTCGCCCTTGTGCGGCAGGATGCCCTCTTCCACGCCGACCAGGAATACGTGTGGAAACTCCAATCCCTTGGACGCGTGCAGGGTCGACATGCGCACCGCGTCCGGCTCCTCGTCCTTGCCTTCCAACATGCTCATCAAGGCTACCATCTGGGTCAGTTCCAGCAGGTTTTTTTCCTCGCCCGATTTATCCTTGCCGCCGCAGCCGCGTTCCTTGAGCCAGTTGGTAAATTCGAGGACATTCTGCCACTTGCTTTGCGCGGCGCGGTCATCAAAAGTGTCGTACAGATAACTCTCGTAGGCGATCTCCTTCATCATGTCGTCGAGCACGGCGGCCGCGTTCTCGCCGCTGCCGGACGGGCCGGGGCGGCTGGCGCGCGCTTCGAGCTGGTTGATGAAGTTGCAAAAGGCGCGCAGCGGCAGCAGCTGGCGGTCCGGCAGCTTCGCTTCGATGCCGCCCTTGAAGGTGGCCTCGAACAGCGAGCAGTTCCACTGCTTGGAAAACGCGCCCAGCACTTCCAGGGTGGCCATGCCGACGCCGCGCTTGGGCGTGGTGACGGCGCGGATGAAGGCCGGATCGTCCCCGTCGTTGGCGATCAGGCGCAGGTAGCTGATGATGTCCTTGATTTCAGCCTTGTCGAAAAAACTCTGGCCGCCCGAAATCGTGTACGGAATGCGCTCCTTGCGCAGGCATTGCTCGATCACGCGCGCCTGGTGGTTGCCGCGGTACAGGATGGCGTAATCGGACCACTTGTTCTTGCGCTGGAAGCGGTCGGCCGAAATCATGATGGCCACCTGCTCGGCTTCCTGGTCGTCGGTCTGCATGCCCAGCACGGTAATTGGCTCGCCCAGGCCGTGTTCGGACCACAGGGCTTTCTCGAACAGCTTGGGATTGTTCGAGATGACCGCGTTGGCCGCCTGCAGGATGCGGGTGGTGGAGCGGTAATTCTGTTCCAGCTTGATGACGCGCAGGTCGGGGAAATCGTCGCCCAGCGTTTTCAGGTTTTCCACCGAGGCGCCGCGCCAGGCGTAGATGGCCTGGTCGTCGTCGCCCACGGCGGTAAACATCGGTTTCTTGCCGATGCCGGTGACGAGCAGCTTGACCAGTTCGTACTGGCAGGTGTTGGTATCCTGATACTCGTCCATGAGCAGGTAGCGCAGGCGGCGCTGCCACTTGTCGCGGATCGGATCGTTGTTGCGGAACAGCTCCACCGGCAGGCGGATCAGGTCGTCGAAATCGACCGCCTGATAGGCCGCCAGGGTGGCCACGTAGCTACGGAACACGCGCGCGGCCTGGGCTTCGTCTTCATCCTTGGCGTTCTTGACCGCGTCTTCAGGGTCGATCAGGGCATTTTTCCACAAGGAGATCGCATTCTGGATGCTGCGGATCAGCTGCTTGTCGGTGGTGATTGCCAGATCCTGGACCAGGCCGAAGCAATCGTCGCTGTCCATGATCGAAAAACGGTCTTTCAGGCCCACGCCGGCCGCTTCCTGGCGCAGGATTTTCACGCCCAGCGAGTGGAAGGTCGAGACGGTCAGCTGCTTGGCCTGGCGCGGCTGCTTGAGCAGCTTGGCGATACGCTCCTGCATTTCCAGCGCGGCCTTGTTGGTGAAGGTCAGCGCCGCGATGGTGCGCGGATCGTAGCCGCGGTCTTCGATCAGGTGCGCGATTTTCTGGGTGATGACGCGCGTCTTGCCCGAGCCGGCACCGGCCAGCACCAGGCAGGGGCCGTCAAGATACATGACCGCTTCGCTCTGGGGAGCGTTCAGGCCGAAATTGGGAGTGGAGGACATCGGGCGGGGCAATCTGATGGGGGACGACCGGCCATTGTAACGTACGCCGAACGTCGTTCGCCCGTCGTTCCCGCGCAGGCGGGAACGACGGTGGTGGCGGGTACGACGGTGGTGGCGCGAACGACGGGAGGTGGCGCAATCCGCCCAAGCCGGACTTAAAACCCCGACAACACAATCTTGCCAATCGTCCGCCCCGCCTCCAGCGCCGCGTGGGCGCGCGTCAGGTTGGACGCATCGATCCTGCCGCCGTTTTCCCCCACGGTGGTGGTCAGCACCCCCGCATCGACCAGCTCAGCGACCGCATTGAGCAGCTTGTGCTGCTCGATCATATCGGCCGTCCCGAACATAGAACGGGTAAACATCATCTCGAACACCACCGTCACGCTCTTGCCGAACACCAAGTCCATCGGCAGCGGCCGCTCGTTGCGCACGATCGCGCAGATCTTGCCCTGCGGCGCGATCGCCGCCGCCATCGCCGCAAAGTGCGCATCGATATCGTTCAGGCACAAAATATAGTCGACCTGCGCCAGCCCCAGCGCGGCCAGCTGCGCCGGCATGTCGCCATGGTGATCGATCACATGATCGGCCCCCAGCGCCCTGCACCACTGTTCCGACGCCCGGCGCGAGGCGGTCGCGACCACGTTCAGCCTGGCCAGCTTCTTGGCCAGCTGGATCGCGATCGACCCCACCCCGCCGGCGCCGCCGATGATCAGCACCGACTTGCCCTCGTCCGCCCCGCCGCGCGCCACGCCCAGGCGCTCGAACAGCGCTTCCCACGCGGTGATGCTGGTCAGCGGCAGCGCGGCGGCCTGTTCCACGCTCAGGCTGGCCGGCTTGCGCCCCACGATGCGCTCGTCGACCGCATGAAACTCGCTGTTGGCGCCCGGACGCACCACGCTGCCCGCGTAATACACCGCCTCGCCCACCTTGAACAGGCTGGCCTGGGGACCGACGGCGCTGACGGTGCCGGCCACGTCCCAGCCGACCAGGCGCGGCTCGCCATCGTGGGCGGCCGCCTTGCGCTGCTTGTAGTCGACCGGATTGACCGAAATCGCCTCCACTTTCACCACCAGGTCGCGCCCTTGCGGCTGTGGCACAGGCAACTCGACGTCGTGCAGGGTTCCGTTAATGACGGCAATGGCTTTCATGTTGTTTCCTTGTTTGGTTGACAGATGAGCCAGTGTAGTCCGCATCGATTCGATTGATAATTGGCATAATGATTGAATATCTCTTCACCAAAACAACACAATGAACCTTGACCTGACCGATGTGGCCCTGTTCGTGCGCGTCTGCGCCACCCGCAACCTGTCCGCCGCAGGGCGCGAATTCAGCCTGTCGCCGGCGGCGTCGAGCGCGCGCATGGCCCAGCTCGAACGCCAGCTCGGCGCCCGCCTGCTGCACCGCACCACGCGCCAGATCGCCCTGACCCAGGATGGCGAAACCTTTTTGGAGCGCGCCGTGGCCCTGCTCGACGCCGCCGAACAGGCGCGCGCCTCGGTCGGAACCGGGCGCGAACCGCAGGGCTTGCTGCGGGTGGCGGCCTCGGTCTCGTTCGGGCGCTTGCACCTGATGCCGTGGCTGCCCGCCTTCATGGAACGCTACCCCGGCCTGCAGCTTGACCTGCGCCTGTCGGACCGGGTGATCGACCTGGCCGCCAACGGCATCGACGTCACCATCCGCAACGGGCCGCTGCACGATTCGGCCCTGATCGCGCGCGTGCTGGCGCCCAGCCGCCTGCTGCTGGTGGCCTCGCCCGCCTACCTGGCGCGGCACGGCACGCCGCAGCGCCCGCAGGAACTGGCCGATCACCAGTGCCTGGTGCTGGAAGGGGTCAATCCTTGGAATTTCCGGGATGTCGATGGCAGCCTGATCAGCGTGCGGGTGGGAGGACGGATGCGCAGCGATAACGGCGAAGCGATGCGCGACGCCGCCATGGCGGGCCTGGGGATCGCGCTGCAATCGACCTGGGCGGTGTATCAGCAGCTCAAGAGCGGCGCGCTGGTGCCGCTGCTGGCGGCGTATCCGATGGCCCTGAACTCGGTGGTGTCGGCCCAGTACCTGAACCGCAATTTCCTGCCGCCCAAGACGCAAGCCTTCATCGATTATTTCGCCGCGCGCTTCGGCCCCACCCCGTACTGGGACGAAGGCTTGCCGGGGATCGGGAATTAGGTAGGGACCTTGTTGTCCTCGCACAAGGCGTTGAGCAGGCGCAGCTGCTCATGCTGCATCTCGAGCAGCTGCAGCTTGAAGGCATCCATCTTTTCGTGCAGGGCCATGATTTCCAGCTCGGCCTTGAGGTTGATCTCGTAATCGTTCTGGGCATTCAGGCGGTCGATTTCACCCTGGCGGTTCTGCGACATCAGGATCACCGGCGCCTGGATCGAGGCCAGCATCGACAGGAACAGGTTCAGCAGGATGTAGGGAAAAGGGTCGAACGGCTTGGCGCCGCCGCGCGTGAGCAGGAAGGAATTGAGCACCACCCAGGACACCAGCACCAGCGCAAACAGCATGATGAAGGTCCAGGAGCCGCCGAAGCGCGCCACGGCATCGGCCGCGCGCTGGCCGAAGGTGGCGTCGTCCTCCGGATCGGGCTGGCTGGGTGTCAGTGCGCGCCGTTCGGCGATGTGCTTGGCGACCGTGTCGCCGCTGCGTTTTTGCAGCTCTTCGATATGCGCCAGATAATCTTTGCGTGTGGTCCTCATGCTGTGTTCTTTGCTGGTAGTGCCGACCGATTGTCTGCTCGATAAGCAGTGTATCCGCAAGTCACTTTCCAGCGCGCACAGATCGCTTGCGTTACCATCCCGGTATCCGGGCTGCGATGCCCTTCACCGACGAGTTAAAGCACCATGAAATTTGAACATCTGATTGAAATCAACGATCCCCTGAATCCGCTGATCGACACCCTCACGCGCGAGCAGGTGTGGCGCGGGCTGGTGCTGTGCGCCGAGTCACCCAAGCTGTTCGTGCCGCATCTGGACGAGTGCACGATCGACGAGCGCGAAAGCGGCAGCTTCCGCCGCAGCCGGCGCTTCGGCGAACTGGTGGTGATCGACCGCGTGCTGCTCACACCGCTGCAAGAGGTGCGCTACGAAGTGCCCGAGCAGGGCGAAATCGCCGCGTCGAGCCTGACCGTGACGATCGAAACGCCGGCCGAGCACACCATGTTCGTGCGCTTCAAGTACGACGACGGGCATGATGCCGAGACCGACAAGGCCAATGCCATGTATGACGAATACAAGAAGTCGGCTTACCAGGAAGCCGATATCGACACGATACGCATCGTGCGCGAGATGGCGGGCGCGGGGCGGCTCGACGCCAGTTACCTGAACTAAGCCAGGCGCGCGACGGGGGCATCGAAACGTTTCTCATCCGAGCTCTGAACCCGGTTAAGAAATGTTTCGCGCCGGAAGCCGCACCCGGTCAGGAATCCGCGGCGTCCGGCATCTACACGCCCGGTGTGTTGTCCGGCGCGCTGCCCGCTTTCGGGGCGCCCTTTTCCAGCTCCGCCGCCAGGTCGCGCAGGGCGGTGCGCACGCCTTCTTCGATCACCGGATGGTAGAACGGCATGTCCAGCATCTGCGCCACCGTCAGGCGCGCCTGGCAGGCCCAGGCCAGCAGGTGGCCGAGGTTTTCCGCGCGCGGCCCGATCATTTCGGCGCCCAGGAAACGGCAGGTGCCGTATTCGCCGTACACGCGCAGCATGCCGTGGTTCTGCAGCATCACCCGGCTGCGGCCCTGGTTCTCGAACGACACCTTGCCGATTGCGAACTTGGGCTTGCCTTCGGCGCACAGCTCCTTGTAGCTCTCGCCCAGGGTGGCGATCTGCGGCTCGGTGAAGGCAATCGTCAGCGGCGTGCGCCGCAGGCCGGGACGCACATCGGGATAGCGGCCGGCATTGTCGCCCGCGATCCTGCCGTGGTCGGCCGCTTCCGGCAGCACCGGGCGTTCGTTGTTGGCATCACCCGCGATGAAAATGTGGCTGGTGCCGCACTGCATGGTGGTGGCGTCGAACAAGGGAATGCCGCGCTCGTCCAGTTCCAGGCCGGTGGCATCCAAGCCGATCTTGTCGACGTTGGGCATGCGCCCGGCCGCCACCAGCACGTAGGCGAAGCGGTCGGTGTTCTCGGCGCCGGCGGCGTCGCGCGTGACCAGCACCACTTCCTCGCCCTGCTGTTCGGCGCTGACGATGCGTTGCTGGAAGCGCAGGTCGAGCTCGCGTGCCAGGGCCTTGGCGGCCACGTGCAGCACTTCCGGGTCGCTCAGCTGCGCCACGCTGCCGCCGCGCGCGAACACGCTCACGCGCACACCGAGGCGGTGCAGGGCCTGGCCCAGTTCCAGCCCGATCACGCCGGTGCCGATCACCGCCACCGATGCGGGCAAGTCGGTCCAGTCGAACACATCGTCGCTGACGATGATGCGGTCCCCCACATCCTTGAGCTGAGGCAGCATGACCGGCGTGGAACCGCTGGCGATGACGATGCGCGAGGCGTCGATCGTGGTGTGCTCGTCCACCTGCAGCGATTGCGGCCCGGTGAAGCGGGCGTGGCCGCGCAGCTTGTCCTGGTCCGGGATGTTATCGACGCTTTCCAGCACGAAGCCGACGAAGCGGTCGCGTTCGCTGCGCACACGCGCCATCACGGCCTTGCCGTCGATGCGGACGGGACCGGGATGGACCCCGAATTGCGGCGCCAGCGCCAGCATGTGGGCGGCCTCGCTGGCGGCGATCAGCAGTTTGCTGGGCATGCAGCCGACGCGGGCGCACGTGGTGCCGTAAGGGCCGCTTTCGATCACGACCGCGGTTTTCCCCTGGGCCCGGGCGGCGCGGTAGGCGGCAAGACCGGCGGTACCGGTACCGATGACGGCGACGTCGACGTGTAACTTGTTCATGGCGGACTCTTCTTCAACTTGAGGTACAAAATGGGATGCCGGGGACTGGTGTTTTCAGGCGTCAACGATACGCCAAATTTCAGTTCACCGTGGCGCGCCGCTATTGCGCGTTGGCAGCACCGGCACAAGCGTATTAGTATTGCTCATCAAAATCACCATGGACCAGATCTACTGATGAGTAATCTCGACTATCGCGGCCTGGCCGTGCTCGACGCGGTGGCGGCGAGCGGCAGTTTCGACGAGGCGGCGACGCTGCTGGGAATCAGCCAGCCGGCGGTAGCGGAGCGCATCAAGGCGCTGGAAGACACGTGCGGGCGCCTGCTGATGGTGCGCGGCACGCCGTCGGTGCCGACCGGGCTGGGGCAGCGGCTGCTGGTCCATTTCCGCCATGTCAGACTGATGGAAGCGGCGCTCGACATCGATCTCGGGCGCGACACCAGCCTGCCCGCGCTGGCGCTGGCGCTCGACGCCGACAGCCTGGCGACCTGGTTCGCGCAAGCGCTGCCGCCGCTGCTGTCGCCGCCGCGCTGCCAGTTCCACATCGAAACGGCTGACGGCGAGCGCGCGCTGCGGCTGGTGCGCGAGGGCGCCGTGTTCGCCTGCGTGGCCGCGGCCGAGGATGCAGGCGAAGCGGCGGTCGGCACCACGTCCACGCCGCTGGGGCTGTTGCGCTACACCTGCGTGGCCACGCCCGCGTTTGCGGGGCACTGGTTCGGCGACGGCTTCATTGCCGAGGCGGTGGCGCTGGCACCGGCGGTGACCGGCGAGCGCGGGCAACTGGCGTATTTCCTGGCGCGCGAGTTCGGCGCCGAGGTGCGCTTTCCCCATCACACCATGCCGGTCTCGGCCGCACTGGACAACTGTATCCTGCACGGCGTGGCCTACGGCCTGATGCCCGAGCTGAGTGCGCTGAGCCGGATTGCCACGGGACAGCTGGTGGATCTTGCGCCGAGGCGGACCTGGAGCACGGCGCTGTCGTGGTATGCGTGGAACATCGACACCCCCTTCACGCACGCCCTGACCGAGCACATCGTCACCAGCGCCCGGCGCTACCTCCCCCAACCCTCAACCGGGGTCAGAGCTCTGACTAGCAATTGATTGCCCAACAGCCCTAAACACCGCATC